>NZ_CP101740.1:600000-900000 GCF_024496245.1 Sphingomonas qomolangmaensis
CAGCCGTTGAGCATCGGCCCGACCGACAGCGCGATCGCCGGAATGTTCACGGTAGCGGCGGCCATCAGGCAGGCCGGCGTCGTCTTGTCGCAACCGATCGTTAGCACCACGCCGTCGAGCGGATAGCCGTACAGCACTTCGACCAGCGCCAGATAGGCAAGGTTGCGATCCAGTGCTGCAGTCGGGCGCTTGCCGGTTTCCTGGATCGGATGGACGGGGAATTCGAGCGGGATGCCGCCCATTTCCCGGATGCCGTCGCGCAGCCGTTCGGCCAGCACGAGGTGATGGCGGTTGCACGGGGACAGATCGCTGCCCGTTTGCGCGATGCCAATGATCGGCTTGCCCGAGCGCAATTCCTCTAGGCTCAAGCCGAAGTTGAGATAGCGCTCGAGATACAGCGCGGTCATGTCGACGTTCTCGGGATTGTCGAACCAGGCGCGCGAGCGGAGCTTTGGCTGGAGCTGGGGCGTGTCAGTCATGCAGGGTCTTTCGCGAAACAGGCAGGTGGGTCAGCGCTTCGTCGACACGCGGTAGATCATGACATGCCGATAGGGCTTGCCGGGATCGACGCGCGCCGAGACGAAGCTCGGCTGGTTGGGGGCATCGGGGAATTTCTGGGGCTCAAGCGCGATGCCGTCGCCCATACGGTAAAGATGTCCGTCTTTCCCAACGTATGTGGCATCGAGGAAGTTGCCGCTGTAGAATTGGACGCCGGGCTCGGTCGACAGCACTTCGAGCACGCGGCCCGAGGCCGGGTCCTCGAGCCGCGCCGCGATTTCGGGGGTATCGGTCAGGCCCTTGTCGAGCGCGTAATTATGGTCGTAGCCCTGCGCGACGCGGATCTGCTCATCCCTGCCGTCGCGAATACGCTCGGCGATCATTCGCGGGCGGCGAAAGTCGAACGGCGTATTCTCGACCGGTCGCAGCTCGCCGGTCGGGATCAGCGCGGCGTTGACCGGGGTATAGGCGCGCGCGGGAATCGTCAGCAGCTGGTCGGTCGCGCCCATCGGCGATCCGTCGCCCGCCATGTTGAACAAGGCGTGGTTGGTCATGTTGACGATAGTCGGCTTGTCGGTCTTCGCATCAAACGCGATCCCCAGATTGCCGGTCTCGTCGAGCGTATAGGTGACGGTGACGTCGAGCTTGCCCGGATAGCCGGAATCGCCGTCGGGGCTGCGGTGCGACAGCACCAGCTTGGCGGTCGGCCCGCTGCTGACGGACACGACCTTCCACAGGATCTTGTCGAAACCGTTGCCGCCGCCGTGCAGCGAATTGACCTTGTCGTTGAGCGGCAGCTGATGGCTCTTGCCGTCGAGCGTGAACTTGCCCCCTGCGATCCGGTTGGCGAAGCGGCCGACGGTGACGCCGAAATAATTGGGACGATCGACATAGGAGGCGACGTCGTCATAACCGAGCACCACATCGGCGACCTTGCCGTCGCGACCCGGTACCATCAGTGATTGCAGCGTGGCGCCATAGGTCAGTACGCGCGCGCTGACGCCATTGGCGTTGCTGAGCGTGATCGCCTCGACCACCGATCCGTCCTTGAGCGTTCCCGCCGCTTCACGCGTAGCGGTGGCGGCGATCGCCCCGCCGGGGGACGTCATGGCCAGCATTGCACCAATCATCAGCGTCGCTGCCTTCATGTTCGCCATCCTTCGTCTCTCCCGCGCGGGCGTCGGTCTATGCGTCCGCTGCGCGGATATAGTCAGACAACATATCGGTGGGCAAGCGCCGGCGGGCGGCTTTCGGGTTCGGTTCGGCGGCAATCAGGCGAGGATCGACCCGCCCTTCATAACCATCTTGACGCGGCCCTGCACCGGCAGGCCGTCGAACGGGGTGTTGCCCGCCCGCCCAACCATCCGGTCGGCGACGATCTGCGCGCCGATGTTCGGATCGACCAGGATCAGGTCGGCGGGCTGCCCCGCCGCCAGCGTCCCCGTGTCGAGCCCCAGTATCCGCGCGGGGTTTCGGGCGAGCAACGCGAACAGCCGCTCGATCGTGATCGTGCCGTCGTGCACCATTCCAAGCCCCAGCGGCAGCAGCGTCTCGGCGCCCGACATGCCCGGCGCCGAATCGGCGAAGGGCAGGCGCTTTTCCTCGGGGCCGCGCGGATCGTGCGACGAAGTCAGCACGTCGATCGTCCCGTCGGCGAGCGCCGCGAGCGCCGCGCGCCGGTCGTCTTCGCTGCGCAGCGGTGGCGAGAGATGCGCGAAGGTGCGGAAATCGTTCATGGCGATGTCCGAAAGCAGCAGATGCCCCGGCGAAATCCCGCAGGTCACCCGAACCCCGCGCGCACGTGCCGCGCGGATCAGGTCGAAGCCCTTGGCCGTCGTCACCTGACGGAAATGGAGTGCTGCGCCGGTTTCCCCCGCCAGCATCAGGTCGCGGGCGATTGCCAGCGATTCGGCGATCGCGGGAGCGGCGCGCAGCCCCAGCCGCGTGGCGGTCTCGCCCTCGGTCGCGACCGCGCCTGCAGCGAGCCCGGCATCTTCTGGGTGGGCGACAACCGTCAGCCCGATATCGGCGGCATAAGCGAGCACCCGGCGCATCACCCCGCTATCGGCGATCCAGCCGCGCCCGGTCGCCACCGCGCGCGCGCCGGCTTCCTGGTTGATCGCCATTTCGGCGAGGTCGATGCCCGCCAGCGCGCGAGTCGCGGCGGCGATCGGATGGACCCATAGCTCAGGCTTGCCCATGTCGGCGGCGCGCTGGACGATGCCCGGATCGTCGAGGATCGGCGACTGATCGGGCATCAGCCCGACACGGACGATCCCGCCGGCAAGGCACGCAGGCTTGTCGATCGCGAAAACCCCCAGATCGACGATCGCGGGCGCCAGCATCCGCCCGCGGCAATCGACGATCGCGGCACCTACCGGCGCGTCGAAATCGCCGACGCGCATAATGCAATCGCCCTCGACCAGCAGGTTGCCTTGCCGTTTGCCGCCGTCGGGGCAGACCAAGGTCGCGTTCACGAAAGCGGTGGTCATGCCCAACCCTCCACGCCGCGTGCGCGCCGCGTCAGCACGTCGAGACACGCCATCCGCACCGCGACCCCCATTTCGACCTGTTCGGTGATCGCCGATCGCCCCGGCATATCGGCGACCGACGAGGTAATCTCGACCCCGCGGTTCATCGGCCCCGGATGCATCACCAGCGCGTCGGGCTTCGCAAGCGCCAGCCGCTCGGGGGTCAGGCCATAGCGGCGGTGATATTCGCGCGTCGACGGGATAAACGCCCCCGACATCCGCTCGTTCTGCAGCCGCAGCATCATCACGACGTCGGCACCATCGAGCGCGGCGTCGAAATCGGTGAAGCGCGTAACCGCCATCTGCTCGACCGCGGCGGGCATCAACGTCGACGGGCCGACGACGCGCACTTCGGCGGCGAGCGAGGCAAGCGCCAGCATATTCGATCGCGCGACCCGGCTGTGCAGCACATCGCCGCAGATCACCACGCGCTGCCCGGCGATGCTGCCGCGCCGCCGCCGGATCGTCAGCGCATCGAGCAGCGCCTGCGTCGGGTGCTCATGGCTGCCGTCGCCGGCGTTGAGCACCGGGCAATCGACCTTGTCGGCGATCAGCTGCACCGCGCCCGAGCTGCCGTGGCGGATGACGATCACGTCGGCGCGCATCGCGTTGAGCGTGACCGCGGTGTCGATCAGCGTCTCGCCCTTCTTCACGCTCGACTGGCCGACGCCCATGTTGACGACGTCGGCGCCGAGTCGTTTTCCCGCGATCTCGAACGACAACAGCGTGCGCGTCGAATTTTCGAAGAACGCGTTGATCTGCGTGACCCCGTCGAGCCGGCGGTCGTTCTTGGCGCGCGCGCGGTTCGCCTCGATCCATTGCTCCGATTCGTCGAGCAGGAAGGTGATCTCGTGCGGCTGCAGCCCGCCGATACCCGTGAGGTGCCGGTGCGGGAACGCGACGCGTCCGGGCAGGACGGCGGCGGGGGAGTGGTCCGAAGCTGACATCAAGGCCGGCGGTTAGAACGCCCCCGCTGCGCACGCAAGCTTATGCGGCTTCCAGCTTCGAGACGAAGGTGCCAGCAGCGGCGCGCAATTTCCGCGAGGTTTCGGCAAGCGCCGACGCGGCGCCCAGCACGCGACCGGACAGCGTTTCGGTGTCGTGCGCCACCATCACCACATTGGCGATCTGGTCGGCCATCTGCGTTGCTCCCGCCGCGGTATCGATCGCCGTGGTCTTGAGCGCGGCAGCGGTGGCGCGCTGCGCGTCGATCGCGGTGCGGATCGCCGCCGCAGCTGTGGCGAGATCGCCGATCGCGCCGGTGATTCCGGCTAGCGCATCGTGCGCGATCTCGGCCTCGCCATGGACCGACGTCGCGAGCGTGCGGATTTCGCCCGTCGCGCCGGTGGTTTGGCCCGCCAACAGCTTCACCTCCTGCGCGACCACCGCGAAGCCGCGTCCGACGTCGCCCGCACGCGCCGCCTCGATCGTCGCGTTGAGCGCTAGCAAATTGGTGCGTGCAGCGATCGCGTGGACCGAATCGGCGAAGCGTCCGATCGCTTCGGTGCGCTCGGTGAGGTGGCGGACCGCGTCGTGCCCCGACGTCGATACGTCGCGCGCGTCATGGCTCAACCGCGCCTGGCGATCGACGCTGGCTCCGATCGCGTTGATCGACAGCGACAGTTCGGCGATCCGCGCTGCAAGCGCCTCGGCGCTGGCTGACGACATCGCCGCGGTATCGGCGCTTTCGGTCGTCTCGCGGCTCGCGCGGCGCGCAATGTCCTGCAGGTCGCGGGCCGACGCCTCGAGCTCGGACGACGCAGCGGAAACCGATCCGACGATCGCGTCGATCGTGTCGTGGAAGCTGCCCGCGAGCGCCAGCATCTCGGCGCGGCGCGCCTCGGCGGCGTCGCGCTCGGCGGCTTCGCGGCGTTCGCGCTGCTCGCCTTCGCGGCGTTCGGCCGCAGCAGCGGCTTCCATCGCGGCTTCGACCTCGTGGCGGCGCGCGATCGCGTCGGCAGCCGCAGAGTTGCTGTCGGCCTGCGCCTGTTCCTGCCGCAGCATCAGCGCCTGCAGCCGCATCGTGAGAAACGCGAGCACGCCGCACTGCAGGACCACCGCGATCACGTGGATGATCGTCCGCCAGACATTGCTGCCGCCCAGGAACACCCAGTCTGTGACGAGCAAGCCGAAGCTCAGATGATGCACCGCGATCAGCGCCGAGGCCAGCACCAGCGGGCGCCAGTCGCACAGCACCGCCAATGCAGCGAGCGCGACGAAGAAATACATGTGGATATCGATCTGCCACGCGCGACCCGCATATAGATAGACGCCTAGCGCGGGGAGCAGCGCGGCGAGCACGCCCAGCATCAGCCGTGCATTGGCGTCGCGCTGACTGCGAAGCAGCGCGATCGTGGGGGGCAGCGTGGCTGCGATCCCGATCGACAGCACGATGCCGAATCCAGGCGCGCGAAGGACCATTCCCATCACGCCGATCGCCGCTACGCTGACCCAGGCGGCGATGACCAGCAGGTCGAAGCCGCGGCGACGAAATGCGTCGAGCTGGTTCATGCCTTCTCCACCGTTTCGCTGCCGCAGCCGGCCCCGGGCGCACGCAGCAACAGGATCGCGCGCCCCTGCGTTTGCCCGCGCAGCGCTGTCAGCGGCGATTCGACGATCAGCGACCCCGGCCAGCCGCCGGTCGCTACCAGCGATCCGCCCGCCGCTCGTGCCAATGCCGCCATCGCGCCCGCCGAGGTGCCGTCGAGCGGGACCATCAGGATACGCCCGCGCTGCGGAGGAAGCCCCGCGAGCACGCCCATGCCGACGATCGCGACCACGGCTTGGCCGATGAGTATCGAAAAGGATGAAAAACGCGGTAGTTGGAACACGCGGCCGGTGTAACGGCGAGTAGTTAGTGCGAAGTAAACTGCCCAACAGGGTCTTTCGGACCGTTGTTCAGCCGTGCGCGAGCGCGTCGATCGCGCCCTGCAGGATCCAGGCGGCGGCCATGTTATCGATCAATTCGGCGCGTTTCGCACGGCTTGCGTCCTGTTCGATCAAGGTCCGCTCGACCGCGACGGTCGACCAGCGCTCGTCCCACAGCAGTATCGGCAATGCCAAATCCTCGACATTGCGCGCGAAGGCGCGGGTCGATTGGGTGCGCGGGGTATCGCTGCCGTCGAGGCTGAGCGGCAGCCCGATGACGATCCCGCGCACGACCTGCTTGCCGATGACGCCGGCGATTTCGGCCTTGTCCTTCTGGAACTTGGTACGGCGGATCAGCGTGGCGGGGCTGGCGAAGCTCCAGCCGGCGTCGCAGAACGCGGTGCCGATCGTCTTGGTACCGACGTCGAGCCCGATCAGCCGCCCGCCAGCAGGGAGTGCCGCGGCGAACGCCGCCTTCTCGGTGGTGATCATCGCGCGAACGCCGCCATCCGCCGCGCCGCATCCTGCCGGACATTGCCCCAGAACAGGCTGTAGTCGAACACGTGGTAGTTGTTTCCCGGCAGCACGTAATTGCCGAGGTCGGGGGGGCTGCCGATCATCAGGATACCGCGCCCTTCGCAGCGCGCCGGGATGCGCCCGGGCTCGAGCGTCGCCTCGGTCAGGTCTTCCGACGGGAACAATGCGCCCAGATTGGCCGGAGCCTCGGCCGAATCGCCGGCATTGCCGGTGATCGGGTTGGTGCACACCAATGGCGTTCCCGCGCGCGGCAGGCCGTTGAAGCCGGTGGTTTGATCGAAGGTGTCGAAGATCAGCGAGGGATCGGCGGGCTCGGCAAAGCTCTGCCACGAGAGGATGCAGCCGGACTGCTGCGCCGTCGCGCATTCGGGCAGGCCGAGCATGGGCAGATCGGCGGGCTTCGACACCGGCCAGCCGACGACATAGGCGGCGACGATCCGGTCGGCGATCGGCTGGCCCGCGATCCGGTCCTTGAGCAGATGCGTCAGGTGCAGCGCGCCCTGGCTATGCCCGGCAAGGATGATGGGTCGATCGGGACCGACTTCGCCCACAAACTGGTCGAACGCTGCCAGCACGTCGCGATAGGCGAGCGCCAACGCCTGGCGCGCGCTGTCCTCGCTGGTCAGGAACGCGCCGAAGGTCGCCTGGCGGTAGCGCGGGGCCCAGACCGCGCCGACTTCGTTGAACGCGCTCGCCTGGCCGCGCAGGAAAATCTCGGCGCGGCCATTGGCGTCGGCATTGTCGAGCGGCGCGTTCCAGTGGCCACGATCGAGATACGAGGTGGGGTGGATGAAGAACACGGCGGCGGGCGGATTCGCGCCGACGGTCAGCCCCTGCGGCACCCAAAGCGCCGGATTGCCCGCGCGATCGGGCCGCGCGATCCACATGGCGGGCTTGGCATAGGCATTGGGCTCGGGCTCGGGCAGCGCCTCGAACGGTGCGCTCGGCACCATCGTCCGGCGCAGCAGCTCGATCCCGTACAGGCGATAGGCAAACGCCGCGGCGATCGCGAGGATGATGAGCACCGCCACCACGTACAGAAATTTGCGCGCCACTATCCAAATCCTTCCTGCCCGCGAACCAGCGGACCCGCGCACACCCCGTGCGACAGCCTTGCGCGCGGCGCAACCGCAGCTTTGGGGGGTGGACGCTTGAAGCGGGCAAGGCACGATGCTAGCCGCGACGAATGTCCGTAGACACCGCAACCGTGAAACGCATCGCGAGCCTCGCCAGGATCGCGATCACCGATGACGAGGCGCAGGCAATGGCGCCCGAACTCAACAACATCCTTGGCTGGATCGAGCAATTGGGCGAGGTCGATGTCACCGGCATCGAGCCGATGACCGCCGTCATCCCCAACACGCTTCGTTTGCGCGAAGACGTGGTGACCGAGCCCGACCAGCGCGACCTGGTGCTGGCCAACGCGCCGCAGGCCGAACATGGCTTTTTCGCGGTGCCCAAGGTGATCGAATGACCAAGCTTACCGACCTCACCGTCGCCGGTATCCGTGACGGATTTCGCGCAGGCGATTTCTCGGCGCGCGAAGTGGCCGAAGGCTTCAACGCGGCGGTTGCCGGCGCGAAGGCGCTCAACGCCTTCATCGTCGACACCCCCGATCATGCTCTGGCCGCCGCCGACGCCGCTGACGCCGCGCGCGCGGCAGGCGACGCGGCCAAGCCGCTGGCGGGCGTGCCGATCGGCATGAAGGATCTGTTCTGCACCAAGGGCGTGCAGACCACCGCAGCGAGCCACATCCTCGAAGGCTTCGTGCCGCCCTATGAATCGACGGTGTCGGGGAAATTGTGGGAAGCCGGGGCAGGGATGCTCGGCAAGCTCAACCTCGACCAGTTCGCAATGGGGTCGTCGAACGAGACGAGCTATTTCGGCAACGTCATCAGCCCCTGGCGGCGCAACGACGGCGGCAACGCCGCGATGGCCCCTGGCGGATCGTCGGGCGGCAGCGCCTCGGCGATCGCGGCGCGGCTGTGCCCCGCGGCGACCGGCACCGACACCGGCGGATCGATCCGCCAGCCCGCGGCGTTTGTCGGCATCTCGGGCATCAAGCCTACGTACGGCCGCTGCTCGCGCTGGGGCGTCGTCGCCTTCGCCTCGTCGCTCGACCAGGCGGGGCCGATGGCACGTGATGTGCGTGACTGCGCGATCATGCTCGAGGCGATGAGCGGGTTCGACGCCAAGGATTCTACCTCGCTCGATCTGGAAGTACCGCATTGGGAAGCCGGATTGTCGAGCGATCTCAAGGGCAAGCGCGTCGGTATTCCCAAGGAATATCGGGTCGAGGGTATGCCCGCCGAGATCGAAGCGTTGTGGCAGCAGGGGATCGACTGGCTGCGCGACGCCGGGGCAGAGATCGTCGAGGTATCGCTGCCGCACACCCGCTACGCACTCCCGGCCTATTACATCATCGCCCCGGCCGAGGCGTCGTCGAACCTCGCGCGCTATGACGGCGTCCGCTATGGCCAGCGCGAACTGCCCGAGGGCGCGAACCTGCAGGACATGTACGCCGCGACTCGATCGGCGGGCTTTGGTCCCGAGGTGAAGCGTCGGATCATGATCGGCACCTATGTGCTGTCGGCGGGCTATTACCACGCCTATTACACCCAGGCGCAAAAGGTCCGAACGTTGATCGCGCGCGATTTCGCCGAGGCGTGGGACCATTGCGACCTGCTGCTGACCCCGACCGCGCCGTCGGCGGCGTTCGCGTTGGGCGAGAAGATGGCCGATCCGCTGGCGATGTACTTGAACGACGTGTTCACCGTGCCGTCGTCACTGGCGGGGCTGCCCGCGATGTCGGTGCCCGGCGGACTCGACGCCGGCGGCCTGCCGCTGGGGTTGCAGGTGATCGGCCGCCCGCTCGACGAACAGAGCGTGCTGAATGCCGGCCTGGCATTGGAAGAACGCGCCGGCTTCACCGCCCGCGCCGAGGCATGGTGGTAAGATGAGCAGCTATCGCATCCAGGGCGCCACCGGCGACTGGGAGGTCGTCATCGGCCTCGAAGTCCATGCGCAGGTCACCTCGAACGCCAAGCTCTTCTCGGGCGCGTCGACCGCGTTCGGGTCCGAGCCCAACACCCAGGTCAGCCTGGTCGATGCGGCGATGCCGGGGATGCTGCCGACGCCGAACCGCGAATGCATCCGCCAGGCGGTGCGCACCGGCATGGCGATCGATGCGGCGATCAACAAATGGTCGCGCTTCGATCGCAAGAATTATTTCTACGCCGATCTGCCGCAGGGCTATCAGATCAGCCAGCTCTATCATCCGCTGGTAGGTGAGGGGACGATCACCGTCCAGCTCGACGAGAAGGACCCCGAATCGCCGGTCAAGGCGATCGGCGTCGAGCGGATCCATGTCGAGCAGGACGCTGGCAAGCTGATGCACGATCAGCATCCGACGCGAAGCTATGTCGATCTCAACCGGTCGGGCGTCGCGCTGATGGAGATCGTGTCGAAACCCGACATGCGCTCGCCCGCCGAAGCCGGCGCCTATGTCCGCAAGCTGCGCTCGATCCTGCGCTATGTCGGCTCGTGCGACGGCAATATGGAGGAAGGCTCGATGCGCGCCGACGTCAATGTCAGCGTGCGCAAGCCCGGCGAGGAGTTCGGCACGCGGACCGAGACGAAGAACGTCAATTCGGTGCGTTTCGTGATGGCGGTGATCGAGCATGAGGCGCGGCGCCAGGTCGACGTACTCGAAGCCGGTGGCAAGATCGTTCAGGAAACGCGGCTCTACGATCCCGATCGCGGCGAGACGCGGTCGATGCGGTCGAAGGAAGACGCGCACGACTATCGCTATTTCCCCGATCCCGATCTGCTGCCGCTGGTGCTCGACGATGGCTTCCTCGCCGAATGCCGCGCGAGCCTGCCCGAGCTGCCCGATCCGAAGCGCCGGCGCTACGAAACCGAGCTGGGGCTGTCGGCGTACAACGCCGCGGTGCTCACCGCCGAGGTCGAGACCACGCGCTGGTTCGAGGCGCTGCTGGCCGAATGCGGTTCGCAGGTGACGGCAAAGGCGGCGGCGAACTGGCTGATTTCGGACCTGTTCGGCGCGCTCAACCGGCTGGGCCGCGACATCGCCGACAGCCCGGTCAACCCCGCGCAGGGCGCCGAATTGCTGGCGCTGATCGCCGACGGCACGATCTCGAATACGCTGGGCAAGCAGGTGTTCGAGATCATGCTCGAAACCGGGCAGGGCGCGGGTGTGATCGTCGAGGAACGCGGGCTCAAGCAGACCAGCGATACCGGCGCGATCGAGGCCGAGATCGCCAAGGTCATCGCCGCCAACCCAGACAAGGTCGCCGATTATCGCGGCGGCAAGGACAAGCTGTTCGGCTTCTTCGTCGGCCAGACGATGAAGGCGATGGGCGGCAAGGCCAACCCCGGTGTGGTCAACGAACTGCTGAAGAAGGCGCTCGGCTAAGGCCTTCGAACGGGGCGCCCCGCGCGGTCGGTGCGCCCCGCTTGTGCACTTACTGCGCGTCGGCGTCCTGGTTGCGGACGACGCCGCCCGAACCGCCCGCGCTGTCGGGCGAGACCGTCGGTTCGGTCGGCGACGTGGTGCCGCCGGTGCCGCCCTCGACATTCTCGACATCGTCGTTGCGCCCCGAAACCGCGCGTTCGATATCCGAGCGGCGGTCGGTATTGTCCTGCGGCATGCTGTCTGGATGCGGGTCGCGATCGCTCATCGGGCTTCTCCTTGTTTAATCACATTACCGGCTGGCCGGGGGCAACGCCGGGATCGCCGCCGGGCTGCGGCGAGGGGACGTCGATATCGGGGCCGGGCGGGTTGAATTCGGGTGGCGGGCTGGCGGGGATGCCGGGCTGGCTCGGCTGTTCGCCGGGGTGCGGCGGTGCCTCGGGCGGCGGTGCGGTGGGCTGGCCGGGTTCGCCGGGCATCGGTTGTTCGGGCATCGGGGGTTCTACGGGCATCGACACTCTCCTTCAGGGGCACAACGAACCGCATCGATAGCGGTTGCCTTGTGTCTTGCCCTGTCTCGCACGGCTGCTATAGACGCCGGCTGATCGGCGGTGTCCTCTCAGGCGGGCGTGGCGGAACTGGTAGACGCGCTTGGTTTAGGTCCAAGTATCGCAAGATGTGGGGGTTCGAGTCCCTTCGCCCGCACCAGTCTCGCCCCATGCAGGGGCGATGCAGCCACATATGGATTCACGAGAAACGAAAGCGCGACCCCGCACATGCAGACTGTCGAGACGTTGAACGAGGGCCTCAAGCGCGCCTACACGCTCACCATCACCGCCAAGGATATCGATTCCAAGGTCGATGCCGAGGTGAAGCGTGTCGCGCCGCAGGTCCGCATGCCCGGCTTCCGCCCCGGCAAGGTGCCCGCCAATCTGGTGCGCAAGATGCACGGCGAGTCGATCGCGCAGGACGCGCTGAACAACTCGATCCAGGAAGGCATCCAGCAGCTGATCGCCGAGCAGAAGCTGCGCCCGGCAATGGCGCCTGCAGTGTCGCTCGACGATTATGCGCCAGGCAAGGACGCAGCGGTCAAGGTCGAGCTCGAAGTGCTCCCTGACGTGCCTGCGCCGTCGATCGAGGGGCTCAAGCTCGAGCGGCTGATCGTGCCGGTGCCCGAGGAGCGGGTTGCCGAGCAGATCAACCAGCTGGCATCGCAGCAGAAGAAGTTCGACGACGCGCCCGAGGGGCATGCAGCCGCCACCGGCGACTTGGTCGTGATGGATTTCCTGGGCAAGGTCGACGGCGTCGCCTTTGACGGCGGCACCGGCGAGGACATGTCGGTCGAGATCGGCACCGGCCGCTTGATCCCTGGGTTCGAGGATCAACTCGTCGGCGTGAAGGTCGGCGACGAAAAGCAGATCGAGGTGACCTTCCCCGAGGATTACGGCGTCGACACGCTGGCGGGCAAGCCCGCGACCTTCGACCTGACGGTCAAGAAGGTTCAGGTTTCGGGTGAAATGGCGATCGACGACGATTTCGCCAAGTCGCTCGGGCTCGAGAGCCTCGAGCAGCTGCAGGGGCTGATGAAGGGCCAGCTCGAGAACGAGACCGGCCAGCTCACCCGCACCCATATGAAGCGCAAGCTGCTCGACCAGCTCGCCGAGGGCCATGATTTCCCCGTGCCGCCGTCGATGGTCGAGGCTGAGTTCAACCAGATCTGGCAGCAGCTCGAGCATGAAGCCGGCCATGAGGAAGATCCCGCGGCGGCGATGGCCGAGCTCGAGAGCGAGCGCGACGATTACCGCAAGATCGCCGAGCGCCGGGTACGCCTGGGGCTGCTCCTGTCGGAGATCGGCCAGGCCAATGGCATCGAAGTGACGCAGGCCGAGATGAACCGGCTGGTCGCACAGGCCGCGCAGCAATATCGCCAGGAAGACCGCGAGCGCTTCATGCAATATATCCAGCAGGAGCCGATGGCGGCTGCCCAGCTGCGCGCGCCGCTGTACGAGGACAAGGTCGTCGACTTCCTGTTCGACAAGGCCGAAGTGACCGAGCGCGAAGTATCGCGCGAGGAACTCGAAGCCGCGATCGAGAGCGAGGACGGCGTGGTGCCGCATGTCCATGGCCCCGATTGCGACCACGACCATGACGAGGCGCCGGCCAAGCCAAAGGCGAAGACCAAGAAGGCCGCTGCCAAGCCGGCGGCCGACAAGGACGTAGCGCCCGCCGAACCCGACGCGCCTGCCGAAGCCGCTGCTCCTAAGAAGAAGGCAGCGACCAAGAAGGCTGCAGAGCCGGTCGAAGCCGCCGCCGAAGCGTCGGACGAGGCTGCCGAGGCGCCCAAGAAGAAGGCACCGGCGCGCAAGAAGAAGACCGACGCCGAGTAATTTTGGGTGAGGGCGGAGCGCTTGCACCAGCGAGCGCACGAGCTAATCAGCTCGCACCGCCCTCATCCAACCTGTGCTAGGCCGCTTCGTGTCCGAGCTACGGTATCCTTCTCCCGCCGGCGGGAGAAGCTTTGGGGGCAATGTGACCGAACCACGCATCGCGGTGATCCTGCCTTGCTATAACGAGGAAGCCGCGATCGCGCAGACGGTGGTGGCGTTCCGCGCCGCGCTGCCCGGCGCGCGCGTCTATGTGTACGACAACAACAGTCGCGACCGCACCGCCGAGGTCGCCGCCTTTGCCGGCGCTATCGTCCGCACCGAACGGGTACAGGGCAAGGGCGCGGTGGTGCGGCGGATGTTCGCCGATGTCGACGCCGATATCTATGTGATGGCCGATGGCGATGCGACCTACGACGCCGCCTCGGCGCCGGCGATGGTCGCACGTCTGCTCGACGAACAGCTCGACATGGTCGTCGGCAGCCGGGTGCACGAGGCGACCGAAGCGTATCGCCGCGGCCACCAGTTCGGGAACAAGGCGCTGACCGGCATGCTCGCGCGGCTGTTCGGCCGCAGCTTCAGCGACATCTTGTCGGGTTATCGCGTGTTTTCGCGCCGCTTTGTCAAAAGCTTCCCCGCGCTGTCGGCGGGGTTCGAGATCGAGACCGAGATCAGCGTCCACGCGCTCGAACTCAAAATGCCCGTCGCCGAGGTCGAAACCCCCTATTTCGCGCGGCCCGAAGGCTCCGAATCGAAACTCAACACCTATGGCGACGGCTTTCGAATCGCGACGACGATCGCGACCTTGTACCGGATCGAACGGCCGATGCTGTTCTTCGGGCTGATCGCCGCTGCCATCTCGCTGCTGGCGCTGGTCCTGTCGATCCCGCTGGTCGCGACCTATATCGACACCGGGCTGGTGCCGCGCTTTCCCACCGCGATTCTCGCGACCGGGCTGATGATCCTCGCCTTCCTCAACCTTTTCGCAGGATTGATCCTCGATACCGTGGTGCGCGGGCGGCGCGAGGTGCGGCGGCTGGCCTATCTGGCGCATCCGGCGCCATCGCGCGGCGGCGACCGCTAGCCCCGCCGCTGAGGCTACGTTCGCCCAACCCGCCGCGCCCCCTTGCGCGGCACTTCACTAGCGCCGATGTTGGCGTTTCAACTTCTGAGCGGGATTTCCATGCACGACCCTATGAGCGCACTCGTTCCTATCGTCATCGAACAGTCGAGCCGTGGCGAGCGCAGCTTCGACATTTTCTCGCGGCTTCTGCGCGAGCGCATCGTTTTCGTCACTGGTGGGGTCGAGGACGGCATGGCCTCGCTCATCACCGCACAGCTGCTCTTCCTCGAGTCCGAGAACCCGAAGAAGGACATCTGGATGTACATCAACTCGCCCGGCGGCGTCGTGACCGCCGGCATGGCGATCCACGACACGATGCAGTATATCCGCCCGCGCGTCGGCACGGTCTGCATGGGGCAGGCAGCGTCGATGGGCAGCTTCCTGCTGGCATCGGGCGAGCCGGGGATGCGCGTCGCGCTCACCAACGCGCGGATCATGGTGCACCAGCCTTCGGGCGGCGCGCAGGGCATGGCGAGCGACATCGAGATCCAGGCGCGCGAGATCCTTCGCATCCGCCGTCGGATGAACGAGCTCTACGCCAAATACACCGGCAAGCCGATCGAGGAGATCGAAAAGGCGATGGACCGCGATACCTTCCTCGAAGCCGACGAAGCCAAGGCTTTCGGCCTGGTCGATGAAGTGTACGACAAGCGCCCGGGCGTGCCCGAGGATCCATCGACGGGCACCACGCCGACGATGTAAGGCCTAGGATGCAGGTCCGTTTCGGCGGGCCTGCATTGCGGGGGGCGGGGGCAGCCCCCAATTTGTGCGTTGCCCCTGATACCCTGCCGTGTAGGATGGCGGGTGGATTAAAGCGCCCGAGCGGCGCCAAGGATGAAATCGAATGACGAAGCTGAGCGGTGGCGACTCGAAGAGCACCCTCTATTGCTCCTTCTGCGGCAAGTCGCAGCACGAGGTGCGCAAGCTCATCGCCGGGCCGACGGTGTTCATCTGCGATGAATGCGTCGAACTGTGCAACGACATCATCCGCGAGGAAACCAAGTCCGCGCTGGTGAGCAAGAAAGACGGCGGCGTGCCTGCGCCGCAGGAAATCTGCGACGTGCTCGACGATTATGTCATCGGCCAGAAGCGCGCCAAGCGCGTGCTGTCGGTGGCGGTGCACAACCATTACAAGCGGCTCAACCATGGCGCCAAGGGTGCCGATGTCGAGCTCTCGAAGTCGAACATCCTGCTGGTGGGCCCGACCGGCTGCGGCAAGACGCTGCTGGCGCAGAC
Organism: Sphingomonas qomolangmaensis; assembly: GCF_024496245.1. Lineage (NCBI taxonomy): Bacteria > Pseudomonadati > Pseudomonadota > Alphaproteobacteria > Sphingomonadales > Sphingomonadaceae > Sphingomonas > Sphingomonas qomolangmaensis. The sequence goes on from NZ_CP101740.1 coordinate 615,610, forward strand.
GCTGGCGCGAATCCTCGACGTGCCCTTCACGATGGCCGATGCGACGACGCTGACCGAGGCGGGCTATGTCGGCGAGGATGTCGAGAACATCATCCTCAAGCTGCTCCAGGCTTCGGACTATAACGTCGAGCGCGCGCAGCGCGGGATCGTCTATATCGACGAGATCGACAAGATCAGCCGCAAGGCCGAGAACCCCTCGATCACGCGCGACGTGTCGGGCGAGGGCGTTCAGCAGGCGCTGCTCAAGCTGATGGAGGGCACCACAGCGTCGGTGCCGCCACAGGGCGGGCGCAAGCATCCGCAGCAGGAATTCCTGCAGGTCGACACCACGAACATCCTGTTCATCTGCGGTGGCGCGTTCTCGGGCCTCGAGAAGATCATCGGCGATCGCCTGCAGGGCAAGTCGATCGGCTTCGGCGCCTATGTCGCCGCGCCCGAGGAACGCCGCACCGGCGAGACGCTCAAGCAAGTCGAACCCGAGGATCTGCTGAAGTTCGGCCTGATCCCCGAATTCGTCGGCCGTCTGCCGGTGATCGCGACGCTCGAGGATCTCGACGTGTCGGCACTGATGAAGATCCTCACCGAGCCCAAGAACGCGTTGGTGAAGCAGTATCAGAAGCTGTTCGACATGGAGGGCGTCAAGCTCGGCTTCAACGACGAGGCCTTGGTCTCGATCTCGAAGAAGGCGATCGAACGCAAGACCGGCGCGCGCGGGCTCCGCTCGATCCTCGAGGGCATTCTGCTCGACACGATGTTCGACCTGCCGAGCATGGACGGCGTCGACGAGGTCGTGGTCGACAAGGACGTGATCGAGGGCCGCAAGGAACCGGTGCGCGTGTACGCCAAGAAGGAAAAAGCGGGCAGCGGCGCCGCCTGATCGATTGGCGATGCTGCTAGCGAAGGGGCCTCGGGAAACCGGGGCCCCTTTTTATCGCGGTAGCCATAGGCCGATCCCGACCCCGACCTGGATCATCACGATCAGCAGCAAATAGGTCGAGAAAGGCTGTTTGCGCGTCTTGTGCCGGAACAGATGCCGCGCAAGCAGCGCGCCCGGTGACCCGCCAATCAGCGCTAGGCCGAGCAGGTCGCTTTCGGGGATGCGCCGGAGGCCCTCGATCGCGCGCTGCTTGTCCTGCCAGAAGCGGAGCATCGTCCAGCCGTTCAGCACGATGGCGGCGGTAATCAGCCAATATATCATGGGGATAGATGATAAGCGGGGCAAGTTTCGCTAATCTTAACCCCGTCCGCGCTGGCGGCTTGCCAGGACCAGCCCGGCGGCGATCTGTACCACCGCATAGGCCTGCCGTCGGCCCGGGCGACCGCGGAAGGGGGCGACCAGCTTCTCGGCACCCAGCGCGTCACGCTCCCACAGACCGACGTGCCGTTTGGGCTGCACGAGCCCCAACAGCCCGTCGCCGATCATGAAGGTGGCCGCCATTTCGGCGGCACGGTTGGTCCAGATCGTCATCTGCAATATCTCCTATCGGCGCGTAACGCACCGGTGCCTGGCTATGATACTCGGAACCCCGGCTGCGCCCGCTCATTCGTCGAGCGACCGAATTGACAGGAGACCGCATGCCCGCTGCCCCGATTGCTGCCCCAGACCTGCCCGATCATCCTATGCTGCCCTTATGGTCGCTGGCGCTGCCGGCGTTAGGGCTGATCGCGATTGGCCTGTCGCTTGCCAAGATCGGAGGTGCGGGAATCGCGGTGGCGGTGGCGATCCTGATCGGATGCGTGCTCGCGGCGGTGCATCAGGCTGAAGTGGTTGCGCACAAGGTCGGCGAACCGTTCGGGACCTTGGTGCTGGCGGTATCGGTGACGGTGATCGAGGTGTCACTGATCGTCTCGCTAATGCTCACCGGCGGCGACGATGCCCCGACCTTGGCGCGCGACACGGTGTTCGCGGCGATCATGATCATCCTCAACGGAATCGTCGGCATCTGCCTGCTGGTGGGCGCGGTGCGGCATCATGAACAGGTCTTCGTGCTGAAGGGCGTCAGTGCGTCGCTTTGCGTGCTGGCGGCGATGGCGGTGCTCAGCCTGGTGTTGCCCAACTACACGCTCGCGCGCGCCGGGCCCTATTTCAGCCCCGCGCAATTGATGTTCACCGCGACGATCTCGCTGATCCTCTACGCAACGTTTGTGCTGGTGCAGACCGTTCGCCACCGCGATTATTTTCTGCCCGCGGCCGACGGCGATCTGGGCGACGAGGCGCATGCAGCGCCGCCCACCACTCGACAGGCCTGGACCGCGTTCGGGGTCCTGCTGGTGGCATTGGTATCGGTGGTGCTGCTGGCGAAAGATCTGGCGCCGACGCTCGAGCGCGGCGTGCTCGGCGCAGGACTGCCGCTGGCAACGGTCGGCGTGGCGATCGCCGCGCTGGTGCTTGCGCCCGAGAGCCTCGCCGCGGTGAAGGCGGCGCGGCGTAACCGGCTGCAGACCAGCCTCAACCTCGCGCTCGGCTCGGCGCTGGCGACGATTGGGCTGACGATCCCGACCGTGGCGATCGTGTCGCTGGTGCTCGGGCTCGACATCGCGCTCGGCATTGATTCGAAGGCGATCGTGCTGCTCGGGCTGTCGCTGCTGGTCGCGGTGCTGTCGCTCGGCAACGGGCGGACGACCGTGTTGCAGGGGGTGGTCCATCTGCTGATCTTCGCGACCTATTTGTTCACGACGGTGGTGCCGTAATCCGAGCCGGGCGGTGGCGCGTCAGCTGCCGCCGTCGCCCGGTAGCTTGCGCAGCACGCGCGACTGCGGATCGACGATAACCTGCGCCCCCGCCGGTACGGCAATCGAACCGTGCCCTTCCGCCATCGCCAGCGTCTTCATCCGTCCTGCGACCGACACCTCGACCGGCAGGGGAAAGTCGCCACCCCCCGGCACTTTCCACGCCAGCGCCAACCGCCCCGGCGTGCGCGTCTCGACGAGTTCGGGCAACGCTGCCTGCCCCAGATATACGTCGAAGAACCAGCCTAGGTCGTGCCCGGCCACATCGTTCACGATTGCGCGATATTCGGCGGTCGTCGCGAAGCGCGAGGTGAAGTTGCCCGGCGCGGGATCGGGCCGGCCATAGACGACGCGGCGCATGATTTCGCCGAACTTCGCATCGCCGATCAGCCCGCGCAGCGTGTGGAGCATCCACGCGCCCTTGAAATAAATGTCGCTGCCCGGCCCGGTCGCTTCGTCGCTCACCAGGTTCGCGGCGCGCGCGCTCCCTGAGACGATCGGATGGAGATTTTCGAACCGCGCCCGCCCGGCTCGCATCATGGCCAGATAGCGTCCTTCGCCCTCGCGGGCACGGCCGTAGAGCGGCTGCATATATTGGGTATAGGCCTCGTGCAGCCAGAAATCGTCCCAGTTCGCCACCGTCATCTGGTTGGCGAACCATTCATGGCCGAATTCGTGGTGCAGCAGCCAGTCGAAGCCCTCGGGCGCCTGCTTGTAGCCATTGCCATAGGCGTTGATCGTCTGGTGCTCCATGCCGAGGTGCGGGGTCTCGACCACGCCCATCTTCTCGGCGGCGAAGGGGTAGGGGCCGACCATCGCTTCGTAGAAATCGAGCGTCGGCGCGAATTCGGCGAATAGCCCGCGCGCCTTGGCCTCATTGCCTTCGAGATACCAGAAATGCATCGGGATCTGGTTGCCGAAGCGGCTGGTATGGACCGCCTTGAGTTCGCGATACGGCCCGACATTGAGCGCGACCGAATGGATCGTCGGATTGGCGACGCTCCAGTTCCACCGGCTCCGCCCGTCGGGCAGTGTGTCGATGCCGGTCAGCACGCCGTTCGAGGGCGCGCCGAGCCCGGGGGGAACGGTGATATGCAGGTCGATGCGCTTGGGCTCGTAGGTCGGATAATCGATGCATGGCCAGAACAGGTCGCAGCCCTCGCCCTGGATCGCGGTCGCAACCCAGGGCTTGCCTGACGGGGTCTTCGCCCAGACGAAGCCGCCGTCCCACGGCGCGCGCACCGCGACATGCGGGGTACCGGCATAGCTGATCCGCGCGCTGACCTTGCCGCCCGCGGCAACCTGCCGCGGCAGGTCGATCGTCATGCGGCCTTGCGGGTTGCGCCAGGCGCTGCGCGGCAGCGCGACCTCGTCGATCGCCACCGCACTCACCGGCAAATTACGGTCGAGATCGATCACCAACCGGCGGACCGGCGCCTTGGCGGTGAAGCCGAGCGTCGCCACGCCAGCGATCGCTTCACGCTCGGGAAAGATTTCGAACGCTAGGTCGGCGGTGTCGAAGATCAGCTTTTGTTGATCGGGGTCGAGCGGCCCGCCCGTCGTGGCGGTTTGCGCGCTGAGCGGCGGCTTACCCGGATCGGCGGCGGCGGGGGTGAGCAGCGCGACGGCGCCAAGCAGCGCCGCACGATTGATGCCTTGCATCGCGCCCCCATATAGGTTGCAAAGGCGTCGTTTGTCGGACGCCATCGGAGTGTTCATGAAATCCAGCTATCCCGTATTGCCGCTACGCGACATCGTCGTGTTTCCGCACATGATCGTGCCCCTGTTCGTTGGTCGCGACAAGTCGGTCGCGGCGCTCGAAGCCGCGATGGCCGACGACAAGGAGATTTTCTTGGTCGCCCAGCTCGATCCCGCGCAGGACGATCCTGGCCGCGACGATCTGTACGACACCGGCGTCTCGGCCGAAGTGCTGCAATTGCTCAAGCTGCCCGACGGCACCGTCCGCGTGCTGGTGTCGGGCAAGGCGCGCGCCAATCTCGACCAGCTCGAGGCCAAGGACGGCTATCTCACCGCGACAGTCTCGCCGGTCGAGGAAGCGGCCGTCGAGGGCACCGAGGTGCAGGCGCTGATGCGATCGGTGGTCGACCAGTTCGAGAATTACGCCAAGCTCAACCGCAAGCTGCCCGCCGAAACCGCGGTGCAGCTGGGCGAGCTCGACGATGCCTCGCGCCTAGCCGATGCGATCGCGGGCAACATCGCGGTCAAGGTCGCCGACAAGCAGTCGCTGCTGGTCGAGATCGACCCGCGCAAGCGGCTCGAAATGGTGTTCGCCTTCATGGAGGGCGAGCTCGGCGTGCTGCAGGTCGAAAAGAAGATCCGCAGCCGCGTGAAGCGCCAGATGGAGAAGACCCAGCGCGAATATTACCTCAACGAACAGCTCAAGGCGATCCAGCGCGAGCTGGGCAACGAGGGCGAGGAGGGCGATGGCGACGAGATCGCGGAGCTGACGCAGAAGATCGCGACGCTCAAGCTGAGCAAGGAAGCGCGGACCAAGGCCACCGCCGAGCTCAAGAAGCTCAAGACGATGGCACCGATGTCGGCCGAATCGACGGTGGTGCGCAACTATCTCGACGTCCTGCTCGGGCTGCCCTGGGGCAAGAAATCGAAGATCAAGAAGGATCTGGTCGAGGCCGAAGCGGTGCTCGATGCCGATCATTATGGCCTCGAGAAGGTCAAGGACCGGATCATCGAATATCTCGCGGTCCAAGCGCGTACCAACAAGCTGAAGGGGCCGATCCTGTGCCTCGTCGGCCCTCCCGGCGTCGGCAAGACCTCGCTCGGCAAGAGCATCGCCAAGGCGACGGGGCGCGAGTTCATCCGCCAGTCGCTGGGCGGCGTGCGCGACGAAGCCGAGATTCGCGGGCATCGCCGCACCTATATCGGTTCGCTTCCGGGCAAGATCGTGACCAACCTGCGCAAGGCCGGCACGTCGAACCCGCTGTTCCTGCTCGACGAGATCGACAAGTTGGGCCAGGATTTCCGCGGCGATCCGGCATCGGCGTTGCTCGAGGTGCTCGACCCCGAACAGAACGGCAAGTTCCAGGACCATTATCTCGAGATCGACGTCGACCTGTCGGACATCATGTTCGTCACGACCGCGAACACGCTGAATCTGCCGCAGCCTCTGCTCGACCGGATGGAGATCATCCGGCTGGAGGGCTATACCGAGGATGAAAAGGTCGAGATCGCCGAGGGGCATCTGATCGCCAAGCAGATCGACGCGCATGGCCTGAAGGAAGGCGAGTTCACGCTCGAACAGGCGGCGCTGCGCGACCTGATCCGCCATTATACCCGCGAGGCAGGCGTCCGCACGCTCGAGCGCGAGATCGCGCGGCTGGCGCGCAAGGCGCTGCGCAAGATCCTCGAGGGCCAGGCGACCAGCATCACGATCACGCCCGAAAATCTCGGCGAATATGCCGGGGTCCGCAAGCATCGCTTCGGCATCGGCGAGGAAGAGCATCAGATCGGCGCGGTCACCGGGCTTGCCTGGACCGAAGTCGGCGGCGAATTGCTGACGATCGAAAGCGTCACCGTGCCCGGCAAGGGCGCGGCCAAGATCACCGGCAAGCTCGGCGATGTTATGAAGGAATCGATCGAAACGGCGTTCAGCTTCGTCAAGGCACGCGCGCCGTCCTATGGGATCAAGCCCAGCCTGTTCGCGCGCAAGGACATCCATATCCATCTGCCCGAGGGCGCGGTGCCCAAGGACGGTCCTTCGGCGGGTATCGGCATCGTCACCGCGATCGTCTCGACGCTCACCGGCGTTGCGGTTCGCCGCGAGATCGCGATGACCGGCGAGGTGACGCTGCGCGGCCGCGTGCTGCCGATTGGCGGCTTGAAGGAAAAGCTGCTCGCGGCGATGCGCGGCGGGATCACGACGGTGCTGATCCCGGCGGAAAACGAGAAGGACCTGGTCGAGATCCCCGCGGTGATCCGCGACGGGCTCAAGATCATCCCGGTCAGCCATGTCGACGAGGTGCTTCGCCTGGCGCTGGTCGAACCGCTGACGGCGATCGACTGGACCGAGGCCGACGAGCTGGCCGCCTTGCCCCCGCCCGGGGTGCCGCCGGTGGCGGGGTCTGTGCACCACTAACCCGCCGTTTTTCGGACGTTTGGCCGCAAAAACGCCCAAATCCCTTTGACACAGGGCGTTGGAGCGGCCTTACTGCCGCACCGATTGCGGACGTTCGATCCGCGAGCGAGCAGGTTTCGGTTTTTAGAGCAGGGGTTTTGGGATGAACAAACAGGAACTGATCGGCCAGGTTGCCGACCATTCGGGGCTTACCAAGGGCGACGCGATCAAGGCGGTCGAAGCAGTGTTTGATTCGATCTCGGGCGCGCTCAAGAAGGGCGACGAAGTTCGCCTGGTCGGCTTCGGCACCTTTTCGGTCAGCAAGCGCAAGGCATCGACCGGTCGCAACCCGCGCACCGGCGAGCCGATGACGATCAAGGCCTCGACCCAGCCCAAGTTCAAGGCCGGCAAGGGCCTGAAGGATTCGGTCAACTGATCGACTGACATACGCCGTCGATCGACGGGCTGGACAAAGGGCGCGCGCCTCGCTTAAGAGCGCGCTCCCGCCGTTCGGTTCGCCGCTTCGGCAGCGGGCGCGTAGCTCAGTGGTAGAGCACACCCTTCACACGGGTGGGGTCGCAAGTTCAATCCTTGCCGCGCCCACCAGATTTTCGAAACCCCGTCGGTCGAGAGCCGGCGGGGTTTTTCGTGTCCGCGTCGGGGGTTAGGCGCAGGGGCCGGGCCGCAGATCGGCGGCGCGCTGTAACCGCGGCGTAACAACCGTCACGGTTCAGCAATAAAACTGCCACCGAACTTTCTTCAAAATCCCATCCCGTAGTCATGCTTGGGCCCTAGCGAGGGCGCGAGGTCGACAGGGGGATTTCCGAGTCGATCGTGGGCGCCCATGCCCAGCCCTCGCAAACCGGAAGCACCGGAACGGAGATTCTTCATGGCCGATTTCAAACGCCTCAGCCTCGTATTGCTCACCAGCTGCGCCGCAGCCTCGCTCGCCGCCTGCGACGGCGCGTCGAGCGTCGCATCGCCAGGCGAAGGCGTGATCGTCGTGCCTGCCCCGACGCCTGCCCCCGCGCCGGCGCCAACCCCAACGCCCACCCCAACCTCGACCGCCGGAACACCTGCCGCTAGCTGCCCGACGGGTACGACCGATGTCGGCATCATCGGCAATCTGCGCTCGTGCCGTATCCCGTCGCTGGTCACCAATCTGACGCTGCCGCGTCGCGCGGGCACCGCGTATGAGATCAATGGCCGCGTCGATGTCGGCGTCGATCGCGGTGGCGCGGGTACCGCCGGTACCGCGGGCAATCTGACGATCGAACCTGGCGTGCTGATCTACGCAAACACCACCAACGCCGAGAACGACTTCCTGTCGATCAACCGCGGATCGACGATCATCGCCGAGGGCCTGGCCAACGCGCCGATCATCTTCACCGCCGAGCAGAACCTGCGCGGCACCGCGACCGACGAATCGCAGGGCCTGTGGGGCGGCATCATCATCGCCGGCCGCGCGCCGATCTCGAACTGCAACCTCAGCGGCGTTGGCGGCGGTGCGGTGAATTGCGAAAACACCGTCGAAGGCACCGGCAACGTGATCTATGGCGGTGCCACCTCGGGCGACAGCTCGGGCGTCATGCGCTACGTTCAGGTCCGCTATTCGGGCACCGTCATCAGCCCCAACAACGAACTGCAGGGCATCACCACCGGCGGCGTCGGTTCGGGCACGCGCTTCGAATATCTGCAGATCCACAACAGCTCGGATGACGGCATCGAGATTTTCGGTGGCACGCACAACCTGCGCTACTTCGTCGGCACCGGCATCGACGATGATACGCTGGATACCGATGTTGGTTGGAAGGGCTTCATCCAGTTCGCGATCGGCATCCAGAAGCCGGTCAACAACCAGAGCGACAACTTCATGATGGAGATCGACTCGAACAACAACGAAGACGCGGTTCCGCGCCAGAACGGCCGGATCGCTAACTTCACCTTCATCCACACGTCGACCAACTCGGGCACCCCCGCAGCGCTTCGCCCGCGCGGTGGCGCCGACTTCACCTTCGTGAACGGCATCGTGGTAACCCAGCAGGCGTGCCTCAACGTGATCGCTGGCACCACCGACAACGGTGGCAAGTCGACCATCCGTCCGGCGAACCCCGCCATCGACGAAGCCGGACCGCTTCGCTTCAACTCGGTTTACTTCGCCTGCAGCGCGCTTAGCGCCGAAACCGCGCAGGGCGGCGTGACCGTCACCAACGCCGAGCAGGCTGAGCTGGTCGCGGGCAACAACAACGTCACCAACGGTACGGCTGCGGGCGCCGTTACCGGTGGGTATCTCCCGGCTGCTGCGGCCCTCGCCGTCCCGGCGTTCAACGCAGCAACGCTGAACCCGGCGGGGTCGGCCTTCCTGGTGCAGACCAGCTATATCGGTGCCGTCAGCGGCCCGAACGACACCTGGTATCAGGGTTGGACCTGCAACTCGAACCGCGCGAACTTCGGTTCGACCAGCGGGGCGTGCACCGGTTTTCCGACCACGTAACGCGCCGAGCGGCCAAGATGCGGGGGTGGTGGTGCAATCGCCCGCCACCCCCGCATCGCTCGCGTGACGACGACCTCTGATCCGGAACTAGATGATGAAACAGCAGACCGCATTCGGCAGCCTCCTCCTATTGACGACCCAGCTCGTCGCGCCACAGGCGCTGGCGGCTGCGGTCCCGAACACCCGGCAGACATCGACCCCCCCGGCGGGCCAGACGGTCGCTCCGGGCGCTGGCGGCACGCAGGCGATGCCGCAGACCGTGGCCCCCGACTCGACCAGCCAGCAGGCAGAGACGGAAGCCGACATTCTGGAGGAGGCCGAAATTTCGGGGCCCGGCTCGGGTGACGCGCAGGAAGATATCGTCGTCATCGGTCGCAACATTCCCAACATCGTTCGTGCAACGCCGCAAGTCGTGTCGGTCCTTACGACCGCCGACATCGCGCGCACCGGCGAAGGCGATATCGCCGGCGCCCTGACGCGCGTGACCGGGCTGAGCGTGGTCGGTAACGGCTTCGTCTTCGTCCGCGGTCTCGGCGATCGCTATTCTTCGTCGCTGCTCAACGGCTTGCCACTGCCGAGCCCCGAGCCGCTGCGGCGCGTGGTGCCGCTCGACATCTTCCCAACCAATGTCGTCGCGTCGGCGCTGGTGCAGAAAAGCTATTCGGCAAATTATCCCGGTGAATTCGGCGGCGGCGCGATCAATCTCACGACCCGTGCGATACCCGACGAGAGCTTTTTGCAGGTCGGCGGCTCGGTCGGCTTCGACACCGTCACCAGTAGCGAGCTTGGCTATGTCTATGACGGCGGCTCGGCCGATGTATTCGGCTTCGACGATGGCGAACGCACCGTTCCCGGCTTCATCAAGGACGCGGGCAAGAACAACACCTCGGTCAACGACCCCAATATGATCGGCCAATTGTCGAACGCCCCCACGACGTTGCTCGAAGAAAATTATCATATCCCCGCCAACTGGTCGGGCGAGGCGAGCTTCGGGACGTCGTTCGATGTCGGCGGGGCGAAGATCGGCCTGATCGGTGCTGGCGGCATCTCGAACAGCTGGCGCACCCGCGCTGCCATCCAACAGGTTGCGACCGGTGCCGATGGTGGGCTGGTGAGTGATTTCGATCGCGTGACCACCGACAACCGGATCATCGTCAACGGCCTTTTCGGGCTGGGCGCCGAGATCGGCGATCACCGCCTCCGCGTCACCAACGTATATGTCCATGATACCCTGAAGCAGGGCATTCTGGGGCAGGGCGATGAAGAGAATTTTGGCATTCCCGGCCAGTTCGGTGTGCCGTCGTTCATCGTCCAGAACACCAACTGGTTTGCGCGCCAGCTCTTCACCAGCCAGGCGGTTGCCGAACTCGACTTTGGTGCCTTCGATATCGATTTGCGCGGCGCCTATGCCAATACCAAGCGCGAGGCGCCCTATGAGCGCGAATTCCGCTACGTCTATGATCCCACGGTCCGCGATTACACCAACGCGCTCAACACCCCGAGCTCGGCGACGATCGCGTTCAGCGATCTGAACGAGGATCTTTGGACCGGGGCTGCCGATTTCACCTATGATTTCGATGCCGATCGGCCGTTGTCAGTGTCAACCGGCTATGCATATTCGAACGCCGAACGCAGCTCGAGCCGCTATTTTTTCCGCTTCATCGGGCCGAACAATGGTCCGGTGAACGCGACGGTCGCGCAGCTGCGCCCCGATTATCTACTGTCCGACTACATCATCGGCACCAACGGTATCACCCTGCGCAACGAATCGGTAGGCCAGGGCGCTGCGGCGTATGACGCGTCGCTCGAAGTGCATGCTGGCTATGTGCAGGCCGAGGCCGAAGTGCTCGACGGGCTGCGTGCGTCGGTCGGTGTTCGCTATGAGACCGCCGATCAGCAGGTCTTGTCGCAAGGGGCGATCGACCCGACCAACCTGAGCAACAATTACTGGCTGCCGGCCTCGACGATCACCTGGAATTTCGCCGAAGACATGCAGCTTCGGGTGCATGCCTCCAAGACGCTGGCACGCCCGCAGTTCCGCGAGCTCGCACCGCAAATCTATCAGGATTTCGAGAGTAACCGGCAGTTCCTCGGCAACCCGCTGCTCGTCGACTCCGAGCTCTACAATCTCGAAGCGCGCTATGAATGGTTCTTCAAGCGCGACCAGCGTTTCACCCTCGCCGGCTTCTACAAGCGGATCGACAACCCGATCGAGGCGATCGCCTTCGTCGCGGGCGGTTCGACCTCGCTGCAGACCGGCTTCTCGAACGCACCGCAGGCGACGCTGTATGGCGGTGAAGTCGAGTTCCAGAAATACGTTCCGCTCGATTTCGTCGGCGAAGGCTGGTCCACCGCGCGGCTGCTGCTGCTCGGAAACTACACCTACACCCAGTCGCAGCTGCAATCGGGCAACCAGCTGGTTCCCAGCCCGATCCTCGGCGCGGCACCCCAGCAATCGTCGCTGGTGTTCGACGACGGCGCACCGCTGGTGGGCCAGTCGGACCATCTCGTGAACGCGCAGATCGGTATCGAAGACGAAGAGAGCCGGACGCAGTTCACGGTGCTGTTCAATTACGCCAGCGAGCGCGTCACGAATCGTGGTCCGGTGGTCGAAGGGACGCGCCTGCCCGATATCGTCGAAGAGCCCGGCTTGCGGCTCGACGTGGTGTTCCGCCAGGGCATCGCGATCGGTGAGAACCAGTCGATCGATCTCAAGTTCGAAGGCCGCAACCTGACCAAGACGCGGTACCAGGAATATCAGATATTCCCGAACGACGTCCGGGTCGACACCAACACCTATGACCTCGGCCGCATCTTCTCGGTAGGGATCAGCGCCACGCTGTAACCGCCGAGCTATCGCGCCACTTCGGGCCGCCGGGGGATATCCTCCGGCGGCCCGTTTCGTTCTACGCCCAGCCCCAGGGGCGCTCGCGATACCATTTGGTGATCACGTACTTGGTTCCCGCGCGCACCTTCATCCCATGATGCAGCGTCGCCGGATTGGGCGTGCCGTCAGGACGCAGGTTGTTCCAGGCGAGCAATTTGCCGGTTTCGGGGTGGACCATCTTGTCGATCGCCTTGAACCGCGTCGCACCGCCCGCCTCTGGTTCGTTGAGATAGAGCATCACCGTCCAGGTGCGGTTGCCCGCGACCGAGCAGAATTTCTGGAAGTCGACGCCCTGCGGCTCGAAATAATCGGTGTGCGCCTTGAACTCCTGCCCCATGGCGTAGCGCTGCCCCTGGATCGGCTCGCCATGCGCGCCGTCGAGCCCGCAAAACGCGGTGATAGCCTGCTCGAGCTGCGCGACCAGCGTATCACTGGTGTCCAGATCGCAGGTCTCGCTGGTGCGGAACGCCGAATCGCCGTTGAAGTCCGACACCGTCGAGGGTCGGCGCTGCGCATCAATCTGCGCGCACAGCGCGGCGCAGACCTCGGGGGTGAGAAAGCGTTTGCGCAGGAACAGCGTCAGCTTGGGGCTGGGCACCTTCTGGACACCGGGTTGCGCGAGGATGTGATCGATCACCGGTTCGGGCGGATAGCCCGAGCCGAGATTGACCGGCGGGGCGGGTGCGAGCGTTGCCATTGCGCCATTCTGCCAAAAAGCCGCGACCACGAAAAGCGCTGCACGGTTCGGCACCCACTTCGCCCGGCGCCTGACACGAAACGGTAACATCGCGGTCGCAGGACCGTCACGCTCGGCCAGATCGGTCGCGCGTTGGGGGGCATATGGCGACCGATCACTTGCTCGTACGGCAGCGGCAGACGTCCCCGGTCGTTCAGCGCCCGACCGCAATTCCCGCGCCCACCGGCGGCGGCGATGTAAACCCAATGCTCGACCGCGTGCTTGCCGAATGCATTGCACGCCGTGGCGGTACGATACATGTCGATCTCAGCGACGAGGCGCTGGCGATCCGGATCCGCGTGCACGGTGCATTGCACGAAGTGCTGGCGCTGCGTGGCTCCGACGCCACGGCCTTGCGCGGCTGCCTGTTCGACCGCGCCGGGCTGATCGCGGGGCAGGGCGAGGGACGGCTGACCGCCGCCGGCCGCGACTGGCTCGCATATCGGGTCGACACCACCGATGGCGCGCGCGTCGTGTTGCAGCATATGGGGACGCCGAGCGCCGACGAGCCGCTGGCCGCGATCGGCATGTCGCCCGCGCTGGTCCGGACGATCGACAGCGCGTTGCTCGATGCGGCGGGCGGGATCGTCGTCGTGGCGGGACCCGCGGGTTCGGGCTCCGCCGCGACGTTGCGGGCGATCCTTGCGCGAGTGAATGTCGGGACACGGCGATCGCTCGCGATCCAGCGCACCGCCGAGGCCGCAGACGCCGGCGTCGGCCGTGTAACCGTCGATGCCGCCGATCCGCGCGGCACCGCCGCGGCGCTGCGGCTGGTGCTGCGCCAGGACCCCGACATCGTGATGCTCGACGATTTGCCCGATCGCGAAACCGCGCAGATGGCGTTCGAGGCGGCGCGGACGCGGCGGCTGTTGCTGTTGGGGGTCGAGGCCGACGACGCGGTGGGGGCGATCGCGCGGCTGCGTGCGCTGCGCGTCGAACGCTTCCTGCTCGCGTCGACGCTGCGGATCGTCGTCGCGCAGCGTCTCGTACGCCGGCTGTGCGTTGATTGCCGGCGCCCGGTCCAGGCATCGGCGGCGGCGTCGGCGCTGCTGGGGTTCGATCCGGGATCGGTGATCTACACCAGCGACGGGTGCGACGCCTGCGCGGGCAGCGGCTTTGCTGGGCAGGTCGCGGTATTCGAAGCGATCGCGTGCGATCCGGCGATCAGCCGGCTGCTCAACGATGGCGGCGATGCCGCCATCCTCTCGCGCCATGCCTTTGTTGCCGCCCCCAATCTCGGCTCGGCGGCGCGCGCGCTGGTGCGCGAGGGGCGGACCACGCCCGAGGAAGCGCTGCGGATCTCGCGTGGCGGCGCGGCGGTCACCGCCTGACGCAGGCCAATGCGAAGAAACCCGCGCAGCAATCTTGCGTTTGGCGAAACCCCTCGTTAAGTGCGCTCACTCTGCGGCGGTCGTAGTTCAATTGGTTAGAGCACCGGCTTGTGATGCCGGAAGTTGCGGGTTCAAGTCCCGTCGGTCGCCCCATTCCTTCCCCAACACCGGAACCATCGTTCGTGCTCACCGACTGGGGCTTCCCCGATTTCGACGATCATGAGGGCGTGCACCTCTTCACCGACCGCGCCACCGGCCTGCAGGCGGTAATCGCTTTGCACTCGACTGCGCTCGGGCCAGCAGCCGGCGGCACTCGATTTTGGCATTATGCCCGGTCGGCTGATGCGATCACCGACGCGCTGCGATTGTCGCGCGGGATGAGCTTCAAGAACGCAATGGCCGGACTACCGATGGGCGGCGGCAAGGGCGTGATCCTCGCCGATGCCAATCGCACCAAGACCCCCGAAATGCTCAAGGCGTTCGGTCGCGCAGTGGAATCGCTTGGCGGGCGTTACGTCACTGCCGAAGATGTCGGGATTTCCGAAGCCGATATGGTCACCGTGTCGGGGGAGACGAAGTTTGTCTCGGGCCTGCCTGCCACCGCCAGCGGCGGGGCAGGGGGCGATCCCGGGCCGTTCACCTCGATGGGCGTTTATCTCGGCGTCAAGGCAGCGGCAAAGCGCGCGCTGGGCACCGATGACATGCGCGGCGTCCATGTCGCGATCCAGGGCGTCGGCAGCGTCGGTGGCGGCCTCGCACGGCTGCTGGCCGCCGATGGCGCGCGGCTGACGCTGGCCGACGTCAATCGTGACCGTGCGCAGGCACTCGCCGAGGCGCTCGGCGCTGCGGTTGCCGATCCTGATCAGGTGCTCGGCATCGAAGCCGATATCGTCAGCCCCAATGCGCTTGGCGCGGTGCTGACCCCCGAATCGATCGCCGCGCTTCGCTGCAGGGCGGTCGCGGGCGGCGCGAACAACCAGCTCGCCCACCGCGATGACGGTGCGACGCTGCATGCGCGCGGGATCCTGTACGCGCCCGATTACGTCATCAACGCCGGCGGCATCATCAGCGTCGGCCTCGAATATCTCGGCCATGGCGACCGCGCCGAGGTCGAGCGGCGGATCACGCTCATTCCTGGCCGGTTGGTCGATGTGTGGGACGAAAGCGAGCGCACCGGACTGCCCGCGTCGGACGTCGCCGATGCGCAGGCCCGCCGGCTCATCGGCCGCGGATGATGCTGCCGCGGGCGAGCGGCGGCTGTTGACGGTGCTGCGGCGCCGATCGCAGCGACGGACGCCAGCATGGGTTTCGTAACCCTGGCCTTCCTGCTTGCCGCGATCGTCGCGTTGCTATGGTCGCTGCGGATCGCGCCGCGATTGCTGTTGCTGGCGGGCGCGGTGCTGATGCTGGGGGCGGCGGGCTACGCGCTGCAAGGCCGGCCCACGCTCGCGGGGAGCTTGCCCGACGCCCAGGCGGCGCGCGGCGCGCCGATAGATCCGTCGCTGATCGAAATCCGCCAGCAGATGTTCGGCCGCTTCCAATATGCCGATACCTATTTCACGCTGACCGACGCGCTCAACCGGATGGGCAATGATCGCGGCGCGGCGCTGGCGATGCTCGGCGGCGTGCGATCGGCACCCAACAGCCTGCCGCTCTGGACCTGGCTCGGCGTGACGCTGAACCAGCAAGACGGAGGGGCAATGTCGCCTGCGGCGCAACTGGCGTTCCGCAAGGCGCGGTCGCTCAATCCGCAGCATCCCGCGCCGTGGTTCTTCCAAGGCACAGCGCTGATGCGCGCGGGCGAGTTCGATTCGGCGCGCGCCTATTGGGTGCGTGCGCTGGCGGTATCCCGGGCGAATTCCGCGTACCGACCGGCGATCGCCGAACGGATCGCGATGCTCGATCGGTTTCTGGCGATGCGCGCGCGCATGCAGGCCGAGATGGGCGGCGCGCCGGGGATGTGAGCAAACCCCCTCCCTTGTCGAGGGAGGGGGGTAGAGAAGGGGAAGGGCGGTTATGCGCCGCGCCCGGTCCTTCCCTGCAGCGCATCGATCCGCTTCGAGGCATCCGCCTTGGTCAGCGTCTCGTCGAACGGTTCGCCGGCTTCCTCGCTCAGCGTCTTGCGATACGATGCCTGTGCGCCGGTCATTTTCTCGTCGCCGGTGGTCCAGTCGTCTGGGTCCTTCTCGGCGTTCGAAAAGGGCTCGCTCTTGGGGTTCGCAGTATCGGACATCGTGGGTTCCTCGTTACTTAGGCATCATGCGCCAAACGAGCTTGTTCCGCATTCGTTCCCGTCCATTCATGGAAGGAGAGGTCGAGCGCCTCGGCAACCGCGCGATGGCGGATCTTGCCTTGCGACACATTCAGCCCGTTCGCCAGATGCCGGTCGGCGGCCATCGCTCCCTCGGCACCCAACCGCGCGAGGCGCAGCACATAGGGCAAGGTCGCGTTGTTGAGCGCGAAGGCCGATGTGCGCGCGACCGCGCCGGGCATGTTGGCGACGCAATAATGGATGACGCCGTCGACCTCGTACACCGGATCGTCGTGGGTGGTGGCGTGCGAGGTTTCGAAGCAGCCCCCCTGGTCGATCGCGATGTCGACCAGCACCGAACCGCGCTTCATCGTCTTGAGCATTTCTCGCGTCACCAGCTTGGGCGCGGCGGCGCCGGGCACCAGCACCGCGCCGATCACCAGATGCGCGTTCTTTACCGCGGCCGCGATCGCCGCCTTGCTGGCATAGGCGGTCTTGATCTGGCTCGAGAAGAACATGTCGAGCTCGGCCAGCCGGTCATTGTTGATGTCGTAGATCGTGACGTCGGCGCGCATGCCGACCGCCATCTGCGCCGCGTTGACGCCCGACACGCCGCCGCCGAGGATCGCGACGCGCGCCGGAGCGACGCCGGGGACGCCGCCGAGCAATACGCCGCGACCGCCCTGCTCCTTTTCCAGATAATGCGCGCCGACCTGCACCGACATCCGCCCGGCGACTTCGCTCATCGGCTTGAGCAGCGGCAGCGAGCGCGACTCGCTCGTGACGGTCTCATAGGCGATGCAGGTCGCACCCGACGCCATCAGCCCCTCGGCCTGGGCCTTGTCGGCGGCGAGGTGGAGATAGGTGAACAGCAGGTGCCGCGGCTCGAGCATCGCGATTTCCGAAGGCTGTGGCTCCTTCACCTTCACGATCATGTCGCTGCTCGCGAACACCTCGGCAGCGGTGCCGACGATGCGGGCGCCCGCGCCCACATAATCGACGTCGTCGAAGTCGATACCGCTGCCCGCCTGGGTCTCGACGATCACCTCGTGGCCCGCGGCCACCAGCTCGGCGACCGAGGGCGGGGTCAGCCCGACTCGATATTCGTGGTTCTTGATTTCCTTGGGGACACCGACTCGCATGACGATCCTCTCTTGAAGCTTATGGCGCGCCTATAGCCCGGCGTTTCGCGCTTGTCCCGCGGGTGGAAACCGGGTCCATCGGCCCCGTTGCGGCGCTGCAGCGAGGGTGGTAACGGCGCGGTTTCCTTACACGAGAGATTTGGTCGCATGGTCGTTCAAGGCCCGCTACCCGCCCGGACGCTTCGTTCGTGATCGACAACCCGACTTCGTCGGCCGCACTGCCGGCGTCGGACGATAGCGAACCGCCGCGCGCGCACGGCCAGAACGGCATGTGGAAGCTCACGATCGGCGCGATCGGCGTGGTGTTCGGCGATATCGGCACCAGCCCGCTCTATGCGCTCAAGGAATCCTTCGTCGGCCATCATCCGCTGCCGGTCGATGGGCTGCACGTGTTCGGGGTCGTCAGCCTGATTTTCTGGACGATGATGATCATCGTCACGCTGAAATATGTCATCCTGATCATGCGCGCCGACAACAAGGGCGAGGGGGGCAGCCTGGCGCTGCTCGCGCTCATCACGCGCCGTTCGGGCGCGCAGCGCTGGTCGCGCAGTCTGGTGATGCTCGGGGTGTTCGCCACCGCGCTATTCTATGGCGACAGCTTCATCACTCCCGCGATTTCGGTGCTGTCGGCGGTCGAGGGGCTTACCACCGTCCAGCCGGGGTTCGAGCCGCTGGTACTGCCGATCGCGGTGTCGATCCTGGTCGGGCTGTTTTTCATCCAGGCGCGCGGCACCGAGGTGATGGGCAAATTGTTCGGCCCGATCATCATCGTCTATTTCATCACGCTGGCGGTACTCGGCGTCATCAACATCATGCCGCGCCCCGAAGTGCTGTGGGCGTTGTCGCCGCAATATGCGGTGCAGTTCTTCACCGACGATCCTCGCCTGGGCTTCCTTGCGCTCGGCTCGGTCGTGCTCGCGGTCACCGGGGCCGAGGCGCTCTATGCCGATATGGGGCATTTCGGGCGCAAGCCGATCGCGATCGGCTGGCTCTATTTCGTCGCCCCAGCGCTGATCCTCAACTATCTTGGCCAGGCAGCGCTGTTGATGAACGACCCCAGCGCCGCGGCGAACCCCTTTTTCCGCATGGCGCCCGAGGAGTTCCGGCTTCCTCTGGTGATCCTCGCGACGATGGCAACGATCATCGCCAGTCAGGCGGTCATCTCGGGCGCCTTCTCGGTCACCCAGCAGGCGATCCAGCTCGGCTTCATGCCGCGGATGCGGATCAACCACACCAGCGCGACCGCGGCGGGGCAGATCTACATCCCCGTCATCAACTGGGCGCTGCTCGTGATGGTGCTGCTGCTGGTGTTCTTCTTCCGCAGCTCGAGCAACCTCGCCGCCGCCTATGGCATCGCGGTGACGGGCACAATGTTCATCACCACCTGCATGCTCGGCGTGCTGATGGTCCGCGTCTGGAAGATGCCGACCCCGGTGGCTTTCGGCGTCACCTTCGTCTTCCTGGTGATCGACGGCGCCTATCTCGCGTCGAACATGACCAAGATTCCCGATGGTGGCTGGTTCCCGCTGCTAGCGGGGATCATCATCCTGACGCTCATGACCACCTGGGCCAAGGGCCGCAAGCTGATGATAGACCGGCTGCGCGAGAGCGCGATGCCGATCAAGGTGTTCATCCAGTCGGCGGCCAATTCGGCGACGCGCGTCGCTGGGACCGCGGTCTTCATGACCTCGACTCCAGAAGGCGTGCCGCACGCGCTGCTGCACAATCTCAAGCACAACAAGGTGCTCCACGATCGCGTCATCCTGCTGACGGTAAAGATCGTCGACGTGCCCTATGTGGCCGATGACAAGCGAGTCGCGCTCGACGATCTGGGGCAGGGGTTCCACCGCATGATCCTGTGCTACGGCTTCATGGAGGAGGCAGACGTGCCCGCCGCGCTCGCCAAGGTGCATGATTGCGGCGCCGAGTTTCGGATGATGGAAACCAGCTTCTTCCTGGCGCGGCAGACGCTGCTGCCCTCGGCCCGGCCGGGGATGTCGCTGTGGCGCGAGAAGCTGTTCGCCTGGATGCTGCGCAACGCCGAAAGCGCGATGGAGTTCTTCCGGCTTCCTACCAACCGGGTCGTCGAACTGGGAAGCCAGGTCGAGATTTGACCGGGGCAGGACCGCCCGCGCCGATCATCGTCACCGCGGTCTTCGGTGGCGAGGACGCCGCCTATCTCAATCGGCTTCGCACCGAGCATTTCCCACCCGAGCGCAACCAGCTCGACCCGCATCTGACGCTGTTCCACCATCTTGCGCCCGATCTGGCGCGCGAACTCAAGCAGCGGCTGGCGGCCGAGACGCGCGGTATCGCGGCGCCAGATGCACGGATCGCCGGCGTGATCTCGCTTGGGCGCGGCACCGCCTTCCGCATCGAATCGCCCGCGCTCGAGGATATACGCGCGCGGCTTGCCGAAGCGTTCGCGCCGATGCTGGTGCCGCAGGACCTAGCCGGCTGGCGCCCGCACGTGACGATCCAGAACAAGGTCGAGGCCGCCGTCGCCAGGGCGCTGCGCCAGCAGATGGAAGCCGATTTCGCGCCGCGACGGCTCGCGATCGCAGGGCTGGCGGCATGGTGGTATCGCGGCGGGCCATGGGAAGCCCTCTCGCGCCATATGTTCGCTTGACCGCCCCGCCACACCGACTTATGAGCGCGCCTTCGCCGATAGGCGGGCCCCTTGGGGCGGAGTAGCTCAGTTGGTTAGAGCACGGGAATCATAATCCTGGGGTCGGGGGTTCAAATCCCTCCTCCGCTACCATCGGCGTGGTGTTCGGCAGTTGTGAACTGCTCGCGTCATAGGTCAGCAATCGCTGGTTTGGCCTTTTCATTACCCCGTCCCACGCCTTGGCACGCGCAATATTTTCAAGCCGCCGTTTGCGTCGACGCTCGCGACGTTCGCGTTCGCGCACATGATGGCGCATGACCAAGCCAAGACACAATGCTACGATGACAAGAATAGCCAGCCCGAGATGCATGGGAGCCGTCTCCGCGTTAGAGCTTCTGGTGCGACGCAAAACTCAACGCAAACTTTTCTAACCTTACGGTAATTGCAGCGATTCGGCGAGTCCGGTGCTGCAGGTGCGATGGCGCGGGATGCGATTTCGCGGCGGCGCAGCACTGCTGGGAAGTCCGCCAACCTGCTCCTATCTTGCGATCTTGAATGCGACCGTCTTAAAGCCGGCTGCACGATCCTCTTATCCGATGGAATGCCATGACGACGCACACCACCCGCATGCTGATCCTGGGCTCGGGCCCTGCCGGGCTTTCGGCCGCCATTTATGGTGCGCGGGCGGGTATGCAGCCGATCGTGGTTCAGGGCATCCAGCCGGGCGGGCAGCTGACCACCACCACCGATGTCGAGAATTATCCCGGCTTCCGCGAGGTCATCCAGGGGCCGTGGCTGATGGAAGAGATGCAAGCGCAGGCCGAACATGTCGGAACGCGGCTGCTGTACGACACGATCGTCGAGGTCGATGTCTCACGTCGGCCGTTTCGGCTGATTGGGGATGGTGGGGATGTGTATGAAGGCGAGACGCTGGTGATCGCCACCGGGGCGCAGGCGCGCTGGCTGGGGCTCGACAGCGAGGAATTGCTCAAGGGCAAGGGCGTGTCGGCCTGCGCCACCTGCGACGGCTTCTTCTATCGCGGCAAGAAGGTGGCGGTGATCGGCGGCGGCAACACCGCGGTCGAGGAAGCCTTGTACCTCACCAACCACAGCGACGACGTAACGCTGATCCATCGCCGCGACAGCCTTCGCGCCGAAAAGATCCTGCAGGAGCGGTTGTTCGCCAACGACAAGATCACCGTGCTCTGGAACAAGGGGGTCGAGCGCTTCGTCGACGGCGGCGGCACCGCAGGGCTGGTCGGGATCGAACTTCGCGACACCGTGACCGGCGAATTGTCGGCGATCGACGTCGATGGCGGCTTCGTGGCGATCGGCCACCATCCCGCGACCGAGCTGTTCCGCGGGCATATCGAGCTCGACGAGGATCACTACATCGCGGTCGAGACCGGATCGACGCGCACCAACGTGCCCGGTGTGTTCGCGTGCGGCGACGTGATGGACAAGGTCTATCGCCAGGCGGTGACCGCGGCGGGGACCGGCTGCATGGCCGCGCTCGACGCCGAGCGCTTCCTGGCCGAGGTGGAATTCGAGGAAGTGCGCGAGGCGGCGGAGTAGCCCTCCTTCCTTCTCCCGCCGGCGGGAGAAGGTTTAGGGTGCCATCGCTCTCAGCAACTGCTCGCGCAGCCAGGCCTTGTCTTCGGCGGTGTGGAAGCTGTGGCTCCCGGTATCGCGCTCGGCGATCGTCAGTCGTCCGCGTAGTGGATCGAACGCGCTTGCCTGCCAGGCTTCGTTGAACGCCACCGCGGTATTGTCGCGCTTGGCGAGCAGGATCATGATCGGCTCGGCGCGCGCCGCCATCCCCGCTGCCAGCCGCCCGGCGAGTCCGGCGGGTTCCTCGGCAGGGGCCTTCGACACTTTCGACAGCCCTTGCGCCAGCTTGCCCATATTCACCCCGCCGGTCACCAGTCGCAGCCAGGCCTTGGGATCGCGGAGCCGCTCGGCATAGCGCGCGCGGATCGCGGCTGCCGGGGGAAGTGCGTCGGCGGTTTCGATCACCCAGGGGTTGGCGAGCACGAAGGCGTCGATGCCGCCCACGCCGTGCAACGCCAGCGCGCTGGCGGCATCGCAATTGCCGAACGCGACGACCCGCGTCACGCCGGGGGCCGCGCGCCGGAACGCCGCCACCGCTGCCGCGATATCGTCGCCGCTCGCTTCGAACCCGCGATTGGCGCCGGTCGAATCGCCGATCCCGCGCCGGTCGAAACGGAACACCGGGTGCCCGACGGCGGCAATGTCGGCGGCGAGCAGCGCCATCCCGCGATGCGCGCCGATGCGGATCTCGTTGCCGCCCGATACGATCAGCAGCCCGGTGCCGCCCTCGGCCGCATCGAGCGTGCCCACCAGCGTATCGCCCACGCAGGGAAAGGCGATCAGCTCCCGCATTGCTTCACCCAATCGGCGACATCGGCGGCCAGTTCGCGCGCGAGTGCGGGGTTGTTGTCGGGCTCGGCGCGCCGCCACAGGGGTCGCGCGACGATCTTGCGGTCGGCCTCGCCGGCATCGGTGTCGAGCCGAAGCGTGCGCAGCGGCGGCGCGACCGTCGGCACCGCACCCTGCAATTCGGCGAGCAGGCCGCGCGAGAGCAGATTGCCCGCGAGCTCGATCGGCGGGCCATCCTCGTGGATCGCCTTGGCCGAAAAGCTCTCGCCGCTCTCCTTCACCGCGGCCTGCTTAGCGCGGATCAGGTCGCGCACCAGCGCGGCGCCGGTGACGGGCGCGAAATGCCAGCGGCCGTTGCAATTGGCGCGTGTGTCGATCAGCGCGCCCCCACGCATCGCCAGCACATGCACGCGCGCGCCCTGCCGCGTCAGCCGTTCCTCGGCAGCGGCGAAGGCCTGGCGCCAGTCGTCGAGCATCGCGGCCTCGGTCGGCATCAGGCTTTCGCCGGTACCAGGCAGATCGGGCAGCGCCCCGCCGATCCCGTGGGTGCCGAGCGCACGCAGCAGCGTGACGATGAACGCGCGCAGCCGGTTGGCTTCCTCGAACAGCGGCATCGCCGCCAGCACGATCGGGCCGGTCGCGGGGCCGAAGCGCAGCATCGGCTCGCTGCCGCCGGTCCAATCATAACGGTCGATCATGCCGCCGCCGTCACGTCAGCGATTTGTCCTGCGCGAAGCGGACCAGCGCGCCGAAGCTTTCGAGCGTCTCGCCGTCGATATCGTCATCGTCGATCGTGATGCCCAGCCGATCCTCGAGTTCGGTCAGCACGCCGGCGACCGCCATCGAATCGAGCTCGGGGAGCGCGCCGAACAACGCGGTGTGGTCGTCAAAGGCGGCGACGCGGTCGTCGCTCAGCCCCAGCACGTCGCGCAACACCGCGCGGACCGCGTTTTCGACTTCGGCATGTCTTTCGGGCAGCAAGTTTGTTCCCCAACGTCACGATTTGCTTACCCCCGGGCGTTAGAGGCGCAAATGGGCGCTGCCAACCCCGCGCCCCTTGCCGGTGCGGGACAGCGGCGCGAAAAAGGCGAACGATGCTGCTCGATATTCCCGAACCCTTGCCGATCGACCATGTCGCGCTGCGCGGTGCCGCCGATGCGCCCGCGCTGGTGACGCGCGACGGCACGCTCGATTATGCCGCGCTCGAAGCTGCGGTGGGGGCGCTCGCGCATTGGCTGGCGGGGCAAAGGCTGGTGTCCGGCGCGCGGGTGGCGACGTGGTCGCCCAAGACGCGTACCGCCTGCCTGATGCCGCTGGCGGCCGCCAGGGCGGGGCTCGTCCATGTGCCGGTCAATCCGGTCCTCAAGCGGGCACAGGTGGCGCATATCCTTGGCGATAGCGGGGCGGCGCTGTTGCTGACGCAAGGCGCGCGGTTGGCGGCGCTCGAGCCGGGCGACGTTCCGGCTGCTTGCCGGATCGTGACCGAGGAGGAGGCGCAGGGTGGCGGTCATCTGCCGCCGTCGTCGGCCGATCCGCAGACGCTTGCGGCGATCCTCTACACCTCGGGCTCGACCGGGCGGCCCAAGGGGGTGATGCTCAGCCACGCGAATATGTGGCTGGGGGCGGTCAGCGTCGCGCGGTATCTGAAGGTCACGTCGCACGACCGCGTCCTCGGCGTGCTGCCGCTCAGCTTCGATTACGGCCAGAACCAGCTGTTCTCGACCTGGGCGGGGGGCGGGTGCGTCGTGCCGCTCGATTACCTCACCGCGCGCGACGTGGTGCGCGCGGTCGAGCGGCATGCGATCACCGGGCTGGCGGGAGTGCCGCCGCTTTGGGTGCAATTGCTCGAAGCCAAGTGGCCCGACGCTGCCGCCGCGAGCCTGAAGCGGCTCACCAATTCGGGCGGCGCGCTGACGCCCAAACTGGTGCGCGAGCTCCGCGCGCGGTTCCCCGCGGCTGACGTCTATCCGATGTACGGGCTGACCGAAGCCTTTCGCTCGACCTATCTCGCGCCCGAGCTTGTCGACACGCATCCTGATTCGATGGGCCGCGCGATTCCCTTTGCCGAGATCATGGTGGTGCGCCCCGACGGCAGCCAAGCCGCACCCGATGAGCCGGGCGAGCTGGTCCATGCCGGGCCTTTGGTCGCGCAGGGCTATTGGCAGGATGCCGAGCGAACCGCGCAGCGCTTCAAGCCCGCGCCCGCCTGGTCGCGCTTGGGCGGGATGGCGGTATGGTCGGGCGACACCGTCCGCGCCGATGACGAGGGGCTGTTGTACTTCGTCGGGCGCGACGACGAGATGATCAAATCGGCGGGCAACCGGATCAGCCCGACCGAGATCGAGGAAGCGGTGCTGTCGGGGGGCGAGGCGGCCGAGGCGGTGGCGCTGGGGGTGCCCGATCCGCGGCTGGGGCAGGCGATCACCGTCGTCGCGCGTGCCAATGGCGATGCTCGCGCTGCCGAAGCCGCGCTGCGCGACCGGATGCGGCGCGAATTGCCGAGCTTCATGCAGCCCGCCGCCTATGTCTGGCGCGAGGCGATGCCGCGCAACGCCAATGGCAAGCTCGACCGCGCCGCGCTCAAGCAGGAGATGACGCCTTGAAGCCGATGGGACCGATCCCGCCCGAATTCGCCGGGGCCGATGCGTTGACGATCGCCGGCCACGACGCCGAGCATTGGATCGCGCAGGCGGGCGACACCCCGTTGTTCGTGTACGATTTCGCGATCGTCGCGGCGCGGGTGGCGCGGCTGCGCGCGGCGATGCCCGATCGGCTGCACCTGCATTATGCGATCAAGGCCAACCCCCACCCGGTGATGCTCGCGGCGATCGCGCCGCTGGTCGACGGGCTCGACGTCGCGTCGGGGGGCGAGCTCGAAAAGGCGCTGGTCGTGAAGCCCGCGGGGGTCGTCAGCTTCGCCGGACCCGGCAAGCGCGACGACGAACTCGAGCTGGCGGTGCGATCGGGGGCAACGCTCAACCTCGAATCCGAGGGCGAGGCGGCGCGGGCGCTCGCGATCGGCGACGCCCTCGGGATCACCCCCCGGCTGGCGATCCGGGTGAACCCCGATTTCGACCTCAAGGGATCGGGGATGAAGATGGGCGGCCGCGCCTCGCCCTTCGGCATCGATGCCGAGCGGGTGCCCGCGTTGGTGCGCGCGCTGGTGTCGGCGGGCGCCGACTGGCGCGGCTTCCATATCTATGCCGGGTCGCAGGCGCTGTCGGCGGCGGCGATCATCGATACCCAAGCGGCTACGGTCGCGCTCGCGCGGCGGCTTGCCGACGAAGCCGGCGCACGCGCGGCGCACGTGAATTTGGGCGGCGGGTTCGGTATCCCCTATTTTTCGGGCGACCAGCCGGTCGATGTCGAGGCAGTCGGCGCGGCGCTCGGCGAATGCTTCGAACGCGATGGCGATCCCGACACGCAGTATGCGATCGAGCTCGGGCGCTGGCTCGCGGGCGAGTGCGGCGTCTATTTGACGCGGATCGTCGATCGCAAACAGAGCCAGGGCGAAACCTTCCTGATCGTCGATGGCGGACTGCACCACCAGCTCGCCGCCAGCGGCAATTTCGGCACCGTCGTCCGCCGCAACTATCCCGTCGTGATCGCGCGCCGGATGGGGGCCGAGGAGACCGAGACCGTCTCGGTGGTCGGTAGCCTGTGTACCCCGCTCGATCGCCTTGCCGATCGCGTGGCGCTGCCGCACGCCGATGTCGGCGATGTCGTCGCGATCTTCCTGGCGGGTGCGTATGGCTTCACCGCGAGCCCATCGCTGTTCCTGGGACACCCCAGCGCACGCGAGCGGTTCGTCAACCTCCCTGACGCTGAACGGTAATTTAACCTCTCCGGTCCCATAGCGCTGGCGATCCTGCGCGATTTGGAGGCGGTCGCACCGCCTGCACGGCGCGCGCGAACGGGGAGCGAGGGACGATGCGTTTGGGCTATGGGGCAAGGGGCGCGACCGCGTCGGTGGTGCTGGGCATGTTGCTGGCGGGCTGCGCCGGTGGCGGCGGACGCCCCGAGCTGCCGCCCGCGCAATTCGTCGGCGCGACCGAAGGCCCGGGCGAGGAATATGTCATCGGACCGCTCGATTCGCTGCAGATCTTCGTCTGGCGCAATCCCGAATTGTCGGCGAAGGTGCAGGTGCGCCCCGACGGCCGCATCACCACGCCGCTGATCGCCGACATGCCTGCCACCGGCAAGACCCCGTCGATGCTCGCCGACGACATGAAGATCGCGCTGCGCGAATATATCAAGGACCCGATCGTCTCGGTGATCGTCGAGAATTTCTCGGGGACCTTCAGCCAGCAGATCCGCATCGTCGGCGCGACCGAGAAGCCCGCGTCGCTACCCTATCGCGCGAACATGACGCTGCTCGACGCGATGATCGCGGTGGGCGGGCTTTCCGAATTCGCATCGGGCAACCGCGCGCGGCTCATCCGCTTCGACAAGAATACCGGCAAGCAGAACGAGTTCACCGTGCGGCTCAACAGCCTGCTCAAGGACGGCGATACCAGCGCGAACGTGCGGCTTGCCCCCGGCGACGTCATCATCATCCCGCAGAGCATGTTCTGATGGACGGGCTGTACGACGAGGTACGCGCCGGCATTCATGCGGTGTGGCAGCGCCGCTGGCTGGCGCTGGGCATCGCCTGGGGGCTGTGCCTGGCGGGCTGGCTGGTGGTGTCGCAGATCCCCAACCAATATGTCTCGACCGCGCGGATCGACGTCCAGCTGCGCTCGATCCTGCCCGCGCAGGACGGGTCGGTTGCGCGCAACGAGCAGGAAAAGGATATCGAGCGCGTCCGCCAGACGCTGACCTCGGCGGTGAACCTCAAGAAGGTGGTGCTGTCGACCGACCTCGCCAACACCGTGTCGAGCGACCAGGACATCGCCAACCGCGTGGCGGCGCTGCAAAAGGCTATCAAGATCACCCCGCAGCAGGACAATATCTTCGAGATTTCGGCGACGATCGCCAATGCCGGTGCCTCGGACGCGACCAATGCCAAGCTGGCGCGCGACGTGGTGCAGAAGCTGATCGACATTTTCGTCGAGGATAACCTCGCCAATAACCGTGGCCAGACCAGCCAGTCGCTGCGCTTCCTCGACCAGCAGCTCGACCAGCGGCAGCAGGCATTGCAGGCCGCCGAAACCAAGAAGGCCGATTTCCAGACGCGCTTCCTCGGCTCGCTGCCCGGCACGGGGACGATCGCCGATCGGGTAGGGCAGGCGCGCACCCAATTGGCGCAGGTCAATGCCGACCTCGCCGCGGCGCAATCGAGCCTCGGCGCGGTCAACGGCCAGATGGCGGGCACCCCGCGATCGACCCCGGGCGCTGCCGGCGTTTCGGGGCCGGCGCGCGCGCGGTTGGCGGCGATCCAGGGCCAGCTTGCCGAGGCACGCGGGCGCGGCTGGACCGACAGCCATCCCGACGTGATCGCGCTCAACAGCCAGCTTGCACAGGCGCAGGCCGCGGCGGGCAACGAACCGCTTTATGGCGGCGGCGGCGGGGCATCGAACCCGCTATATTTGAGCCTGCAGGCGATGCAGGCCGATCGCGCGGCGCAGGTTGCCTCGCTCAGCCAGCGCAAGGCGCAGCTCGAGGGCGACCTTGGGCGCCTGAGCGATACGATGGCGAACGAACCCGGTGTCGCGGGCGAGCTGGCGGCGATCGACCGCGATTATCTGGTGCTCAAGGACCAGTATGACAAGCTGCTCACCAGCCGCGAACAAGTGCGGCTGCGCAGCCAGGTGCAGACCGAGACCGATGCGGTGAAGTTCGCGGTAATCGACCCGCCGACGCGCCCGCAGGCGCCCGCTGCGCCCAACCGCCCGCTGTTCCTCACCGCGATCCTGATCCTGGGGCTGGGCGGCGGCGCGGCGGCGGCGTTCGCGATGAGCAAGCTGCGGACCACCTATCCCACCGCCGCGCGGCTCGAAAAGGCGAGCGGCCTGCCGGTGATCGGCTCGATCGGCGAGGTCGTGACCGCGGCGCAGACCGCGATCCGCAAGCGCCAGCTGCGGATGTTCGCGGGCGGGGTCGGCGGGCTCGTCGTCGCCTTCGTCGTGCTGATCGGGGTCGAATTCCTGCAACGCGGCCTGGTGGCATGAGGATCGAACGATGAACGACCAGACCCCCGGCCGCTTCAAGGGCACGCTGCTCGAACGCGCGGCGAAGCTGTACGATTATGCGCCGCTGCCACCGCTCGAGCCCGCGACCGCGCCACCGCGCCGCGCCGAAATGCCGCCCGCGCCAGCCTTCGATCCTGAGCCTTCGGGCTTCACCGAAGCCGAACACTATCCTGCCTTCGTCCCCGATCGGCGCTTCGCCGCGATCGATCCGGTGGCGCTGGGCGACAAGGGGCTGCTCGTCCCCGGCGCGCCCGTCACGCCGCTCGCCGAGGAATATCGGCTCGTGAAGCGCCAGCTGCTCGCCAATGCGCGCGGCATCGCGGGCGATCAGGCGCGCGCGATCCTGGTGTGCTCGGCCAAGCCCGGCGACGGCAAGACGTTTACCGCGATCAACCTCGCGCTGTCGCTCGCCGCCGAAAAGGACGTCGAGATCCTGCTGGTCGATGCCGACATCGCCAAGCCCGACGTGCTCCAGACGCTGGGGATCGACGAAGGCCCTGGGCTGCTCGACGCGATCGGCGATCCCCAGGTGGCGATAGAAGGCTGCATCGTCGAAACCGACGTGGCCAACCTCACCGTACTGCCCGCGGGCACGCGCGGCCATGCCGACACCGAACTGCTCGCCAGTGCGCGCGCACGGACGCTGATCGAGGGGCTGGTCGCCGCCGATCCGCGGCGCATCGTCGTGTTCGATTCGCCGCCCGCGCTCGCCGCCTCGCCCGCCGGGGTGCTCGCGACCCTGGTGGGGCAGGTGGTGGTCGTCGTCCGCGCCGATCGCACCAGCGAGGCCGACCTGCGCGACGCGGTCGCCGCGCTCGACGGGTGCGAGCATGTCCAGTTGATCCTGAATGGCGTCACCCTGCGCCCCGGCGGTCCGCGCCTTGGCGATTACTATGGCTATGGAGCCACCGAATGAGTATTCGCATCCTCTGTGCCGCCGGCAGCATGCTCGGCTGCGTGGCTGTCCCCGCGGTGGCGCAGGAACGCCAGCGAACCGTCAATGTCTCGCCCTATATCCAGGTCGGCCAGGTCCTCACCGCCGATCTGCGCGACGGCGACGTGCTGACCTATTCGACCGTCTCGGCGGGGGTCGACGCCACGGTGAACACCCGGCGGGTCCAGGTGCAGGCGAGCTATCAGTATGAGCATCGCTTTTCGTGGGACGACGATATCGGCGACGACGACATCCATAGCGGCATCGCGCGTGCCGCCGTCGCGCTGGCGCCGGGGCTGAGCCTTGAGGCCGGCGCGCTCGCGACGCGCACCCGATCGGACATCCGCGGCGCCGCGCCGGGAATCCTGGCGGGCAACGTCGCCAATATCAGCCAGCTCTATTCGGCCTATGCCGGGCCGACCTACGCCAATAATTTCGGCGATCTCGGGGTGAATGCCGCCTATCGGATCGGCTATACCAAGGTCGAGACGCCGACCTTCGGCACCGGGCTGCTGCCCGGCGAGCCCGCGTTCGACCTGTACGACGATTCGCTCAACCATCTGGTCACCGGCAGCATCGGCACGCGGCCGGGCACCGTGCTGCCCGTCGGGCTGACGCTGAGCGGCGCCTATACCCGCGAGGATGCCGGCCAGCTCGACCAGCGCTACGAAGGCTATTTCGGCCGCGTCGAGGCGCTGCTGCCGGTCAGCCGCACGCTCGCTCTCACCGCAGGCGTCGGCTATGAATCGATCGAGTCGGGCCAGCGCGACCCGCTGCGCAACGCCAATGGCACCCCGGTGCTCGACAGCAACGGTCGCTTCGTCACCGACGCGAGCAGCCCGCGGCGGCTGGGCTACGACATCGATGGTATCTTCTACGACGCCGGCGTCCTGTGGCGCCCGAGTCCGCGCACCAGCGTCCAGTTCCGCGTTGGCGAACGCTATGGATCGCTGAGCTTCACCGGCACCGCGAGCCACCAGATGTCGGCGAACGAAGGCATCCAGGTCAATATCTACGACAGCGTCCAGACCTTCGGGCGCCAGCTCACCGACGGGCTGGCGGCGCTGCCGACCAGCTTCAACACCCCGTTCGACGGCTTTGGCGACCAGTATAATGGCTGCATCTTCGGCACCCAGGGCGGCGCGGTCGGCGGCTGCCTCAACAACGTGTTCCAGTCGATCTCGACCGCCACCTTCCGCGCGCGCGGGATCGACGCGGTCTATGCCGGCAGCTTCGGCGCGACTCGGCTGGGGGCGGGGGCAGGCTATACCAATCGCCGCTTCTTCGCCGCCGATCCGGGGCCCGATGCCGGCTTCACCATCGACGGGCTGAACGATCAGAGCTATTACCTCCAGACCTTCGCTAGCCGCGCGCTGGGACCCAACAGCGGCGTTACTGCCGATATCTATGTCAATTACTTCGACAGCGGCGTCGGTTTGGGCACAGATATCTGGGGCGCCGGCGCGACCGCTGCCTATTTCCGCCAGATCGGCAGGCTTAACGCGGTGGTGACAGGTGGCATTTATACCTTCGACCAGGAAGGTGGCGGGCAGAGCGACGTTTCGGCGCAAGGTCTGCTCGGCCTGGGCTACAGGTTCTGAACGGGAGCAAGAGGCTTCTTCGAGGATTCGACGATGTACGATGAACATTACGGACTGAGCGGACGGCCCTTCCAGCTGACCCCCGATCCAAAATTCTGGTTCGAGACCGCCACCCACCGCAAGGCGATGGCGTATCTCGGCTATGGCCTGAGCCAGGGCGAAGGCTTCATCGTCATCACCGGCGATCCGGGCGCGGGCAAGACCACGTTGGTCGGCCATCTGATGGACCAGATCGATCGCGAGCGGCTCCACGTCATCAAGATCGTGTCGACCCAGATCGACGCCGCCGAGCTGCTGCATCTCGTCGCCGCCGGGCTCAACGTCGATACCGCGCGATTGTCGAAGGCGCATGTGCTCGCCAGCATCGAGCGCGCGCTCCACGCGATAGCGCGTTCGGGCAAGCGCACGCTGCTGGTTATCGACGAAGCGCAGTCGTTGCCGGTCGGCAGTCTCGAAGAACTGCGGATGCTGTCGAACTTCCAGACGGGCGGTTATCCGCTGCTGCAGATCTTCCTGCTCGGCCAGCCCGAGTTTCGCGACGTTTTGCAGAGCGCGGGCAGCCTCGAGCAGTTGCGCCAGCGGGTGATCGCGATGCACCACCTCGAGCCGATGGAGGCCGAGGAGGTCGAGCCCTATCTGATCCACCGCTTGCAGGTGGTCGGCTGGGAAGGGCGCCCCGACTTCGATGCCGATGCGATCACCGCGCTGCACCGCTGGTCGGGCGGCGTGCCGCGGTTGCTCAACCAGCTTGCGGGCCGGGTGATGCTGTACGGCGCGATCGAGGGGATCGACCGATTCACCGCCGACGACGTCGCGACCGTGACCACCGATATCGACTGCGACATGGCCGACCGCCCGGGCCGCCCCGGCGCCGCGCCGCGCCCGATCCGCGCCGACATCGTGCCGCCGCCTCCCACGCCGCCGCCTGCACCGACGCGCGACGGCGCGCTTGAAGCGCGGATCGCCGAGCTCGAACAGCGGCTCGAGGAACAGGATGCGGCGCTTCGCCGGGTGCTGACGCTGCTGGTCGAGTGGGTCGAGGGTGATGGTGGCCGCCCCGAGCAGACGGTGCTTCGCGGCACCGCCGCCTGAACGGACGCATGTCGATGCGCAACGCCATGTCGGTCGATGTCGAGGACTGGTTCCAGGTCGGCGCGTTCGAAAAGGTCATCGACAAGGCGAGCTGGCCGACGCTCGACCAGCGGGTCGATGCCAATACCAATGCGGTGCTCGACCTGTTTGCCGAGACGGGCATGAAGGGCACCTTCTTCACGCTAGGCTGGGTCGCGCAGCGCAATCCCGCGCTGATGCGCCGGATCGTGGGCGAAGGCCATGAGGTTGCCAGCCACGGCTGGGACCATGCGCGGGTGTTCACGCTCACCGCCGAGCAGTTCCGCGCCGACCTCGCGCGCGCGCGCGCCGCGCTCGAAGATGCCAGCGGGCAGCTTGTCACGGGCTATCGTGCGCCGAGCTTCTCGTTCGACACCCGCACCCCATGGGCGCATCAGGTGCTCGCCGAGGAAGGCTATGCCTATTCCTCGAGCATCGCGCCGATTTCTCATGATCATTATGGCTGGCCCGATGCGCCGCGCGGGCTGTACCGCCCGCTGGCCGATTCGCCGCTGATCGAGTTCCCGGTGACGATCGCGCGGGTGCTGGGCAAGGAAGTGACTGCGGGCGGCGGCTTCTTCCGCTTGCTGCCGTCGCGCGTCGTCGAACGCGCGATCCTGCGCTCGAATGCCGACGACCAGCGCCCGGCGGTGTTCTATTTCCACCCTTGGGAGATCGACCCTGCGCAGCCGCGCGTGAGGGCCGCGCCGCTCAAGTCGCGCGTTCGCCACTATAGCCGGCTGGGCGCGATGGCGGGCAAGCTGCGCCGGCTGGCGCGGGGGCATGCCTGGGGCCGGGTCGATGCGGTGGTCGGCGCGCAAGCCCCGCTGATCGCGTGAACGCGCGTGCGCTTCCCCCGGCCACCGTCCGCACGGCTGATCTGCGTGACGCCGGCGAGTGCGCGCGCATCATCGCCTTCGTCGAGGCGCAGCCCGATGCGACGCCCTTTCATCTGCCGCAATGGAGCATCGCCACCGCGAAGGGCTGCGGCCAGGTCGCGCAGTATCTGGTGGCCGACCGCGGCGATGCCGGGATCGTTGGGGTGCTGCCGCTTACCGAGGTTCATTCGCCGCTGTTCGGGCGGGCGCTCGTCTCAACCGGCTTCGGTGTCGATGGCGGGATATTGGGGGAGGGGGACGCTGCGTTGGCGCAGGCGGCGTGGCGGCTCGCCGAGCAGCTTAGCTGCCCTACGCTCGAACTACGCGGCGGCGGCGATCCGGGCGAGGGGTTCGTGCGCAACACCGCGAGCTATGTCGGCTTCGCGCGCGACCTTGCTCCCGATGACGATGCCGAACTGCTCGCGATCCCGCGCAAGCAGCGCGCCGAGGTCCGCCGCGCGCTCGGCTTCGACCTCGAGGTGACGATCGATGCCGATCCGCGCGATCATTATACCGTTTATGCGCAGTCGGTGCGCAACCTCGGCACCCCGGTGTTTCCGGCGAGCCTTTTCCGCGCGGTCCTCGTGGCGTTCGGTGACGCTGCCGACATTCTGACGGTTCGGCATCAGGGCAGGGCGGTCGCCAGCGTGCTGAGCCTGTATTGGCGCGGCACCGTCTATCCCTATTGGGGCGGCGGCACGGCCGAAGCGCGCGCGCTGCGCGCCAATGACCGGATGTATTTCGCGCTGATGGGGCATGCCCGCGCGCGGGGCTGCACCCGCTTCGATTTCGGACGCTCGAAGACCGGCACCGGCGCGGCCGCGTTCAAGAAGAATTGGGGGTTCGAGGCGATCCCGCGCACCTATTATACCCGCACCGCCGATGGCAGCGCACCGCGCGAGATCAATCCGCTTAGCCCCAAATACCGGCTGCAGGTTCGGGCGTGGTCAAAGCTGCCGCTGCCGATCGCCAACCGGCTGGGGCCGTGGATCGCGCGGGGGCTGGGCTGATGCGCGACATCCTGTTCCTGGCGCATCGCGTGCCCTTTCCCCCCGATCGCGGCGACAAGATCCGCGCGCATCACGTGCTCAAGCATCTGGCGAAGCACGCGCGCGTCCATCTGGTCGCGATGGCCGATGTCGAGGCCGACCTGCACCATGATGCGGTGCTCGCCGAGCATTGCGCGAGCCATGCCGTGATCTGGCGGTCGATGGGGCGCGCGCAGGCTGCTGCGACTGCACTGCTGCGCCGCCAGCCGATCTCGATCGCCGCCTTCGCGCATCCCGAATATGCCCGGGCGGTGCAGCGCACGCTGGCGGCGCATCCGATCGACACGATCTTCGTCTATTCGGGGCAGATGGCGCAATATGTCCCCGCCGCCTTTGCCGGGCGCATCGTGATGGATTTCTGCGACGTCGATTCGGCCAAGTTCGCCGATTATGCCGAGGGCGCGTCGCTGCCGATGGCGATAATGATGCGCCGCGAGGATCGCCTGCTCGCGCGGTTCGAGGCGCAGGTCGCGGCGCGTGCCGATGCCAGCCTGTTCGTCAGCGAGGCCGAAGCTGCGTTGTTCCGGTCGCGCACCGGCGCCGCGCGGGTGCAGGTGATCGAGAACGGCATCGATACCGGCTTCTTCGACCCCGCCGCAGGGTTTGCGGGGGCAGGGGAAGCCGGCCCGTTGATCGTCTTCACCGGGCAGATGGATTATCGCCCGAATGTGGATGCGGTCATCTGGTTCGCGCGTGAAGTGATGCCGCTGGTCCGCCGAAGCCACCCGACCGCGCGCTTCGCGATCGTCGGGCGGGCGCCCGTGCCGGAGGTATCGCGGCTGGCCAGCGAGAGCGTGCTGGTGACCGGCGAAGTCGCCGATGTGCGCGGCTGGCTCGCTGCCGCTGCGGTGGTGGTCGCACCGCTCAAGATCGCGCGCGGCATCCAGAACAAGGTGCTCGAGGCGATGGCGATGGCGCGCCCGGTGCTCGCCAGCGCCGCCGCCGCCGAGGGGATTGATCATGCCGGCACGATCACCGTCGCCGACACCCCCGCCGGCTATGTCTCGGCGATCGATGCGCTGATCGCCGGCCCCGGCGACCTCGGCCCCGCGGCGCGGCGGCAGGTCGAGCGGCGCTATGGCTGGCCGGCACGGCTCGGGCCGCTCGATGCGTTGCTCGGGCTCGAAACCAGGGCCGCGGCGTGACGATCGCGATTTCGGCGGCGGATTTCGCCCGCGCCGGCGGCTTCGACGTGCGCTGGCGTCGCCACGCCGCGTTCCTGGCCTTCGCCTGGGCGGCGATCCTGCTGATCTTCGCGCGCGACGTCGCCGATTTGGCCGACATCTACTGGAACTCGACCACCTTCGGGCATTGTCTGTTCATCCTGCCGGTGGTCGGCTGGCTGGTGTGGCAGCGCAAGGAAGCGCTGCCCGCGGTGCCGGTGGCCGCCTGGTGGCCCGCGCTCGCGCTGGTGGCGCTGGGGGCGCTCGGCTGGTTCGTCGGCGAGATCGCCGGGGTCGCGCTCGCACGGCATCTCGGGCTGGTGCTGATGCTCCAGGGCGCGGTCGTGACAATCCTGGGACCGCAGGTCGCGTGCGCGCTGCTGTTCCCGATCGCGTATCTGCTCTTCCTCGTGCCCTTCGGCGAGGCGTTCGAGGCGCCGCTGCAGGACGTCACCGTCGCGCTGCTGATGCCGATGCTCCACGCCGCGGGGGTGCCCGCGGTGGTCGACGGTGTGCTCATCACCACCCCCAAGGGCTATTTCGAGGTGGCCGAGGCGTGTTCGGGGGCGAAGTTCCTCATCGCGATGCTCGCTTACGGCGTGCTCGTCGCCAATGTCTGCTTCGTGTCGTGGCCGCGCCGCGCGGCGTTCATGGTCGTCGCGATCGTCGTGCCGATCCTGGCCAACGGTGTGCGCGCCTGGGGGACGATCTATGCCGCCGAACTGACCTCGGTCGAGGCGGCGACGGGGTTCGACCATATCGTCTATGGCTGGGTGTTCTTCGCCTTCGTGATGGTCGCGGTGCTGGCGATCGGCTGGCGCTGGTTCGATCGCGATCCCGATGCGGCGTGGTTCGATGCGAGCCGGCTGCAGGCGATTCCCCGCCGTACCACCGACGTTTTCCGCGCGACTGGCTTTGTCATCGCGATTGCGGTGGCCGCCGCGGGCTGGGCGCACGCGATCGACGCGCGCGCCGCGCCGCTGCCCGATCGGATCGCGCTGCCAGAAGTTCCAGGCTGGACCCGCGTTCCCACCGCGACCGCCGCGCCCTGGGTACCGAATTACCCCGGCGCCGACCGTTTCGCGATGGCGCGCTATGGCGATGGATCGGGCGCGACGGTCGATCTCGCGATCGCGGTCTATGCCAACCAGCATGAGGGCAAGGAGCTCGTCGGCTTCGGCATTGGCGCGATTCGGGAGAATGATCGCTGGATCCGCGTTCACGACCTGCCCGATCTGGCGGGCGGCGCGGCGCTTCGCATGACGCATGCCGGCCCGATCGAGCGCGAGACGGTGACGTGGCACCGCATCGGCGCTACGCTCACCGGCGACGCAAGGCGCGTGAAGCTGGAGACGCTGCGGGTGAAATTGACGGGCGACGACAGCCGCGCGGTGGCGGTGCTGGCATCGACGGTGCGGGTGCCGGGGCAGGACAGCCGCGCGGTGCTGGAACGCTTCGTCGCGGCGGCGGGGCCGATCGAACGGATGGCCGATCGCGCCTCGGGGCGCAGATGAGAGCTATCCATCGTCATTCCCGGGCGGGCGGGGATCGATATCTGCAACCGCGGCGGATGGTCCGGCAACACTGGATCCCCGCCGTTGCGGGGATGACGAGCGTGGGTGCCGGGGCAGGGGACACGCGCTGAATGTGCGGCATTGCAGGCCTGTTCTACCCCGGCACCCCCAAGCCCGTCGAACCCGCGCGCATCGCCGCGATGACCGACGCGCTCGCGCATCGCGGGCCTGACGGGTCGGGAATCTGGACCGCGCCCGGCGTGGGCTTCGGCCACCGCCGCTTGTCCATCATCGACCTGGCGGGCGGGCGGCAGCCGATGGCGACCGACGATGGCGAGATCACCGTCACCTATAATGGCGAGATCTACAATTTCGCTGAAGTCCGCGCCGAACTCGAGGCGAAGGGCGCGCACTTCCGCACCGCGGGCGATACCGAGGTACTGCTGCACGGCTGGCGCGCATGGGGGCCTGAGCTGCTCGATCGGCTCAACGGCATGTTCGCCTT
The DNA here is from genome assembly GCF_024496245.1 of Sphingomonas qomolangmaensis. Lineage (NCBI taxonomy): Bacteria > Pseudomonadati > Pseudomonadota > Alphaproteobacteria > Sphingomonadales > Sphingomonadaceae > Sphingomonas > Sphingomonas qomolangmaensis. The sequence continues at coordinate 653,167 of NZ_CP101740.1, forward strand.
CGCGCTGCACGACAGCCGCCGCCAATCCCTGTTTCTCGCGCGCGACCGGATGGGGGTGAAGCCGCTCCATTATGTCGAACTTGCCGACGGCGCGCTTGCATTCGCGTCCGAACTGAAGGGATTGCTCGCGCATCCTTTGCTGCGGCGCGAACTCGACGTGCGCGCGATCGAGGATTTCATGGGGCTTGGCTATGTCCCCGACGATGCCTGCCTGATCGCCGGAGCGAAGAAGCTCCCCGCCGGCCACTTCCTGCTGGTCGAACGCGGGCATCCGGTGCCGCAACCACGCAAATGGTGGGACGTCGATTTCTCGCAGCGTGCCAAGGGCAGCGCCCGCGACCTGCAGGCCGAACTCACCGATCACCTGCGCGCCGCGGTGCGATCGCGGATGGTCGCCGACGTGCCGCTGGGCGCATTCCTGTCGGGCGGGGTCGATAGCTCGGCGGTGGTGGCGCTGATGGCCGAGGCGAGCCCGCGCGCGGTGCAGACCTGCACGATCGGCTTCGACGAGGCGGGGCATGACGAACGCGCGCACGCACAGGCGATCGCCGATCGCTTCGCCACCGATCACCGAGTCCGCACCGTCGCTTCGGACGATTTCGCGTTGATCGACACGCTGGTGGCGGCGTTCGACGAACCCTTTGCCGATGCCTCGGCGCTCGCCACCTATCGCGTCTGCGAACTGGCGCGCGAGCGGGTGACGGTGGCGCTGTCGGGCGACGGTGCCGACGAGGCGATGGCGGGCTATCGCCGCTATCGCTTCCACGCCGCCGAGGAGCGGGTGCGCGGGCTGTTGCCGGCGGCGCTTCGCCGTGGTGCCGGCGCGCTCGGGGCGATCTACCCCAAGGCCGATTGGGCACCGCGTCCGCTGCGCGCCAGGACGACCTTGCTCGCGCTCGCCGAAGATGGTCCGACTGCCTATGCCAAGTCGGTCGGGGTGACGTTGCCCGCGATCCGCGAGGGGCTGTACAATGCCGCCACCCGCCGCGCGCTTGGGGGCCATCGCGCCGAAAGGCGCTATATCGAAACGATGCGCGCCGCGCCGGCCCGCGACGGGCTCGACGCCGCGCAATATGCCGATTTCAAGCATTGGCTGCCCGGCGACATTCTCACCAAGGTCGATCGCACCAGCATGGCGGTGAGCCTCGAAGCGCGCGAACCGTTGCTCGACCACCGGCTGATCGAATTCGCCGCGACGCTGCCAACTTCGCTCCGGATACGAGGCAGCGAGGGCAAGTGGCTGATGAAGAAGGCGATGGAGCCGTATCTGCCGCGCGAAATCCTGTATCGGCCCAAGATGGGGTTCGTGACGCCGATCAGCGCGTGGTTCCGTGGGCCGCTGGCCGATGATGCCGCGAACCTGGCACGGTCGGCGGTGCTCGCGACGTGGTTCGAGCCGGCGGCGATCGAACGGCTGGCAAGCGAGCACAAGGCGGGGAGGGCCGAGCATGGCCGGACGCTGTGGCAATTGCTGATGCTGGAGAAGAGCGTCGCGCGGTTGTTCGCTTAAAACCCTCTCCTGCTTGCGGGAGAGGGGTTTTAGGTTGCCATATGCCGTGCGACCCAGGTTGCGAACAGCGCGCCCCAGCCGTGCGCCGGGTGCGCCGGATCCGCCGCCATCCCGAAGCCATGCCCGCCCTTTTCGTAGAAATGCCCTTCGACCGGCACTTTCGCGGCGCGCGCTGCGGTCAGCATCGACAGCCCCATCTCGAGCGGCACCAGTCCGTCATCGGCGGCGTGCAGCAGGAAGATCGGCGGCGTCTGCGCGGTCACCCGCGCGACGGTGTCGTAGCGCGCCAGAATCGCCGGATCGGCGACGTCGCCCACCAGGTTGCGGCCCGACCCGTTGAGCTTGTCGTCATAGGTCAGTGCGGTCACCGGATAGACCAGCCCCGAAAATGCCGGGCGCGCATCGCCGCGATCGGCTGCGTCGACCGCTGTGTATACCGGGTCGGCATGCCCCACGGTCAGCGACGCCGCCAGATGCCCGCCCGCCGAAAAACCGAGGATGCCGAGCTTCGCCGGATCGATGCCGAGCGAGCCCGCGCGCGCGCGGATCAGCCGCATTGCGCGCTGCGCGTCCTGCAGCGGTACGTCGGCGCGCTGGCTCCAGCCTTCGCCGGGCAGGCGATAGGTGAGCACGAACACTGTATAGCCCAGCGGATTGAGCACCCGCGCCACGCCCGCGCCCTCATTCTCGACCGACACGAAGCTGTAACCGCCGCCGGGGATCGACAGCACGCCGATGCCGTTGGGCTTGGCGGGGCGATAGACCGACACTGTCGGCTCGGCCACGCCGCGCATCCATAGTTCGCGGCCATCCTCGGGGCCGTCGCGCTTGGGCACCGGCAGCGTCGCGGGCGCCCCCGGCGCCCCGCCCGGCCAAAGCTTGAAATGCTCGCGCGTCGGCCATTGCAGCGTCGTGCGCTGCAGCGGCGTGGCGCGCGCGACACCCGCGGCGGCACCGGTCACCGCCATCGCCGCGCTCGCGCCCAATATCGTTCGCCGGTCGATCATCGCTGTCTCACCTGTCACCGCGGCGTCACCCCGCGCGCCTAATCTTTGCATCCTTCGACACGCTCCCATATGGGCAGCGCAACTGGTTTCTATCCGAAAGGCTCATCTGTGAAAGACGTTCTGGTGATCGGTGCGGGCGGCGTATCGTCGGTTGCAGTCCACAAGATGGCGAAGAACCCCGATTTGTTCGGGAAGATCACGCTGGCGAGCCGCCGCCGCTTCAAATGCGATGCGATCGCCAAGTCGGTGATGGAGCGCTACGGCGTCGAGATCGCCACCGCCGAAGTCGATGCCGACGATGTCGAGGCGACCGCGCGGCTGATCGAACAGGTCAAGCCCGCGCTGCTGGTGAACCTGGCTTTGCCCTATCAGGATCTCAACCTGATGGAGGCGTGCCTCAAGACTGGCACCCATTATCTCGACACCGCCAATTACGAGCCGCGCGACCAGGCGAAGTTCGAATATAGCTGGCAATGGGCGTATCAGCAGCGCTTCAAGGAAGCCGGGCTGATGGCGCTGCTGGGGTCGGGGTTCGATCCGGGCGTCACCAGCGTGTTCGCGACCTATATCAAGAAGCATCTGCTCGACCGGATCGACACGCTCGACATTCTCGATTGCAACGGCGGCGATCACGGCCAGCATTTCGCGACCAACTTCAACCCCGAGATCAACATTCGCGAGGTGACCGCGCCCGCGCGTCATTATGAAAACGGCGAATGGGTCGAAACCCCGGCGCTGAGCGAGCGTCAGGTGTTCATCTTCGACCAGGTCGGCGCGAAGAACATGTATCTGATGTACCACGAGGAGCTCGAAAGCCTCGCCAAGCACCTGCCCGAGATCAAGCGGATCCGCTTCTGGATGACCTTCGGCGAGCAATATCTGACGCATCTGCGCGTGCTTGAAAATGTCGGCATGACCTCGATCGAGCCGGTGATGTTCGAAGGCCGCGAGATCGTGCCGCTGCAGTTCCTCAAGGCGGTGCTGCCCGAACCCTCGACGCTGGGCGAAACGACCAAGGGCAAGACCAATATCGGCGACATCGCCACCGGCGAGAAGGATGGCAAGCAGAAGACCGTCTATGTCTATAACGTCTGCGACCATGAGGACGCCTATGCCGAGACGGGCAACCAGGCGGTGAGCTACACCACCGGCGTGCCTGCGATGATCGGGGCGGCGTTGATGCTGGGCGGCATTTGGAAGGGCGAGGGCGTGTTCAACATCGAACAGCTCGATCCCGATCCCTTCATGGACATGCTCAACGCGCATGGCCTGCCGTGGCAGGTCAAGGAACTGCCCGAACCGCTGCGGTTCTGACGATCGGGAGGATCGTCACCCCAGCGAAAGCTGGGGTCTCGTGCCGCAATCGCGGCGCTTCGTTACGGGGAGACCCCAGCTTTCGCTGGGGTGACGTGCTATGCAAGCAATGACCACCAAGGCCGGCGATCCCGGCGCCTTCGCGCGCTTCGATCTCGCGCGCGTGCCGAGCCCCTGCTTCGTCGTCGACAAGGCGGCGATCGAGCGCAACCTCGCGATCCTCGCCGATGTCCGCGATCGCGCGGGTATCAAGGTGTTGCTGGCGATGAAGGCGTTCTCGATGTGGTCGCTGGGCGACCTGGTCGGCCGCTATCTCGACGGCACCGCGACCTCGGGGCTGTGGGAGGCTCGGCTGGCGGCCGAGCATTATACCGGCGAGATCGCGACCTTCTGCGCCGGGTATAAGGCCGGCGACATCGCGGAGGTTTGCCGGCTGTCCGACCATGTGATCTTCAATTCCCCCAGCCAGCACAAGCGCTTCGCCGCCGAAATTGCCGCCACGCGCGAGGCGGGGGCGGTGTTCGATGTCGGGCTTCGCCTCAACCCGATGCATGCCGAGGGCGAGGTCGCGAAATATGACCCGGCGCAACCGCATTCGCGCCTCGGCCACCCCGCCGACCAGCTCACCGCCGCCGATCTAGAGGGTATTGACGGCCTCCATATCCATTCGCTGTGTGAGCAGGATTTCCCGCCGCTTCGCCGCACCTGGGAAGCGCTGCGCCCTCGGATCGCGCCCTATTTCGGCCAGCTCAAATGGCTCAATTTCGGCGGCGGGCATCATATCACGCGCGCCGATTACCAGCGCGACGATTTGGTGGCGTTCCTGAAGGACGTACGGCAAGCCACTGGTCTGGAAGTGATCCTCGAGCCCGGCGAGGCGATCGCGCTCGATGCTGGCATCCTGGTGGGCGAGCTGCTCGACCGGTTCGATAACGGCATGCCGATCGGCATTCTGGACATCTCGGCGACCTGCCACATGCCCGACGTGATCGAGGCACCTTACCGTCCGGCGTTGCTCGGCGAGCCCTTGGCGGGGGAGGGCGTCACCGTCCGGCTGGGCGGGCCGTCGTGCCTGGCGGGCGACATCGTCGGCGACTATCGCTTCGGCGCGATGCCGGTGCCCGGCGACCGCGTCGCGTTCCTCGACCAGGCGCATTATTCGATGGTAAAGACGACGACCTTCAACGGCGTGCCGCTGCCTGCGATCGCGCTGTGGGACAGCCGCGACGACAGCCTGGAGATCGTGCGCGAATTCGGCTGGGAAAGCTTCCGCGACCGATTGTCGTGATCGCCCCTCCCTGAAAGGGAGGGGTAGGGGGTGGGTCGAGTGCTCGCGTCACGGTGGCGTCGAAGCGCGCGGAAGCCGTACCCCCGGACCCTACCCACCCCCAGCCCCTCCCTTCCAGGGAGGGGGCAAGAAGAACGGAGGGGAGCCAAACAAAAAAAGGCGGCGGAAGCTTTTGCTCCCGCCGCCTTTTTCTTCAACCCTCGCCGCGTTCAGCCGCGCGCGCCCAGTCGCACCACGTTGCTGCGCCCGGCATCCTCGTCGACATCGTCGTACAAGGTCGCCATCGGCATGTCGCTTACCTCGACCACGGCATCGACACCGAAGCCGTTGAACGCGGTCCGCATCGCGCAGCCATAGGCGCCGAGCATCCCGACCTCGATATAGTCGCCCGCCTTCACGTCGGCGGGCAGCATGAACGGCCCTGCCATATGGTCCATGTCGTCGCACGTCGGGCCATAGAAGCTGAACGCCATGTCCTTGGCGCGGCTCTCGGGCTGGCGAAGCAGCTCGACCGGGAAACGCCAGCCGACATGCGCCGCATCGAACAACGCGCCATAGGCGCCGTCGTTGATGTACAGCTCGTCGCCGCGCCGCTGTTCGACGCGCACGATCAGCGAGCTGTATTCGGCGCACAATGCCCGGCCGGGCTCGGCCCAAAGCTCGGCCGAATAGGAGATCGGCAAGGCTTCGAACGCGCGGTGGATGACGTCGAAATAGCGCTCGAGCGGGGGCGGCTCCATGCCCGGATAGGACGAGGGAAACCCGCCGCCGACGTCGATCACGTCGACCGTCACCGCCGCCTCGACGATCGCCAGCCGGACGCGCTCCATCGCCTGGGCATAGGCGTCGGGCGACATCGCCTGGCTGCCGACATGGAAGCAGATGCCGAGCGCATCCGATGCCTGCCGCGCCGCGAACAGCAATTCCTTGGTCTCGCCGGGGCCCGCGCCGAATTTCGACGCGAGGCTGAGCTTCGACAGCTCGGACGAGACGCGAATGCGGACGCACAGCGTCAGATCCTCGGCGGCCTTGGTAGCGCGCACGATCTTGTCGAGCTCTTCCATCGTGTCGAGCGAGAAGGTGCGAACGCCGTGCGTGAAATACGCCTCGGCAATCGCTTCCTCGGCCTTGACCGGGTGCATGAAGCACAAGGTCGCCTCGGGCAGCGTGCGTGCCACCAGCCGAACCTCGCCGATCGACGCGACGTCGTAATGCGTGATGCCGCTATCCCACAGGATTTGCAGCAGGTCTGGAGAAGGGTTCGCCTTCACCGCATACATCGACGTGCCCGGAAACTTCTCGACGAAGAACCGAGCCGCGCGACGAGCCGCGTGGGGACGAACCAACGTCACCGGCTGAACCGGTGCATTGTCGTGTGCAACGCCGATGGCGTTGGCGAACGGGGAAGAAGCTAACCCCAGCGCGCTATAGTGCTTGGCCAATTCAAGGGACCTCCAATTGCCTTTCGGCATAAGTACAGAAACACTGCCTTGCGGTTGGAAGTCCCATGGGGCAGCGAGGGGTGCATCTATGGTCGCACCCCCCGGATGTAAAGTGATTCTGCGGGGTTTTTTCGTTGCCCGAGGTGATTTGTGACGCTTTTACGACAGCCCACCCGCGCCGGCGTCCGCGATGCCGCCGCCAAGATCGCCGCGATCCTTCCGCCATCGCCGTTGCTGGTGCTCGAAATCGGCGGGGTCGAGGTCGCCTTCAAGGCCGAAAGCCTGCAGCCGGTCGGCGCGTTCAAGCTGCGCGGCGCGTGGCACCGGCTCACCGCGATCGCCGAGGCCGACCGCGCGGCGGGGGTCGTCGCCTTCTCCTCGGGCAATCATGCGCAGGGCGTCGCCTGGGCGGCGAAGCGGCTGGGCATGCCCGCGGTGATCGTGATGCCCGCCGATGCGCCCAAGGTGAAGCTCGATGCGACGCTGGCGCTGGGTGCAGAAGTAGTTCGCTATGATCGCATGACCGAGGATCGCACCAAGATCGCGGCGCATCTGGCACATGCGCGCGGCGCGGTGCTGGTGCCGAGCTTCGACGATGCCTGGGTGATCGAGGGGCAGGGGAGCGCCGCGGTCGAAGCGGCGGCGCAGATGCAGGCGGCGGGCTTGGGCGATCCGCTGCGCGCGATCGTGCCGTGCGGCGGCGGTGGGCTGGCGGCAGGCACCGCGCTGGCGCTCCCCGATGCCGAGATCGTGATCGCCGAGCCCGAGGGTTGGGATGACATGACGCGCAGCCTGGAGGCGGGCTGGATCGAACCCGTCGGGCCGAACCCGCCGCCCACCGCCTGCGACGCGCTGCAGACGATGCGGGTGGCCGAGCGCACCTTCGACGTGCTGTCGCGCCGCGGCGCGACCGGGGTGGCGGTGAGCGAGGAAGAGGTGCGCGTGGCGCAGCGGTTTGCGGCGCGGCGGCTGCGGCTGGTGCTCGAGCCCGGCGGGGCGGTGGCGCTGGCGGCGCTGCTGGCGGGCAAGCTGCCTGCGAAGGCCGGGACGCTGGTGCTGCTGTCGGGCGGGAATACCGATCCGGCGGACTATGCGGCGGTGTTGGCGGGGTAGGCGGGCGGGGCGTAATTCTTCCCCCGCAAGGGGGAGGGGGACCATGCGGAGCATGGTGGAGGGGGAGGAAGCGACCGGCATCTTATGCGGCGCCCCCCCTCCACCGCTGCGCGGTCCCCCTCCCCCTGCGGGGGAGGAATGGCTATACCGCGAAAATGCCCACCTCGACCCTAGCCACCACCCTCCTCACCATCGCGATGATCGGTGCCTTCGCGCTCGTCTTCGGCGGCATCGCACTGATCCAGCGCGCCGAGCGGCTCAAGGGGACGCTGATGATCGGCGTCGCGCTTGTGCTGGTCGGCAACGTGCTGATCTGGACGGCGTGAACGGAAATGTCGTTGCGGCTACGCGCGCTAGTGAAGCTGTTGGCTACCGAAGAGGGTGGACGAACCACGCCATTAAGAGAGACTTTTCGCCCCAACCATGCCTTCTTCGGTGCCAGCGGCCCAAGGCACATCGGTCAAGTAACGCCCGATGGCGAAGGCTTCATCTTACCTGGCGCAGAATTCACCTGCCTTGTTGATTTCGCAACCGACGTAGACCCTCCCATTGCCCCGGGGTGTACGTGGGAGATTTACGAGGGTCGTCGGCTGATCGGGCATGCGCGGGCCATATCGCTGCTCTAACGCCTCACCGGATCGGCGAATCGGGCGCGAGCCGCATGTCGAGATATTTGTCCACGCTGCCCATCAGCTGCGGCATTTCATGCTCGAAGAAATGGTTAGCACCCGGGATCGTGTCGTGGTGGATAGTGATGTGCTTTTGCGTGCGCAGCTTATCGACCAGCTTCTGCACCGCGCTCGGCGTCACGACTTCGTCGGCATCACCCTGGATGATGATTCCCGAACTCGGGCAGGGCGCCAGGAAGGTGAAATCATACATGTTGGCGGGCGGCGCGACCGAGATGAAGCCGCGAATCTCGGGCCGGCGCATCAGCAACTGCATCCCGATCCACGCGCCGAAGCTGACGCCCGCGATCCAGGTCGTCTGCGCTTCGGGGTGGAAGCTCTGGACCCAGTCGAGCGCGCTCGCCGCATCCGAAAGCTCGCCAACGCCGTTGTCGAAGGTGCCCTGGCTCTTGCCGACGCCGCGGAAATTGAAGCGCAGGGTGGCGAAGCCACGGCGCTGGAAGGTCTTGTAGAGTTCCTGTACGATGCGATTGTTCATCGTGCCGCCCGATTGCGGATGCGGGTGCAGGATCATCGCCACGGGTGCGCGCGGACGCGGGCCGGGGGCGAATCGCCCTTCGAGACGACCTTCGGGGCCGGGAAAGATCACTTCGGGCATCGGCAAACCTGTTCGGCAAAAGGATGGGCGCGGTGGCGCATAAAAACGTGCAGGCTATATAGGCGGCTGCTGCGAACACGCAATCTATCCGCCGCCATCGAAGGAAAGCCGCCTTGGGCGACCGTCTGAACCTCGATCACGCCGCTACCACGCCGATGGTGCCAGCCGCGGCGCAGGCGCTTGCCGATTCTTTTGCGCGCTGGGCGAACCCGTCGTCGCCGCATGCCGAAGGGCGCGCGTCGCGCGCGGCGATCGAGCGCGCGCGCGGCCGCATTACCGCAGCCTATGGCTGGGCGGGCGAGTGCATCTTCACCAGCGGCGCGTCGGAGGCGATCGCGATCGCCTGCACCCGTGCCAATGCCGACGCGGTTCTGGTGTCGGCAACCGAGCATGAGGCGGTGCTGCGTGCGGTGCCCGATTCCGAACGGCTGCCGGTACTCGCCGACGGGACGCTCGACCGCGCCGCGCTCGAAGCCGCGCTCGCGCGCACCCCCGACCGGGCGCTGGTCGCGGTGCAATGGGGCAACAACGAAACCGGGGTGCTCCAGCCGCTCGCCGAAATCGCGCGGATCGTCCACGCCGCGGGCGGGCTGCTGCTCGCCGACGCGGCGCAGATGCCCGTCGGCTGGGACGATCATGACCTGCCGCAGGACCATGCCGATTTCATCGCGATCTCAGGCCACAAGCGCGGCGGGCCGATCGGCATCGGCGCGCTGCTGGTGCGTGACCTGACGACGTTGCATCCGAGCGGCGGACAGGAGCGCGGCTATCGCGGCGGGACCGAGAATATGCCAGGTGCAGTGGCGTTCCAGGCGGCGCTCGATACCCCCGAGGACCTGATCTACATGGCCGACCTTCGCGATCATCTCGACGTGCTGATCGCCGAGGCGGGGGGCGATCCGATCGCGAGCACCGCCGAGCGGCGGACGCCCCTGATCGGCGCCTATCGGATGCCCGGCGTCGCCGCCGCGACCCAGCTCATCCGCTTCGACCTTGCGGGGATCGCGGTGTCGGCGGGGGCGGCATGCTCGTCGGGATCGATGCGGCCGAGCCATGTGCTGGCGCAGATGGGAATCGCCGCTGCCGACGCGGGCGAGGTGATTCGCGTCAGCTTCGGGCGCGAAACCGGCGCCGACGACATTGCGCGCTTCGTCGCGGCCTGGCGCGAAATCGCCGGCGAACTGCGCGCCCAGCCTTCCGCACCCGATCAGCGGCTGTGATCTACCTCGATTATCAGGCGACGACCCCGCTCGCCCCCGAAGCGCTCGCTGCGATGGCGCCCTGGCTCCAGACGCAGCACGCCAACCCGCATTCGCCGCACGCGCCGGGGCGCAAGGCCAAGGCCGCGGTCGAGGTCGCGCGCGACTGGATCGCCGGGCTGCTGCCCGAGGACGGCCGGGTCGCCTTCACCGGCGGCGCGACCGAATCGCTCAACTGGGCGATCAAGGGCACCACCGGCCCGATCGTGACGTTGGCCACCGAGCACGCTGCGGTGCTCGACACCGTACAGGCAGAGGCGGCGCGCGGCAGGACGGTGACGGTACTGCCGGTCGGCGCCGACGGGCTGGTCGACCTCGACGCGGCGCGCGCGGCGATCGTTCCGGGCACCGGGTTGGTCGCGGCGATGCTGGTGAACAACGAGATCGGCGTGATCCAGCCGATCGCGCAATTGGCCGCGCTGGCGCACGACGCCGGCGCGCTGATGCTGTGCGACGCGGTGCAGGGCTATGGCCGCGTGCCGGTGCCGACGGGCTGCGACTTGATCGCGCTGTCGGCGCACAAGATTTATGGTCCCAAGGGGATCGGCGCGCTGTGGCTTCGCGATGGGGTCAAGCTGGCGCCGCTGATGCACGGCGGCAACCAGGAAGACGGGCGGTCGGGCACCTTGTCGCCGGCATTATGCGCCGGGTTCGGCGCCGCGGCGCGGCTGATGGCCGAGCGAGCGGCCGAGGATGCGGCGCATGTCGAGCGGTTGGCGAGCGTGGCGGCCGAAATGCTCGGCTTGGCTCCCGCTCCAGGGCACGGGGAGGGTTGGCACGCCAACGCCCCCACCGCCCCGCGCTACCCCGGCAACCTCAACCTCCACCGCGCCGGCCTCGACGTCGCGCGCCTGATGAGCGAATGTCGCGACATCGCCTTTTCGGCGGGGTCGGCCTGCGCCAGCGGATCGGGGCGGTCGAGCCACGTCCTGCGCGCGATCGGCCTGAGCGAGGCGCAGGCGCGGGCATCGATCCGCATCGGTTTCGGCCGCTACACGAAGGAAGACGAATTGATCGACGCGCTTACCCGGATCGACGCCGCCGCCCGCGCGCAGCGGATCGCCGCATGATCCGCATCCGCTTCGTCGCCGCCGAGGGCGACGCCGTCCGCGAAGTCAGCGCCGCCGCGGGGGATCGCCTGCTCGACGTCGCGCAAAATGACGGCCAGCCGCTCGAGGGAACGTGCGAGGGGCAGATGGCCTGCTCTACCTGCCACGTCATCATTGCCGCCGAGGATTTTGATCGCCTGCCCCCCGCCAGCGAAGAGGAGGAAGACATGCTCGATCTCGCCACCAGCGCCACCCGCACCAGCCGGCTGGCGTGCCAGATCCACCTCGACGAGACGCTCGACGGCATGACGGTGCGAATCCCGCCCGAACGCCGCGACATGCGGGGGCGCTGAGATGATCGACCGCCGCTCGCTGCTCATCGGCACCGCCGCGACGATCGCCGCCGGACCCGCCTTCGCGCAGGCGCGCGCCAACCCGTTCGAGGCGATCCGCGCCGAAACCGGCGGGCGGCTGGGGATCGCGGTGCATGACAGCGGCACCGGGCGGCGCTTCTCGCTCGATGCCGACAGCCGCTTTGCGATGTGCTCGACCTTCAAGGCGCCGCTCGCCGCCGCGATCCTCGCGCGCGTTGATGCCGGGCGGCTCGATCTCGCGCAGACGATCCGTTTCGGCGAGGGCGACCTGGTCGGCCATTCGCCGACGGTGCAAGCCAATCTCGCCGCCGGGCGCCTCAGTATCGAGCAACTGTGCGAAGCCGCGGTCACCGTCAGCGACAACGCCGCCGCCAACCTGCTGCTCCCGCAATTGGGCGGTCCGACCGGGCTCACCCGCTTCTTCCGCGAACAGCGCGACACCGTCACCCGGCTCGACCGCGACGAGCCGACGCTCAACCAGGTACGCGGCGGCGATGTTCGCGACACCACCACGCCGCAGGCGATGGCGGCGTTGCTCGAACAGCTGTTCACCGCCAGCACGCTGTCGGCGGCCGCGCGCGACAGGCTGCTCGGCTGGATGGTGGCGAGCACCACGGGTCGCGCGCGGCTGCGTAAGGGCTTGCCCGCGACCTAGCGCGTCGGCGACAAGACCGGCACCAGCGGCGAGGGCTATTTCAACGACATCGCGGTCGCCATCCCGCCGGGGCGCAAGACGATCTTCATCGCCTGCTATCTCGACGCCCCCGGCCTAGACCCCGCTCGGGCCGGCGAAGCGCATGCCCGCGTCGGATCGCTGATCGGCGACCTGTTCGCCTGAGGTAGGGTAGCGCTGCGCGCCGCCAATGCTTGCGCGCCCGCGCAACCTTCGCCATATGCCCGCTCGGGAGTCGGGCGGACGTGGTCGTCGCCAACCCGGTCAGGTCCGGAAGGAAGCAGCCGCAACGATTTCGCCGCGGGTCGTCCCGGCTCCCACCGCGAAGTGTGCCAGGATCGCCGCAGTTGCCGACAGTCCAACGCAGCCGCCAGCGCCATATTTCCAATAGCGTCTTTAACGCTTCGTCAACACTAGTGTGCAGTGGCACGATAGTGCTGCCAAAATGCAACAATCGCGTGAAAAACCCTGCCTTCGCCACGTATTTTGTCGATCGTGGAGGAACTTAAGCGTCGATCGGTTACTGGTACGGGGTAGCGCACCGTCGCGCGCACCACAGGGAGACCCGAATATGATCGCACGCCTTCTTTCCGGCCTGGCCGCAACTGCCCTTATCGCTGCACCGGTCGCAGCATCGGCCGCTTCGGCTGCCGCACCTGCCGCCAAGCTTTCGGTCGCGCAGGCCCGCACCGGCACTGCCGCAACCAAGACCAACCGTCAGGCGGGCGTCAGCCTGTTCCCGGCGCTGCTGGCAGCAGCAATCATCGCCGGCGGTGTCTACCTCGTGGTCGACAGCAACGACGATTCGGACAGCAACTAATCGGTGAGCGGGGGGCGAAACGCCCCCCGCTTCATCTTACCGCCATGGCAGCGCCCGCGCGCAGCCAGAGGCGACCCGCTCGCGAGCGGCTCGGGCGTCGCGCCACGGCAGCGAGCCCCTCTTCGATCCATCCTTGTCGATTGCATGTGCCTTGGATGTGATATGCCCGATCGCCAAGGGGAGCCTCGGATGATCTGGAATGCGCAGCATCTGGCAGTCGGCGCCGCGATCGCGATCGGGTTGCTGATCGGGATCGAACGCGGATGGAACCTGCGCGATGCCCGCGAGGGAACCCGCGTCGCCGGGGTGCGCACCTTCGTCCTGCTCGGGCTGCTGGGCGGTCTCGCCGGCCTGCTCGGCACCGACGAGCAACCCTTGGTCGCGGCGTTGCTGATCGCCGCGCCCGCGCTCATCCTGGCGATCGGCTATGCCACGGACCCTGCAAAGCGCCTGAAGCCCGACGCGACTACCGCGATCGCCGCGTTGCTGACCTTGGCGCTGGGGTTCGTCGCGGGCCATGGCCAGCCGATGCTCGCCATCGCGTGCGCCGCGCTCGTCACCTTCGTCCTGGCGCTCCGCACCGAAGCGCATGCGCTGATCGCCAAGCTCGATGGTCAGGACATCAAGGCTATGGCGCGCTTCGCGGTGATCGCTGCGGCGGTGCTGCCGTTCCTGCCGAGCGGCGACTATGGGCCCTATGATGCCTGGAACCCGCAGAAATTGTGGCTGGTGGTGGTGCTGGTGACGGGCTTTTCCTTCGCCGGCTATGTCGCGAACCGGATATTCGGCGCGCGCCACGGGACGATCGCCACCGCGCTGATCGGCGGCGCCTATAGCTCGACCGCGGTGACCCAGTCGCTGGCGCAGCGGCTGGGTTCGGATTCGCCCGGGGGTGCCGAAAGCGCGGGGATCGCGCTGGCCAGCGCGGTGATGTACCTGCGGGTGCTGATCCTGGTGGCGGCGCTGGCGACGTCGGTGCTGGCGCCGTTCGCGATCGTCCTGCTGCCCGCATCGCTCGCCGCGCTGATCGCCGGGGTTTGGCTGTATCGCAAGGCATCGGCGGGCGATGACGCCACGCCGCCGGGAAACCCGATCGCGCTGGCGCCTGCGCTCGGCTTCCTGCTCTTCGTCGCGCTTGCCGCGGTCGCCGCGCGCTGGGCCGAGGGGCGGTTCGGCGAACAAGGCATCGCGACGCTGGTGCTGGTGATGGGCAGCCTCGACGTCGATGCCGCGATCGTCACCGTCGGCGGGCTGCAACCCGGCGCCATCTCCCCCGAACTGGCCGCGCTAGCCCTGGGGGGGACGGTGCTCGCCAATATGACGGTGAAGCTGGGTATCACGATCGCCTATGCTCGATCGCGCGGCCGCGACGCGGCGATCGCGCTGGGTGCCAGCATGATCGTCCTGCTGCTTTCGCTCGGCGTCGGGTTCGCGCGGCTGGGATCGACCTGATCGCGGCTTGAAACGCGACGTCGGGTTCGTTCAAGTTGCTGGCAATCGGTTGGCACAGCGCGCCAAAAGATGCGACACCGCGCTGGACCGGCTGCCAATGCTGGGTGGCAAGACAGGAGGGAAGCGATGATCGTAGACAAGTTTACGCGGCGCGGGTTCATCGGGGCGAGCGGCGGCGTGGCATCGCTGGCGTTGACCGCCAGTCCTGCCGGCGCCTTGCTGCAGGCGGGCGGCGCGGTGCGCGCGGCCGGTCAGCCGATGCCCGGCGGCGTCAAGCTTCCCACCACCCCGCCAAAACGTAAACGCGCCGACAGCGTCGGCTTCGCGATCGTCGGCCTTGGCGGCTATGCGCTCAACCAGATGATGCCGCGGTTCGGACAGGCCGGGCGTGCGCATATCGCCGCGATCGTGTCGGGCAACCCCGAGAAGCTGCGCCGCGTCGGCGATGCCTATGGCGTGCCGCAGGATGCGCGCCATTCCTACGCCGACTATGCCAAGATCGCGGCCGACGACCGGATCGATGCGGTGTACATCGTGCTGCCGACCGGGCTGCATGCCGACTATGCGACGCGCGCCTTCGCCGCGGGCAAGCACGTGCTGTGCGAGAAGCCGATGGCGCTGACGAGCGCCGATTGCGCGCGGATGATCGCTGCCGGAAAACGCGCGAACCGCAAGCTGATGATCGCGTACCGCTCGCATTTCGAACCGTATAATGTCGAGGCGATGAAGCTGATGCGGCAAAAGGCGGTCGGCGACGTCCGGCTGCTGCGGACCGAGCAATCCTATCGGATGGGGCCCACCAGCCCGAGCGAGAATTGGCGGACCAGCCGCGCGCTGGCGGGCGGGGGCCCGCTCGAGGATTACGGCCTCTACGGCATGCAATCGGCGCTCTATCTGACGAATGAAATGCCCGAGAGCATTAGCGCCAGCACCTTCCGCCCCAATGGCGATCCGCGCTTCGCCGAGATCTTCGCGCATGTCTCGTCGCAATGGCGCTTTCCCTCGGGTGCGGTGGCGCAATTGGTGACCTCGTATGATTCGGCAGGCGTCAATTTCGCGCATGTCCGTGGCACCACCGGCGCGCTGATCATGGATCCGGCCACGAGCTATTCGGGGCAGAAGATGCGGATCGAGGGCGGAGAGGACCGTGAGTTCGCGCCGGGCGACCCGAGCGTCCAGTTCGCGCGCCAGATCGACCACTTCGTCGACGCGATCCGCGACAACACGCCGATCATCACGCCGGGGGAAATGGGGCTGCGCGATACCCGGCTGATCGAGGCGATCTATGCATCGGCGGCAGCGGGGCGGACGGTGAAGCTGGCGCCCGACGGCAGGATGCGCGGCTGATCGGGCCGGGAAGGTGAGGCGGCGTATGGCTGGCAAGACGATACGGATGGCGGGCATCTTGCTGGCCGCCGCAGCCCTGACCGCGCAAAATTCGGGCAGCGGCGATGCCGATCGTGCGGCGATGATGCGGCAATTGGGGATTACGGCACTCGTCCCCGGGCCGAGCGGCGACGAGCAGGCGCCCAACCATGCCAATTACGAAGAGGCCAGCGCCAATCCGTACCCCGCGCTGCCAGACGTCCTGATGGCGGAGAACGGGCGCAGGATCGCCACTGCCGATGCGTGGTGGAAGGTGCGACGGCCCGAGATCGTCGAGGCGTTCTCGCGCGAAATCTATGGGCGGGTGCCAAAGGGGCTGCCCGCGGTCGAATGGCGCGTCGTTGCCGAAGAGACGCAGACGATCGGATTTTTCCGCCCGGTTCGGGTTCGGCAGCTCGTCGGTCATGTTCCGAGCCCCGAGGCAGCGGCACCCGCGGTCGATATCCGGATGACCGTCGTCACGCCCGCAGGGGCAACGCAGCCGGTACCGTTGCTGATCATGTTCGGCCGCGACGTGCCCCCCGCGCCGACCCAGCCCGATCGCGCCGAAGCCGCGCGGATCGACGCAGCGATGAAGGCGCTGCTGCTGCGGCAGGACCCGTCGCTGGCGACGGTCTTCGCGCGGCATCCGTTCTTCGCTTTCCAAGCCGAACAGCCCTTGCGGTTCACCCCGCCGGGCCCGGGCGACCCGCCGCGCGAGGAGCAGTTGATCGCCGCGGGATGGGGCTATGCTCTGCTCGACCCGACCAGCGTCCAGCCCGACAATGCCGACGCGCTGCGCCAGGGAATCATCGGGCTGGCCAATCGGGGCAGGGCGCGCGCGCCCGATGACTGGGGTGCGCTTCGTGCCTGGGCCTGGGGCGCGAGCCGTGGCTTCGATTGGCTGGCGGCCGATCCGACGATCGATGCGCGCCGGATCGGGATCGAGGGGGTGTCGCGCTATGGCAAGGCAGCGTTGCTCGCCGCGGCGTTCGATGACCGCTTCGCGATGGTGCTGGTGGGATCGTCGGGCAAGGGCGGCGCGACCTTACTTCGCCGCAATTTCGGCGAGGGGGTGGCGAATCTGGCGACCGGCCAGCATTATTGGATGGCGGGCAACTTCCTAAAATACAACGCGAAGTCGGGGAAAGACGCGCTGAACCCCGGCGACCTCCCGGTCGATTCGCACCAGCTGATCGCGCTGGTCGCACCGCGGCTCGCCTTCATCAGCTATGGCGTTCCCGAAGCGGGCGACGCCAAATGGCTCGACCAGCGGGGGTCGTTGATGGCGGCGGTGGCGGCGGGGCGCGTCTGGCGCCTGCTGGGCGCGCGCGATCTCGGCTTGGGCGACGACTGGCGAGGCGTGCAGCTGCCGCCGGTGAATAGCGGGTTGCTCGACGGCGAGCTCGCCTGGCGTCAGCATGATGGCGGGCATACCGATCAACCCAATATGAAGCGCTTCCTCAGCTGGGCGAATGCGAAGATCGGGTGGGTGCCGCCGACGAGGTAGCGGCGGCTTGACCCTCCTCCCTTTCCGGGAGGCGATTAACTACCCTTTACGCGGCGCGTTTCAGGCGGCGGTGCAGATAGTTTGCGTCGAACCCGGCGATCCGCGCGAGCTTGGCGGGGTCGAGGATCGTCAGCGAACCCGATCGCAGATCCATCACTTCGGCCTGGCGCAGCGCTTGGAGCACGCGGTTGACGTGGACCGGGGTGAGGCCGACCGCGTCGGCGAGCACCACCTGGGTCAGCGGCATCTCGCACTGATTGTCGGTCGCGAGCCCGATATTGTGCATGCGGATGTACAGCTCGCACATCAGATGCGCGACGCGCTCCTGCGCCTTGCGGCGTCCCATGCTGACGATCCACGCACGAAGCACGCCCTGATCGACCAGCTGTGACCACCAGAAGGCGCGGGTGATCGCGGGGCGCGCTTCTACCAGCGCCTCCATCTGCTGGCGCGGGAGCGAGGCGACCTTGGCCTTGGTCAGCGTCACGATGCTGTGGTCCATCGCCTCGAGCACCGCGATGTGGATGTCGCAGAAATCGCCCGGCAGCATGAACGCCATGATCTGGCGCCCGCCATCGGGCAGGATCTTGTACCGCGCCGCCCAGCCTTCGAGCATCACGAACACCGGATCGGGACGATCGCCTTCGCGGATCAAATGATGGCCCGCGCGATGGCCGCGGATGCTGTGGCAGGCTGCAGTCAGCAATCGGACGTCGTCATCGCTGAGCGGGCCGTGGCCGCGCAGACGGTCGGTGAAGGCGTTGGACATTGTGTGCTCCCTCCGACGAGGTATCCGATGACCGCATGCTAACACTAACCTCGATTATGTTTCCTATCCAAAAGTGGTGCATTATCGTGGTATTGCCGGCAACCAGACCCAGGCGCCGGCGGCCGGGAGATGCGTATCGCTCTCGCCTGACCTTCGATCGACCGTGTCATGGACGATATCAACCGCGATGCCTTCCTCCCGGTGGTTCCCGGCGCGGCCGAACCCGACGCGCACGGCCAAGCCGCGCTGTTGCTGGTCGAAAGCATGCTGCACGCGCTGGTCGAAGCGCGGGTCTTTACGCTGGGGGCCGCGCTAGAGGTCGTCGAGACGACCTGCGAAGTGAAGATGGAAGTCGCGGAGCTAGCGGGTGAATCCAAGGCCAGGATGCAGGAATCGCTCGACCTGTTGAACGCGATTTATGTCAGCCTTGCCGCCGATGCCCAATAGGCCGCATCTTTCTGAGCGGGTGGCTCGCATCGCTGCGGGAGCTGGCTTCGGCATCCGCCGTCGTTGCGTAACGAACGAGCAAAAGGGACCCGCCTTGATCACCGAATTGCCCGAAGCCTATGCGTGGAAACCCGAACATCTTCGGCTGGCGGTCGATGCCGCCGGCGTCGCGCTGTGGGCGTGGAATGTCGAGACCGACCTGCTGACGATGGACCGGCGCGGCTTCGACCTATGGGGGCTCGAATGGAGCAACGAGGTCGATTTCGAAACGCTGTCGGCGCGAATCCACCCCGCCGATCGCGACCGGGTCCGCGCTGCCTTCGCCGCCACCCGCGCGATCCTGGGTGCCTATGAGACCGATTTCCGGATCCTGATCGACGGCGAGGTGCGCTGGATCGCTGCGCGCGGCGAAGGCGCAGATGTCGGCATCGTAGGCCGAACGATGTTCGGGATCTTCGTCGACGTCACCGGCCGCAAACAAGCCGAGGAGGGGCACGAATTGCTCGCGGGGAGATGAGCCACCGCGTCAAGAACTTGCTGACGATCGCGTCGGGGCTGACCGCGATCGCGTCGCGTTCGGCAAGCTGCAAGCAGGACATGGCACGCGAACTCACCGGTCGGCTGTCGGCGCTCGGTCGTGCGCATGATCTGGTCCGGCCGCTGCCATCGCGGCAGGGGGAAGCGGCGCTGCTGGGCGATCTGCTGTCGATATTGCTGGCGCCCTATGACGAGTTCGGCGCCTTCAAGGGCTGGTTTCGCGTCGCGGTCGAGCGGATCGGCGTCGGCGAGAACGCTGCAACCGGCGTCGCGCTGGTGGTGCACGAACTGGCGACGAATTCGATGAAATATGGCTCGCTGTCGGCGCCGACCGGCACGCTCGATCTTTCGAGCGAATCCGACGGCGACGATATCGTGCTGACCTGGGTCGAGCGCGGCGGGCCCCCCGTCGTCGAACCCGACGCCCCCGACGGGTTCGGCAGCCTGTTAATAAGGCGCAGCGTCAACCGCCAGTTGGGCGGGACGATCGATTATGACTGGTCGGCGCAAGGCCTGATCGTGACGCTGCGGATCAGCCGCGCGCATCTGGCAATTTGAACGCTGGGCTTTCGAAACGCCGCCCCGGCGATCGCCCGACGTAACGGATCGGTAAGGGAATTGTCATAACAAGCGTTTATAACATTGGTGGCTTTGTGCAGCGCCTCGCCGATGTGAGTTAGGGTAAGGCGTAATGCAGGCTTGTTCGCGGCGCGTAAGACGGGTCGTCATCGTCGACGATTCCCGAACGATTCAAACCATGCTGGAAACGGCGTTCGAGGAGTCGCCCGATTTCCAGGTCGTCGGCGTAGCGAGCGACGCGCAGACGGCCTATGATCTGATATGCCGGGTCGGACCCGACCTGATCACGATCGATCTGTGTATGCCGTATATCGACGGCGCGGCGTTGCTGAAGATGCTCGAGAAGGTGCGCGGCACGAAGATCATCGTGTCGGACCAGCTCGCCAAAAGCGTGCTGATGCAGTCGAGATTAGAAGCGCTGGGCGCCTCGGCATGCTTCGGCACGCGCGAGGTGATCGACGATCGGCGCGGATTTTTCACCAAGCTCCACGCAGTCTGCGATCGCGCCGAGGCATTCCGCCAGGCGCAGCAGCGGGTCGCTATCCAGGCCCCGACCAATATGGACGCCGCATCGGTCGCGACCGCGGCTTCTGCGGGACCGGCGCCGGGCTTCCCTGTTCCACGCGACGAAGCCGCTCGACTTGCGATCCTTCACCGCAAACAGCTCGCGAACGCCACCGCCGAGCGCCAGTTCGATTTGATCACGCGCTATGTCGCCGAAATTCTGGGCTTCCCGGTGTGCCTGATCACCTTTATCGATCGCGACACCCAGTGGCTCAAATCGGCCTATGGTTTCCAAGAATTGCACATGCCGCGATGCGATGCCTTTTGTAATTATACGATCGTTCAGGACGGCACCTTCATCGTCACCAACGCTGCCAATGACCGACGCTTTGCGCAAACTCGTTTGGTGGTGGGTGAACCCTTTGTCCGTACCTATGTCGGCCATCCGATCACGCTTCGCGACGGGACGCGGATCGGGGCGCTGTGCGTGCTCGATACCAGGCAACGCTATATTGGCAAGCCGATCCCCACCACGCTTGCCTACATGGCCGACATCATTTCGGAGATGGTGGAAACCAGACCCGTGGCGGCCTGAACGTGATATCATGCAGCCGCGCATGAACGACCAATCCTATCCCGCCATAGCCGACGAACGTTCGCCCCGATGACGATCCCGCGACCCATGCGATTTTCGATCGCCGCGCGCGTAACCGTCGCGGCGGCAGCGATGCTGGCGTTTCTGCTGTTGTTGCTCGGATTGAGCATCGACGTCGGCCGGCAAGTCCAGGCGGCCGACCGGCAGATCAGCGCGCTGACCGGACTGCTCAAGGATCAGGAGGATACCGATCGCGCGCAGCGCGCACTGCGGCTTGCGATCGGCGAAGCGACCCGCAGCGCCGAAGATGGCGATGCGGTGTCCGCCGAACGCTGGGGAGCGCTGCGCGCGCAGCTGCAGCGCTTCCGCGCCAAGTCGGTTCGGTCGCGTGCGCTGCTCGACAGCGCCGAGATCGGCCTGGTGCGCGAGCATATCGAGGTCGATCTGGCGTCGGCGCGCGATTTCGTGAGCGTCGCGGCGAAGCTGCTGATGGTGGCAGAGGATCGACCCGATGCCGTGACGACGGTGATGCCCGACTTCCTTCGCACGCTCCGCGCGCTCGAAGCGCGGCGCACCGCGACCCGCGACGTGCTGGTCCGCGAAATCGATGTGGCGGTACAGAAGAGCATCGTCAGCAGCCGGCGTAGCACGCTGCGGCTGGTGGTCGGCGCGATCGTCGCGCTCTTGATCCTGATCGTGTTGGTGCTGTGGATCCGCCGCAGCGTCATCAAGCCGATGGTCGAGATCGCCAAGGGGCTTCGTCACCCCGGCTTCGACCGGATCGCGACCGCGTGCCCCCCCTTCGTCGATCGCAGCGACGAGGTGGGCGACCTGGCGCGCGGGTTGCTCGAATATCGCCTGAACGTGGGTGAACAGGAAAAGGCACGGCGCCAGATCGATTTCCTGGCGCATCACGACGCGCTGACGGGGCTTCCCAACCGGCTGGTGTTCGAAAGCCGGCTGCGGCAGGAATTGCGGCGTACCGGTCGCACCGCCGACAGCGTCGCGGTTTTCGCGATCGACCTCGACGATTTCAAGGCGATCAATGACCGACTGGGGCATGCCGGCGGCGACGAAGCGCTGCGGCGCGCGGGCAAGATGCTGGTCGAATGTGCGCGCGCCGACGATCTGGTCGCGCGGATCGGCGGCGACGAGTTCGCGGTGATCCAGGTGGCCGCCGATCAGCCCGCCGCGGCACAGGCATTGTTGGCGCGGCTGTTCAAGGCCACCGAAAACCAGACCGACAATCTTTCGGTGCGCATGAGCATCGGCGTCGCGATCGCGCGCGGCGAACAGGATGTCGAAGAGCTCTACAACCACGCCGACGTCGCATTGTACCGCGCCAAGGCCGACGGGCGTAACACCGCGCGGTTTTTCGACGAGGGGATGGAGGCGGAAACGCGGTTGCGCCGCCGCCTTTCGCGCGACCTGCAGGGTGCGGCGCAGGCAGGGCAGTTCCACATCTGCTACCAACCGATCGCGGCCTGCGATACGCTCGAAGTCATCGGGTACGAGGCGCTGCTTCGCTGGCGGCACCCCGACCTCGGCGATGTCGCGCCGAGCGTCTTCATCCCGATCGCCGAATCGACCGGCAGCATCGACAATATCGGTCGCTGGATGGCGGGCGAAGCGCTCGCGGAGGCGGCGCGGTGGCGTCCCGACCTCACGCTTGCGCTGAACCTTTCACCGGTCCAGTTCCGCCAGCCCGACCTGGCCGACGCGCTGTATGCGCTTGCGGGGCAGCACGGCGTCGCGATCGGGCGCGTGCAGTTCGAAGTGACCGAGAACGTCACGCTGCTCGGGCACCAGCGCGACGCGGTGCTGACGTCGCTCAGGCAGCTGCAGCATTGGGGGGCCAAGGTGGTGATGGACGATTTCGGGACGGGCCACGCGTCGCTGAGCAATTTGCAGGCGTTCGAGTTCGACGGGATGAAGATCGACGGCCGCTTCATCGCGGCGATGCTCGACCATCGCTCGTCGGCACTGATCGTGCGCGCGGCGATCGGACTGGGGAAGAGCCTGGGGGTGCCGGTGGTCGCCGAATGCGTCGAAACCCAGGCGCAGTTCGAACAGCTTTGCGCCTGGGGATGCACGCAGGTGCAGGGTTATCTGTTCGGTCGCCCGGTTTCGGCCGATCAACTCACCGCTGCGCGGGGATAGGCTGGCAGGTACCCGCTGACGCAAGGATCAGGCGGCGCGCGCCTGTGCATGGTCGAGCAGCAGCCGCGTGGTCGCGTGGCGATCGACCGCGCGCGACAACAGATAGCCCTGTCCCAGCTTACAGCCGATCGCGGCGAGATGCTCGGCCTGGCCCTGGGTTTCGACCCCCTCGGCCACCACGCGGATGCCGAGCCCCTTGGCGATGCCGATCAGTCCCTGGATGATGATCGCGCTCGCATCGTTCACCGCGAGCCGATCGACGAAGCTCTTGTCGATCTTGATGATGTCGACCGGCACGCTCAGCAGATGCGTCAGCGAGGCATAGCCGGTACCGAAATCGTCGAGCGCGACCTTGAGCCCCTCGGCGCGAAGGACCTCGATCGACTTTTGCACGAAGTCGTCGTCATCGTTCATGTAGACCGTCTCGGTCACCTCCAGAATGATGTGGCTGAGCGGTACGCGGTAGCGGTCGAAGGCGGTGCTGATCAGTTGCGCCAAGCCGCCGCTGTGCATGTCGGCCGACGACACGTTGATCCCGACATGCTGGAACGGAATGCCAAGGTCGAGCCACGACCGTACATCCTTGGCGACGATATCCACCATCCGCGCGGTCAACGCCGCTGAAATATGGGCGTCCTTGGTCGCTTCCTGAAAGCTGGCGGCCGAAACGATCTCGTTGCCGATCCGCATCCGGCAAAGCGCTTCGAGCCCGACCACCTCGCGGGTCCCCAGCAGGAAGATCGGCTGGTAGAACGCATCGATACGGCCTTCGCGAAGCGCCAAATCGACGTCCTTGAGATGGCCCAGCCGGCGATTCATCTGGGTGCCCAGACCCGGCCAGTAGCGGACAAAGCCGCCGCGGCCCGTTTCCTTGGCGTGGTAGAGCGCGAAGGCGGCGTTCTGGCGGACGCGTTCTGCGGCAGGTTCGTCGATCGACAGCGCCGCGCCGCCGATCGTGGCGCGCGGAACGACGGTGTCGTCGCCGCATTCGGTAGGCTGCGAGATCGCCGACAAGATCCGCTCGGCGGTCTGCTCGAGGTCGTACAGCAGCGCAGGCGACCGAAGCAGGACGACGAACTCGTCGCCGCCGATCCGGAAGATCGGCTCGGAGGTGACCGCGAGCGACACGCGTTCGGCGACGATCTTGAGCAAATGGTCGCCGGTGCGATTCCCGAAGGTGTCGTTCACGATCTTGAGGTTGTCGACATCGACCATCAGGATCGCCCAGCTTCCGGGATCATCGACCGGCAATTCAGCGAGCGCGGCTTCGAACGCCAGCCGGTTGGGCATCCCGGTAAGCTCGTCGACCAACGTCCGCCTTTGCTGTTCTTCGCTTCGGCGGTGACGATCGAGCGTGATCTGGCAGATCTGCAAGACCTGGCGGACGATCCGGCGCTCGGCTGCGCTCGGGCCGCGGGGCTGCTTGAAGTAGAAGGCGAACACCCCCACCGGCATCCCCGATGCGCCCAGGATCGGGCTCGACCAGCAGGCGCGAAGCCCCAGCGGCAGCACCAGATGCTTGTGCTGCGCCCAGCATGCGTCGTGTTCGATATCGGTGACGACCACTTCCTGTCGCCAATATACCGCAGAGCCGCAGCATCCCGAATCGGGGCCTATCGCTAGCCCGTCGAGCGCCGCCGCCAAGCAGGGGGGAAGGCCTGGCGCCGCCAATGGGCGAAGCAAGCCGAGCGGATCGATCGAAAGGATCGAGCATATCGCGCCAGGAGACGCCTTTTCGGCCTCGATACACAGGCGCGACAAGATGGCGTCCAGCGGCTCGTCCGCGGCCAGCATGCCGAGTATGATGTCCTGTACCTTCAGCATACTGCACCGCGGCGCCGGGCCGGGGAAGCCGAGAGGAGCGCAGCGCCGGACGCTGCAGCAAGGGCGTAGCGGGTGGCCGTCAGTGACATGCCGAAGAACTCAGCGCCGCTCATCGTCGTCGAGATCATGTTCGAGCGAGGACGCGATCGATGACAGCAGCGCCTGCGATCGCCACATCTCGCGCGCATCGTTCGATGCTTCGGCGATGTCGGTCTGCACGTCGATCGCCCGATCGACGATGGCGACGCTGTCGCTGGTGGTCAGGACGGTTTGTTCGATCAGACCGTGGATCAGGCTTTCGACCAGTATCAGCGCGGCTTGGCCATGGGCATCGGGCGTCGCGGGCGGGGTAATCGAAACGATCGGGGTATTGTCGTTTTCAGGCATGCATCGACCTTTTACAAACATGGGCATCGAACGCGCCCGTTGTCCGATTGCCCTGGCGCACATTTGCAGCGTTGATATGCCCCGTCCCGACACCCTGCCACAACTTAGCTTAACAACGGACTATAACACGGATCAATGTCCTAAAATGTTAAATGGGTGTAGTGCAGTGATATGGGCAATCGGTTCGTACAAAAATTGCGTGAACTCAGTGCCCTAAGCACCGACGACATTGCTGCATTGGAGTCTGCGACTTCGCGTACGCGAACCTTTGTCGCGCGGCAGGACTTGATCCGCGAAGGCGATGAGCCGGGGCCCGTGTTCGTCATCCTCGAAGGGTGGGCGTGTCGGTACAAGATCCTGCCATCGGGTGCGCGGCAGATCATGGCGTTCATGATACCCGGCGATTCCTGCGACTTGCACGTCAATCTGTTGCCCGAAATGGATCATAGCATCCAGGCGATCACCACCGCGACGGTCGCGACGATCCCGAAAGCGACGATGCAATCGCTCATGGCCGACCACCCGGCGATCGCGCGCGCGATGTACACCGCGCAATTGATCGACGAGAGCATCATGCGATCGTGGATCGTCAGCATGGGGCGACGCAGCAGCATCGAGCGAGTCGCGCACCTGATGTGCGAGCTGTACCTACGCGCCTACAGCATCGGGCTGGTGACCGATGGCGAAGTGGCGCTGCCACTATCGCAGCTGGTGCTGGCCGATGCGCTCGGAATGACCTCGGTGCATATCAATCGCGTGTTGAAGGAGCTGCGCCTCGCGGGAGCAATGGCGCTCCGGCGCGGCAGTCTCGACATCATCGATCCGGTGAAGCTGATCCAGATCGCGGGCTTCGACGAAAACTACCTGCACCGCCGGCTGCGCACCGGGTCCGACCGCCACTAAGGCAACGCGCTCGCCACCGAGCGATGGGCTTAGGACGGCTTTGACAAGGTCAACCCGACGATCGCGTCGGGGGCATCGTGCAATCGCAGGAACAAGGTATCGCCGGCGGGGCGAGGGAGCGCGATCGATGCGCCGACGAAGCCGATCGGCACCGCGACGGGGTCGGCAAAATCGGCGGTCTGGCTGATCGCGGCGATCAGGAACAGGCTCCGTCCCGACAGCGCGCATTCGGCCTCACCGGGTGCGCAAGCCACCCCCGTGATCTCGGGAAGCCGGACCACATGCGCGAGCGGCTGCCAATCACTTGGCGCGTCGCCATTGAGCAGGCGGAAGCGCAGCGGCCCCGATACGTCGTGATCGAACAGCTTGTCGGCGCTCGCGCTGGCGACGACGACGTCATCGCCGACACGCTGCAGCGCGCCCGATGCGAAATCGAGTCGCGCGACGCTGCCGTCCTTGGCGGCAAGCTCGATCCCCTCGCGCAAGGGGCCGTTGGCCACGCGGAACGAGAAGGCGAGCCTGCCCCGTTCGGGTAGCAGCGCGTCGGGCAGGGCGATCGGCAGCACGCCCTGCGCCGGTTGATACGCCGCCTCGCGGCTGATGAGCGTCGCCGACGGGCGCGGCGGGGCGATCGTCGCGGTGACGCGAAGCCTGCGTCCGTCGCGCAGCGTCGCGGTCGCGGGGACGGCTTTCCCCGGCGTCAGGCCGGTGAGGGCGGTCTCGGCGCGCATCGTCATCCGATCCCCCTGTTCGCCGCGGCTGACATCGCCGGGGGCGAAGCGGTGCTCGCCGACATCGAGCTGCGCGACCTGGTCGAGCCGGCTGCCGCGCAGCACCGCCTCCCGGTCGCCGAGATGCACGACGAAGCGATCGAGCCGGCTCGCCTCGACGCGGCCCTTGAGCGCGATGCGTTGCATCGGCGCGGCGCCGTGGCGCGCGATGGTCAGCGTGAAGGCGCCGGGCGCCGCGGTTCCGAGCGGGAGTTTGGCCTCGATCGCGTCGGCGGCGGTCGCCGTCCAGGCCGGGTGCCGCTCGCTTCCCTTCGAATCGCGAAGCGTCAGCTGCGACACGCACGCCGCCGCGCCGCCCTTGAGCGTCAGCCCATGCTCGCGCCCGACCACGATCATATCGTCGGGTTCGGCGTGCCAGGCGTCGGGCGCGTCGAGCACGAGCGGCAACCGCGGGCCAGAAAAGCGATCGAACCCCCATTTGCCCTGGAGCACCCCGCCTTCGATCCCGGTCAGCGCGGCGACCGCGTCGAGGCTGGCGGGGCGAAGGCCGCCCGCGGCGACATCGACCAGCACGGGAATCTCGCTAGGCTTGCCGCCGACGGTGACCGCGATGGCGAGGTCGCGCGCATAGTTGGTGGCGAACAGCAAAGACGCATCGTCGAGCGGGATCGTAACGTCGGATCGTGCGAGGCAGATCGGGGTCCGGCTGCCGGGCTGCCAGCTCGGCGGCGTGGCGACGCCGATCGGCGGCAGCGGGGCGAGCAGCACCGACCGCGGATTCTGGAACGACGGCGGGGCGTTGAGCTTGAGCTGGAGGTCATCGCCGCGCGCGACGGTCAGCGCGGGAAGATACTGGTATTGCGCGGTGCGGAAGGCGCCGAACAGCCGCGCGACGTCGCGCGCCAGCCCGATATAGGGGCTGTAATAGCCGGCGCCCGCCTCGGGGGTGGCGGCGATGCGATAGGCGACGTCGACCGGGGTGCCGGTGAGCGTCTCGGCCAAAGTGGTGCCGCGCTGCGCCTGCAGCACCAGCGTTTCCTTGTTCTGTGTCAGGCAGCTCGCCTGCAGCGCGCGGGGACGGGTGAGGCATTCGGTGTTGAGCTTGATCCCCAGCGCCTTGGCAAGCAGCGGCGCGGCAGTGGCGAGCTCGCCGGGGCGGGTGTCGGCGATCGTCCCGACGGTTGCGACGAAGGTCTCGAGCCGTGCCTGGTCGAGCGAGGCCTGGTGCAGATCCTTGGCCGCGCGCACGAACACGCCGGGGCGGCCGCGCACCCCGTCGCGCACCGCGTCGAACCCGCCCCCGGTCTGCGGTGCGAGCAGGATCAATGCCTGTTCGGCGCCCTCGGGCACCGTGAGTTCGAGGACATTGCCCTTCGATTTCCAGGTTTCCGCATGTTCGAACCAGTCCTTGGGCGGCGGATTGGCGGCGCCGCGCAGGAAGGTGCCGATCAGCAGATAGCGTGCCGACTTGGTATCGGGCAGCAATGCCTTGGCCGACAGCCGGTCGCCCGCGCGCAGCGACGGCACCGCGGTGATCGGCAGCGTCACGCCGTCGCGCGTCACGGTGATCGAGAGCACCGGCCCGTCGAGATCGAACCCGCCTTGCTGTTGCTGGGCAAGGGCATCGCCGGTGAGCACCAGGGCGATCGCGGCGAATATCGGAATAAGCGGGCGGATCATCGGCGGGGCTATAGGGCACCACCCACGCGGCGGCAAAGCGATGCGGCGGACCGGCGGCTTGACGGTGGCGCAATGCGCGCGTTGCTGTAGCCTGCGAACCGACTGGACGACTGCGGGGGTGCGATGTTTGCGATGACGATGGCTTGGCGCGCGGCGCTGTTCCTTGCCCTGACGAGCGTGCCGGTGGCCGCGAGCGCGCAGCAGGAGGTGCGCCCGGCCTACCCGCCGGTGTTGCCGCTGCGCGAGCGGGCCGCGGTGATAGACGGCTGGCTGAGGGAGCGTCTCGATACCGTGCTGCCTGCGATCATGCGCGAACAGGGTGTCGACATGTGGGTACTGGTCGCGCGCGAGAATTTCGAGGAGCCGGTGATCGCCTCGATGCTCGATGCCGAGAGCATGGCGGCGCGGCGGCGGACGATCCTGGTGTTCTTCGATTCGGGTGAGGGACTGCCGTTCGAGCGGCTGACGGTCAGCCGCTACCCGCTCGGCGATCTGTTCGAAGCCGATTGGGATCCTCACATCCAACCCGACCAATGGAAGCGGCTTACCGAGATCATCGCGGTGCGAAACCCCAAGCGGATCGCGATCAATTCGTCGCGCCGCACCGCCTATGCCGATGGCATGACGCTCAGCGCGCATGACGAGATGATGGCGGCGCTGCCCGAATCGCTCCGCTCGCGCGTGGTTCGCGACGAGACGCTGGCGGTGCGCTGGCTCGAAACGCGCACCGCTGCCGAAATGGCGCGCTATCCGCAGATCGTCGCGCTGGCGCATGCGATCATCGGCGAAGGGCTGTCGGACAAGGTCATCACCCCCGGCGTCACCACCACCGACGACGTGGTGTGGTGGTTCCGCGAACGGATCGCCGCGCTCAAGCTCGATACCTGGTTTCAACCTTCGGTCGCGGTGAGCCGCCGGGGGGTGAAGGATACGCTCGACGGTGACACGGTGATCGCGCCGGGCGACCTGATCTGGACCGATTTCGGCATCGAATATCTGCGGCTGCACACCGATACCCAGCAAAACGCGTATGTCTTGCGGCCCGGCGAGACGCAGGCGCCCAAGGGGCTGCGCGACGGCCTGGCCGCCAACAACCGCGTCCAGGATGCGCTGACGACGTCGTTCCGCGTCGGCGACAGCGGCAACGCGATCCTGGCGCGCGCGCGGGCCAAGGCGATCGCGCAAGGGCTGAACCCCAGCATCTATTCGCACCCGATCGGCTATCACGGCCATGGTGCGGGCACCGCGATCGGCTTTTGGGACAATCAGCAGCCCGACCCGCGCGGCGACTATCCGCTATACCCCAACACCGCCTGGTCGATCGAACTTGCCGCCACTGCCGCGGTGCCCGAATGGGGCGGCCAGCTGGTATCGTTCAAGACAGAGGAGGATGCCTATTATGACGGCAGCCGGGTCACCTATCTCGACGGACGCCAGACCGACTTATACCTGCTAGGCGGCACTCCCACCGCCAATCTCAAGCCCGGAATCCCCAAATGATTGCAAGCGACAGCGACGGTACCTGGCTGCACCGGCTGGACACGCGGATATTGGTCACGCTGCTGATCGTCATCGTCGCGCTTGGCGGTTTTGCCTATGTCGCGTCCGAAGTCGCCGAGGGCAATCCGCTGGCGATCGACCGGTGGCTGCTGCTCCTGCTGCGCAGCGTCGCCGATCCCGGGACGTCGATCGGTCCGCGCTGGTTCTCGCACGCGATGGTCGATTTCACCGCGCTGGGCGGGGGGACCGTGCTGACGCTGGTGACGTTCTTCATCACCGGATACCTCGTGGCGCGGCGCAAGCTCGCGCTGGCGATGTTCGTGGCGTCGTCGATCGCCGCGGGCGGGCTGCTCAATGCGCTGCTCAAGACCGCCTTCGTCCGCGCACGGCCCGATATCGTTCCCCATCTGGTCGAGGTCAGCTCGGCGAGCTTTCCCAGCGGCCATGCGATGAATTCGGCGATGGTCTATCTGACCGGGGCAGCGTTGCTCGCTAGCGCCGAACCCAGCCGGCGGGTTCGGGTTTTCCTCATTACCGCCGCGCTGGTGCTTACCTTGCTGATCGGATTTTCGCGGGTGTTCCTGGGGGTCCATTTCCCCACCGACGTGCTGGCGGGATGGGCGGTAGGGATCGCCTGGGCGGTCGCGGCTTCATGGGTGGCCGGAATATTGCAGCGGCGTCACACGATTGAGGGCGCCGAGGGCACGACGACTTCGATCGCGCGCTGAGCGACGCGCACCGTCACCGGGGTGCGCGCCAGATTCTCGCCGTCGATCGAGATATTCTGGTGCGGCCGGGTGCGCAGCCGCAACTCGCGCCCGCGGAACTCGACGGTATTGGCGCTGCGCGACTTCAGCTTGAAGAATTTGGCGTACCAGTCGAACGCCAGCCGCATCAGGCTGCGCCCGGTCACCGCCTGGATGACGATGTCGCCGCTATCGACGTCGGTGGTCTCGATCAGTTCGACCCCGCCGTGGAAGCGGCCGTTGAAGATGCGGACTTCGCTCGCCCAGGTGCGGTGCTCGCCATGTTCGTCCTCGACGGTCAAGCGGAACGGGCGGAAGTTCAGCAGGCACCACAGCGCCCAGCCGAGATAGCCGACGCGCCCGAGGTAGCGCTTGAGCTTGTGCGGAACGGTGTCGCCGATCATCGGCGACAGCCCCAGCGCGGCGGCGTTCACGAAATAATCGTCGTCGATCATGCCGAGGTCGATCCGGCGCAGCCGTCCTGTGACGATCGCGTCGATCGCGCCGTCGAGATCGAGCGGCAACCCCAGCGTCCGCGCGAAGCTGTTGGCGGTGCCCAGCGGCAGGACCGCGAAGACGCAATCGGTGTTGGCGACGTCGTCGACCAGCCGCGACAGCGATCCATCGCCGCCGCCGACGATCACCATCGGCGCGCCGTCGCGCACGGCTTCGCGAACAAAGTCGTTGAGCTTCGACGGATCCTGCACCGCATGCGAGGCGATCAGCGTGATCCCCGCTTGCTCGAGCTTTTCCTTGGCCTGGTGGCACAGCGCCTCGCCCTTGCGCGAATGCGCGTTGACGATCAGCACCGCCTCGCGGGGAATGGGACGGCTCAACGCTTGCAATCCGATCGTTTACGCAACGGTACCGTCTCCTTCGTGCAGCGATACGCCCTGCACCGGTCGTAAGCCGGCAAACCGCTTTCGGCCATAGCCGCGAAAACTACGCGCGATCGGCAACCGCCAGGATCGCCGCCGCGACGCGCGCCGGATCGGTGTGATGCACCATATGCCCCACCCAATCCATCCGCGTCGCCACCGCACCAGGCAATTGCTCGGCAAGCTTCGCCGATTGATCGGCCTGTACCACCAGCTTGTCGCCAACGCCCCAGACGATCGCGATCGGCAGATCGAGTTCGGCGTAGCGCGGCGAGAGGCGCGCCGCCGATGCGGGCATTTGGCCGCTGTCGATCGCGGTTGCGCGCAATTGCGATGGGCGCAGCATCAGCGTGAAGGGTATGTCCTTCAGGAATGCTTCGGTGGGGTCGGCGGGCGAGAAGACGAGCTTGTTGCCCAGCGGACCGGTCAGCCGGGTCTGCAGCGGCGCGACGGTGTTGGCGATCACGTCACCCAGGCCGGGCGAGCCCGCGACCGCCGCCATCACTGCGTCGGGACGCGGCGTCGCGAAGAAATAGCCCGACAGCAGCGCAAGCCCGCCGATCGCGTCGCGATGATCGAGCGCCCATGCCAGCGCGGGGAGGGTGCCCCAGCTATGCCCGACGACGATCGGGCGATCGATCCCGAGCTTGGCGCAGGCGGCGACCAGCAATTCGGCCTGACGCTCGGGCGTCCAGTCGATCCCGCGAGGACGCGGGGTATAGCCATAGCCGGGGCGATCGAACGCGATCACGCGATGCTGTTTCGCGAGAAGATCGATCAGCCCGCTGACGACGAAATCCTCGACCAGCGAGGCACTGCCGTGGATCAGTACGATCGCCGGTCCGGCGCCGCGCTGATAATAATGCACCGGCATCCCATCGACCTCGACGAAGGCACCGATCGGCGGGTGATCGCGCTCGGCACGCGCTGCCGACCAGCGGTTGAAGATCGCCGCACCGGCCAGCGCGGCGATGCCTGCGCCGAGCCAGGTTGCGGGGGTGTTGCGGGCTATGTCGTTGGGTTTGCTTGCGTTGGCCATGATGATCCTCGATCCGAAAGATGGGGCAGTCGACCGAAGCGAATCGGGCGGGTTCGCGACAACGGCGGCGCGGCCGTCGATACCCGCACCAACCATGGGTTTTGCCGAACGTTCCGCGCCGAAAGAGATACCGCAGCAACGCCGATACCGCAGGAACGCCCGGTCGCGGCGATGGTTGAGCGGGGGAGGAGTCTTTCCATGACCGACGATCCAGCTTCGACATCGAACACCCCGATCCCGTCGCGCCCGACCGCGACCGCGATCGGCGACGGCCCCGGCTATTCGGGGCAGGACCATGGCACCGCCGACCAAAGCGATCCCGACCGTGCACGCAAGCCGGCGCTTGCCGCCGACGAACAAGCGACGCGCGGCGCGGTTGCATCGGCGGTCGATCTGCGCGGCCTGCCTGCCGATGCCGGCTATCGCGGCGCGCCGCAGCAGGGGACGGGCGAAGTCCATGGCAGCGGCGCTGGCGCTGGAGGCGGCAATCCCGGCGAGGATTATGACAGCGATACCGGCGGCGACCAGAGCGAAGATCAGGGCGTTCCGCCCTCGATCTGACCGCACGCCACAACCATTTCCCCTTTGAAGGATAGAGCATGAGCGACAAGCAACCGATGCAGGCGAGCGGCCAGGATACCGACCGCAATGCGCCCGACGGCGTCAGCGATACCAAGATCAGCGGCAAGACCAGCAGCGAAAGCTCGGGCGCTGCCTATCCCAACCCGCACACCGGCAAGGACGGGAACCCCGATGCCGACAAACATGGTGGGCAGACCGAGATCGCCTATCATGGTCCGGGGCAGCTGGGCGACCAGAAGGTCGGCGAAACCAAGAATGCGGTGACCGAGGGCAACTAGCCCAGGTTTCGCGAGCGGCCTGGAACTATGCCGCCAGGCCAGCCGCTTAGCAATCAGGACCGAGCGCCCCGCTCGGATGATCAGGAGTTTTTGTATGTCGACCCCCGAAACGCTGAACGACATCTATGTCGACGAACTCAAGGATCTGTATTCGGCGAACGACCAGATGCTGAAGGTCGTCAAGAAGATGACGACCAAGGCGAGCGATGCCGCGCTGAAGGAAATGCTGACCAAGTCGCATGAGGGCATCACCGCGCATACCGCGGTGATCAAGGAACTGATCGCCGGACAGGACGAGAAGGTTTCGAAGGAGCATTGCAAGGGCATGGAAGGGCTGGTTGCCGAGGCGACCAAGCATGTGCTCGAAGAGGGGCCCAAAAAAGGTCCGATGCTCGATGTGCTGATCATCGCGCAATATCAGCGCATGACGCATTACGGGCTGGCCGGCTTCGGCACCGCCGCGGCCTATGCCAAGGCGCTGGGCCTGAAGGACGACGACAAGAAGCTGCGCGCCGCGACCAAGGAAATCTACGGTAGCGACGAATATATGACACGGCTCGCTGAAACCACGGTGAACATCGACGCCAAGGACGCCTGACCGGTTGCGCCCGCCCCGGCAGTGCCGGAGCGGGCGGTTCCTTTCAATCGCGGCGCGTGCCCATGCCGCGCTCGCGTCCCCATACGACCGCGCCGCTGCGGCGGTTCACCCCGATCTTGGCATAGAGCCGCGCGACATGGTTGCGGACGGTGTTGCGCGACAGCCCGAGCTGCACCGCGATCGCATTGTCGTCGAGATCGTCGCAGATCAGCTCGAGGATCTCGCGTTCGCGGGGGCTGAGGTTGCTCGGGGGAGCAGGCGCCTCGGGACGGCGTAGCGTTGCGAGCTTGTCGAGGATCGAATGGCTCAGCCAATTGGCGTCCTTCATCACCGCGTCGATCGCATCGGCCAGTTCGCGCTCGCTTTGCTTGCGCGAGGTGACGTCCTGGCACACCCACAATACGCATGGCGCGCCTTCGACGCTGATCGTCTCGGCCGAAATCAGGCAGTCGATCGGAGCGCCAGTGCGCGAGCGCAGGATCGCTTCGGCGTCGCGGACCGCGCCCAACTCGACCAGTTGCCGCTCGAGCGACTGGCCGAGCTGGGGGTCTTCCCATAGCTGCAGATCGTCGGCGGTCTGCCCGATCGCCTGACGGGCGTCATGCCCGGTGAGCGCGCGGAACGCCGCGTTGACGCTCGCAATCCGGTGATCGCAATCGGCGGTCACCACCATCGCGACCGGCGCCATTTCGAAGACCGAGCGAAGATGATGCTCGCTTGCGGCAAGCGCCTGCTCGGCGCGGCGCCTGGGTTCGAGATCGGCGAAGGTCAGCAGCAGCGAATCCTCGCCGGTGACGTCGATCGGCTGGCCCGCGAACAGCACCAGCCGGCGCGATCCGTCGGCGACGCGAAGCTCGGCCTCGGCCTGCGCGACGATTTCGCCCTCCTCTATCCGGCGGCGCACCGCGACCGGATCGGCGAGATTGGCGAGCAGGTCGAGCCCGAACAGCGACTTGCCGGTGAGTGCTTCGGGGGTGAAACCGGTCAGCGTCTCGAAGCCGGCATTGACCTGGACGATCCGCTGGTCATGCAGCCGCACGACGATCGCGGGGGCGGGGTTGGCGTTGAACATCGCCGCGAACCGCGCCTCGGCATCGAACCGCGCCGATACGTCGTCGATCACCAGCGCGAGATATTCGGCTTCGCCGCCGTCGATATCCATGACGACATCGCGCACCTGGTGGATCCAGCGCGCCTGATCGTCACCCGCCGGTGCGACTTCGACGATCAGGTCGGGGAAGCTGTCGCCCGCGAGCAGGCGGAAGAGCGGATATTCACGATGCTTGAGCGGGCGATGGTCGTGGGTGCGCAGGGTGAAGCGCTCGGCATAGCCCTCCGCCGTCGTACCCAGTTCGGCCAGCGTGCCCACGCCGTGCATTCGAAGCGCGGCGGCGTTCGCGCTCAGGATCGTTCCCGCGGGATCGATCAGGATCACCCCGTCGAGCAATTGCGCGGTCAGCTGTTCGAGATGACGGAGGGCGGGCTGGTCGGGGTTGGTCATGCCAGCACAAGCGTTCGACCGCGGTCGCCGTTCCTTGGCCGTGCACCAATCCACTTGGTGCTGCCGCATCAAGTCGGACCGGGCACCGGCTCGGGCCGATCTGAACATCGTCGCCCATCGGCGGTTTAGCCCTCACGAAACAAGCGAAGGGAAACACCATGGGCATTATCGTCCTTCTTGTCGTCGGCGGATTGATCGGCTGGGTCGCCAGCATGATCATGCGTACCAACGGCCAACAAGGCATCATCCTCAACATCGTTGTCGGAATCGTCGGCGCGTTGCTTGCAGGGTTCATCATCACCCCGCTGATCGGCGGCAGCCCCATCACCAGCGGCGAAATTTCGATCCAGTCGGTGCTGGTGTCGCTGGTCGGCGCAGTCGTGCTGCTTGCCATCATCAACATGTTTCGCCGCGGTGCGGTACGTTGAATTCAGGAGATCACAACATGACCACCAATGTAGCTTCGGCAATGTTCGACACGCCAGCAGAAGCCGACCGCGCCGTCGCGGATCTGCGCCAGGCCGGCGTCCCCGATGCCGCGCTGTCGATCGTGACTCGCCACGACGGCGTCAACAGCACCGCGCATGGCGATGGTGAAGCCGTCGACGACGGCCAGGGAAGCGTGATGCGCGGTATCCTGGGCGGCGGCGCGCTCGGCGCCGGGCTCGGCATCGCGGCGCTCGCCATTCCCGGCGTCGGACCGCTGGTCGCCGCAGGGGCGATCGCGGCTACGGCAGTCCCCGGCGCGATGGCGGTCGGTGCGGCAGCGGGCGCGGTTGCGGGCACCGCGAACGAGACGCTGCTCAACCACGGCATCGATGAGGAAGACGCCGGCTATTATGGCGACCATCTGGGGCGCGGCGGCGTGCTGGTGTCGGTCGAGGCGAATTCGGGCACCGTGTCGGGCGAGACTGTTACCGACATCCTGTACCGCAATGGCGGCCACAGCTCGCGGCGCTCGCGTCTCACGACCTGAGGTGGCCTAAGGCCAAATAAGCGAAAGGCCGCCCCTTGCAGGGCGGCCTTTCCATTGTCGACTGAAGCCGGCAATATTTAGGCGCGAAGCCGTCCCGCCGAGGCGATCATGGTTGTGCCCGAAGCCGCATTCAGTGCGTGACAATGAGACATTCGATCACCTCCTTTCGATTGTTGACGATTGCTGGAAGATGGCCCGCGCCAGCGTCGATGCAAGGTTGTAGCGCGAATAATCGACCGTGGTGTTCCATGGTTGGCGTTCGGCGGGTGCCGACCCCATCTTGATGGCATGAACGATGACCTCATCCAGCTCGGCCTGATCGACGATGCCGAGATACTGCTCGCCGATGCCGCGCTCGCGCTTGCGCTGCTCGATCATCCCGACACCAATCCCGCGCCCTATTACGACATGATCGAAGCCGCCGCGGTGCGGCTCGAGGCAATGAACGGTGGCGCGACCGACGCCGATGACCGCGCCGACAGCCTGGCGGCGGTATTCGGCGACGAGCTCGGCTTCGTCGGCGACGAGCAAAGCTATGACGATCCCGCCAACGCCGACCTGATCCGCGTCATCGATCGCCGCCGCGGGCTGCCGATCAGCCTGTCGATCGTGTATGTCGCGGCGGCGCGCAGGCTTGGCTGGGAGGCCAACATCCTCGACGTGCCGGGGCATGTGCTGGTGATGGTGGGGACCGAGGTGGTGCCGGTGATCGTCGACCCGTTTCGCGGCGGGGCGCGGGTGGGGCGCGAGCGGCTCGCGGCGATGGTGGCGGCGTCGGTGACGGGGGCCCCGGCGGCGGCGGCGCATGTTTCGGTGATGCCAAACCGCGCGGTGCTGGTGCGGCTGTTGCTCAACCAGGCATCGCGCGCCGAACGCGCAGGGAAAGGGCGCCGCGCGCTCGAGCTGTATCACCGGATGACGATCGTCGCGCCGAGCTTCGCGCAACCCTGGTGGGAGCGGGCGCGGCTGGAAATGGTCGATGGCGACATCGCCGGCGCGCGCGTGAGCCTGACCGCGATGCTCGAAATCACGCGCGATCCTGCAGTGCGGCAGCGCGTGACCGACACGCTGCGCGGGTTGCCCGTCGCTTGAGCGCAAAACGTCGATAACCAGGCGGGTTATATCGATCGAAGCGATTACTGCGATGCAACATTACTATTTTGCAGTGCAGCATGTGCGCCTATATCGGAGCTTCAGAATTCAACGGAGGTTCCCATGACGCTCATCGGCAGCAAGCTGAAACCATTCACCGCCCAGGCATACAAGCAAGGCAAGTTCGTTTCGGTCAGCGACACCGACGTCGCGGGCAAGTGGGCGGTGTTCTTCTTCTACCCCGCCGATTTCACGTTCGTATGCCCGACCGAGCTGGAAGACCTGGCCGACGTGTACCCCACGCTGCAGCGCATGGGGGTCGAGGTCTTTTCGGTCTCGACCGACACGCATTTCAGCCACAAGGCATGGCATGACAGCTCGCCGGCGATCGGCAAGATCGATTATTACATGCTGGGCGACCAGAACCATGTGATCAGCAACAATTTCCAGATCCTGCGCGAAGGCCAGGGCCTGGCCGATCGCGGCACCTTCGTGGTCGATCCCGAGGGGGTCATCCAGTTGATGGAAGTCACGTCGGAAGGCGTCGGCCGCAACGCCGCAGAGCTGCTGCGCAAGATCAAGGCGGCGCAGTATATCGCGGCGCATCCGGGCGAAGTCTGCCCCGCCAAGTGGGAAGAGGGCGAAGAGACGCTCGCCCCCAGCCTCGACCTGGTCGGCAAGATCTAACCATCCTGCCCATTAGGGTGATCGCGGCCCGGGGTGGAATTCGCTTTCCGCTTCGGGCCGCTTCGTATCTGAACCACGGGAGTTTCCTATGCTCGACGCCAATCTGACGCAGCAGCTGAAGGCCTATCTGGTCAATATTCGCGAGCCGATCGAACTGGTCGCGAGCTTGGGCGACGATGCCAAATCGCGCCAGATGGGCGAACTACTGAACGAAATCGCCGCGCTGTCGGACAAGGTAACCGTCGTCACCGGGCACGACCGCCGCACCCCCAGCTTCATGATCCGCCGCGTCGGCACCGACATCGGCGTTCGCTTCGCCGGCCTGCCGATGGGGCATGAATTCACGAGCCTGGTGCTGGCGCTGCTCCAGGTGGGCGGCCATCCTTCGAAGGCGGCGCAGGACCTGCTCGATCAGGTCCGCGGGCTCGAGGGCAGCTATAATTTCGAGACCTATTTCTCGCTGTCGTGCCAGAACTGCCCCGACGTCGTGCAGGCGCTGAACCTGATGGCGGTGCTCAACCCCGGCATCACCCACACCGCGATCGACGGCGCGCTGTTCCAGGACGAGGTCAACGAGCGCAAGGTGATGGCGGTGCCGACCGTCTATCTGAACGGCGAAACCTTCGGCCAAGGCCGGATGGAGCTCGAGCAGATCGTCGCGCGGCTGGACACGGGCGCGAGCAAGAAGGCCGCGGCCAAGATCGCGCAGAAGGACGCGTTCGAGGTGCTGATCGTCGGCGGCGGCCCTGCGGGTGCGGCGGCGGCGATCTATACCGCGCGCAAGGGCATCCGCACCGGCATCGCCGCCGAGCGCTTCGGCGGTCAGGTGCTCGACACGATGGCGATCGAGAATTTCATCTCGGTCCAGCATACCGAGGGCCCCAAGCTCGTCGCGCAGCTCGAACAGCATGTCGGCGACTATGACGTCGACGTGATGAACCTGCAGCGCGCGCAGAAGCTGATCCCGGCGACCAGCGAAGGCGGGCTGCACGAAGTGGTGCTCGAAAACGGGGCGTCGCTCAAGGCGCGGTCGGTGATCCTGGCGACCGGCGCGCGCTGGCGGCAGATCAACGTGCCCGGCGAGGAGCAGTACAAGAACAAGGGCGTCGCCTATTGCCCGCATTGCGACGGCCCGCTGTTCAAGGGCAAGCGCGTTGCCGTGATCGGCGGCGGCAATTCGGGGGTCGAGGCCGCGATCGACCTTGCCGGCATCGTCGCGCATGTGACGCTGATCGAATATGACAGCGCTCTGCGCGCCGATGCGGTGCTCCAGCGCAAGCTGGCGACGCTGCCCAACGTCCAGATCGTCACGTCGGCGATGACCACCGAAGTCTTGGGCGACGGCGAAAAGGTAACCGGGCTGGTCTACAAGGACCGCAGTGGCGACGCGAGGCATCAGGTCGCGCTCGAGGGCATCTTCGTCCAGATCGGGCTGGTGCCCAACACTGAGTGGCTGCGCGGCGCGGTGGGCTTGAGCCAGCATGGCGAGATCGAGGTCGATCATCGCGGCCACACCTCGCAGCCGGGGATCTTCGCGGCGGGCGACGCCACCACGATCCCGTTCAAGCAGATCGTCATCGCGATGGGCGACGGGGCAAAGGCGGGGCTGTCGGCGTTCGATTATCTGATCCGCTTGCCTGCGGAAGAGACGCGCGATTGGGAACAGGCGGCTTGACGCCACGGCTGGCGTGAGGCGCGGCGGGAGCTTCCGCCCGACCTCACGCCAGCCGTGGCGCGTCCGGACCAATCTTCAATCGAGAATCGCGCAAGTCGACATTGAGCCGGTGCCCGAAATCGGTAGGTTGCGCCGCGAATATGACGACGCCGCCGATCGCCGCGCGGCGCGGACAAGGGGGATCGGATGCAGGGTTTTCATCGGCTGCTGGGCAGCGCCACGGGTATCGCGCTGGCCTTTGCGATTGCGGGGTCCGCGCTCGCGCAGACGGTGCCCGCACCGCCGCCCGAGGCCACGGTCCATCCCGAACTCTGGCCGCAAGGCAATTGGCCCTACAAGCCCGACGCGGCGATGGAAAAGCGCATCGCCGACCTGATCGCGCGGATGACGATCGAGGAGAAGGTCGGCCAGGTGGTGCAGGCCGACATCGCGTCGGTCACCCCCGCCGACGCGCGCCGCTATCATCTGGGCTCGATCCTCAACGGCGGCAATTCGGCGCCTGGGGGCGACGAGTTCGCGCCCGCCGCCGAATGGCTCAAGCTCGCTGACAGCTTCTACACCGCCTCGGTCGATCGCAGCGATGGCCGGGTCGGCATCCCGATCATTTGGGGCACCGATGCGGTGCACGGTCATTCGAACATCGTCGGCGCGACGTTGTTCCCGCATAATATCGGGCTGGGGGCGATGCGCGACCCGGTGCTGATCAAGAAGATCGCGCAGGCGACCGCCAAGGAAATCCGCGCGACCGGGATCGAATGGACCTTCGCGCCGACGATCACCGTGCCGCAGGACCTGCGCTGGGGCCGCGCCTATGAAGGCTATTCGTCGGACCCCAAGCTGGTCGCGAGCTATGTCGGCGAATTCATCGCGGGGCTGCAGGGCAAGCCCTCGGCGACGCCGATCCTGCAAGGGCCGTATGTGCTGGCATCGACCAAGCATTTCCTCGCCGATGGCGGCACCGAGGGCGGGCGCGATCAGGGCGATGCTCGGGTGAGCGAGACCGAGCTGCGCGACACCCACGGCGTGCCCTATGTCCAGGCGATCAACGCCGGGGTGCAGACGGTGATGACCAGCTTTTCGAGCTGGAACGGCGAGAAGATCGCCGGCCACAAGGGGCTGGTCACTGACGTGCTGAAGGAACGAATGGGCTTTGGCGGCTTCGTCGTCAGCGACTGGAACGCACATGGCCAGATCCAGGGCTGCACCAACGCCAGCTGCCCGCGCGCACTCAACGCCGGGCTCGACATGTATATGGCTCCCGACAGCTGGAAGCCGCTCTGGGAAAGCCTGGTCGCGCAGGCCAAGAGCGGGCAGGTGCCGATGGCGCGGCTCGACGATGCGGTCGCCAAGATCCTGCGGGTGAAGATGCGCGCGGGGCTGTTCGACATGGGCAAGCCGTCGAGCCGACCGCTCTCCGGCCAGTTCGAGCTGCTCGGTAGCCCCGAGCACCGCGCGATCGCGCGCGAGGCGGTGCGCAAGTCGCTGGTGCTGCTCAAGAACAACGGCAGCCTGTTGCCGCTCAAGCCGGGTGCCAATATCCTGGTCGCGGGCGACGGCGCCGACGATATCGCGCGCCAGGCGGGCGGCTGGACGCTGACGTGGCAGGGGACAGGGATCGATCCCAAGCATTTTCCCGGCGCGACCTCGATCTGGAATGGGATCGACGGCGCGGTGAAGGCCGCGGGCGGGACCGCGCGGCTGTCGCCCGACGGCAGTTTCACCGGCAGGAAGCCCGATGCCGCGATCGTGGTGTTCGGCGAAACCCCCTATGCCGAATTCCAGGGCGATATCGCGACGCTCGAGCTCAAGCCGGAATTGCGCGGGCCGCTGGCGACGATGAAGAAGCTCAAGGCGCAAGGGGTGCCCGTCGTCGCGCTGATGCTGAGCGGGCGGCCGTTGTTCGTGAATCCCGAGATCAACGCCGCCGACGCGTTCGTCGCGGCGTGGCTACCGGGGTCCGAAGGGGCGGGGGTCGCCGACGTCCTGCTGCGCAACCGCAGCGGCGCGGTGGCGCACGACTTCACCGGCACGCTGAGCTTCGCCTGGCCCGCGACCGCCGATGCCAAGGGCAAGACGCTGTTCGAGCGCGGCTATGGCTTGAAGGCGGGCAGCCGCACGGTGGTGCCGCAGCTGTCCGAGGACCCCGGCGTCCAGCAACAGGCGCAGGCGGGGGTGTATATGGACAAGGGGCTGCCCGCGGCGAGCTGGTCGCTGGTGGTGGGTGATCCCGGCGGCAGCAGCACTCGGGTGACGACGCTGCCCGCCGATGCCGCCAATGGCCGCGTCCGCGTGACCGCCACCGATTTCGGCGTGCAGGAAGGCGCAAGGCGCTTCGCGTTCGACGGCAAGGGGCCGGCGGTAGTGGCGCTGACCAACGTCGCCGCGGTCGATACGACGCGCGAAACCAATGGCGACGTGCTGCTGGTCAGCACGATCCGCGTCGATCAGGCCCCCCGCGCGCCGGTGACGCTGGCGATGCGATCGGGTCCGGCGCAGGCGGGGATCGCGCTCGGGCGGATGGAGCAGTTCAAGCCCGGCGCCTGGACGACACTCGGCGTGCCGCTCAAATGCTTCCGCGCTGGGGGCGCGAACATGGCGGCGATCGATACCCCGCTGGCGGTGACGAGCGAGGGCGCGTTCACCTTCAGCCTGGCGCGGGTCGCGCTGGGGACCGATGCTGAGGTGAAACTGAGCTGCGGCGGGCTTCCTTAATCCTCCCCCGCAAGGGGGAGGGGGACCAGCGAAGCTGGTGGAGAGGGAGGTATCTCAACGGCCCCTTCGTGTCCTCCCCCTCCACCGCTTTGCGGTCCCCCTCCCCCTGGCGGGGGAGGAAAGGGGCAATGTGCTACCGCCAGGTGCCGAGTTCCATCCAGCGCAGCAGCGGCTTGAGCGGCAGGATCCATACGATGCCGGTGACCAGATAGACGATCGCCTGCAGCGTCCAGTGCAGCTGGCTGATCGTGCCGGCGAAGCTCGCGATCAGCACGACCCACACCAGGATCAGCGCGAGGATCGCGAACATGCCGGCGGGCTTGCGCCAACTGGGGTTCATTCGAGCTTCTCCCGTAGAAAGACCGATCGTTCGGTGACGACGCCGTGCAGCGGGATGTCCCAGGGGTCAACCGGGACCTGCGGCACTTGCTGCACCGACCAGGCGATGCCGAGCCGCCAGGCATCGGGCAAGCCCGCGAGCGCGCGATCATAATAGCCCGCACCCTGCCCCAGGCGGTGGAGCGCAGCGTCGAACGCGACCAGCGGGACGAGGACGATGTCGGGGGCGACTTCGCGCGCGGTGGCGGGGGGCTGTTGGAGGCCGAAGATGCCGGGTTCGAGCGGGGCGGCAGGGTGCCATTCGAGGAAGCGCATCGGGGTGGTGCGGTCGATCACGTGCGGAAGCGCAAGGGTGCAGCGGCTTGCGCGGGCTGCGGCGATCAAGGCCGCCGGGTCGGCTTCGCTGCCGAGGGGGATGTAGGCGGCTACGATCGTGCCGGGTGTAAGCCGGGCGAGATAGGCCGGGGGCGGAAGGATCTTCCGCCCCCCTCCCGTTTGCGGGAGGGGTCGGGGGAGGGGTTGGGCGGCGTCTCCAGCGACGGCGCTCGTGGACATGCCCTCCCCTAGCCCCTCGCGCAAGCGGGAGGGGGATTGGATCGCGCCGACGAATGCGTCGCGCTCGGCGCGGATGCGCGCGCGCATCGCTCGCTTGTCTTCAATCATGAGGGCAGGTGGCGGGCCCGCCATGGCCGTTGGCTGGAAGATCCTCTGACGCCAAGTACGTCAGGTGGGAACCATGTGCGTCGGACCAGGATCCGGGCAGGGACAGCCCCCATAGGATGATTATCGCCTCAGGGATTTTCGCTAAAGCTCGCACCGGGCAGTACCCGCCACCGCCAATCTAGTGCGTTCCGCCGTCATCCTCAAGGGCCGATGCGACGGCTTCGAGACGGTCGGCGATCCGATCGAGCAGCATCGGCGGAATGCCGCTGGGCGGGGCGACTTCCTGTTCGGCGAGCTGGTCGGCCAGCATCAGCGCGATGAACAGCATCGTGCGCTCGCCGCTCAGGCCGCCCGAGGCCCGCAATGCGGCAGCGCCGTGCGCTTCGAGCTTGCCCGCCAGCGCGCGCAGCTGCGCTTCCTCGCCGTCGCGGCAGGCGATCTTGTGGTCGCGGCCGGCGATCGTGAGCGTGACTTCGGCCATTAACTCTTGTCCCCGTCTTCGCGCGCGATCAGCTCGTCGAGCGCGGCGACGGCTTCTTCCATCCGCTCGCGCAGCGCGGCGTGGCGGCGCGCCATCGAATCGGCGTCATAGGCGCGCGCGGCGGCGGCCTGTTCGATCCGGGAGACGGCGCGTTCGATGCGTTCGATCGCGGGATGCGGGGGTTCTGATGCCATCGATGCTGGATAGCAGGACGCACGGACGCGGCAAGGCGGCAGCGGGGGTGGCGCGGGGGCTCGTCGCGATTGGCGCGCCGGTTGACGCGAAGCCGCGAGACCCGCAAAGGCATCGCGAGTTTATCATTGCCGGTACGCGAAGCGGCGTGGATCAGC
The DNA here is from genome assembly GCF_024496245.1 of Sphingomonas qomolangmaensis. NCBI lineage: Bacteria > Pseudomonadati > Pseudomonadota > Alphaproteobacteria > Sphingomonadales > Sphingomonadaceae > Sphingomonas > Sphingomonas qomolangmaensis. The sequence goes on from NZ_CP101740.1 coordinate 697,843, forward strand.
GCTCGCAATCGGCCGGCCGAGGGGAATCCGATGCACCCAACCGACAGCGACTGCGCCAACGCCATCCGCGCGCTTGCCATGGACGCGGTAGAGGCCGCCAATTCGGGGCATCCCGGCATGCCGATGGGCATGGCCGATGTCGCGACGGTGCTGTGGCAGCGCTATCTGAAGCACGATCCCGCCGATCCGCACTGGCCCGATCGCGACCGCTTCATCCTGTCGGCGGGGCATGGATCGATGCTGGTATACAGCCTGCTCCACCTTAGCGGCTATGCGCGCCCGACGCTCGATGATCTCAAGAACTTCCGCCAGTCGGATTCGCCCTGCGCGGGGCACCCCGAGAATTTCATGCTCGAAGGCATCGAGGCGACGACCGGGCCGCTGGGGCAGGGCTTTGCGATGGCGGTCGGCTTCGCGATCGCCGAGCGCCAGCTCAACGCGACCTTCGACGACGCGCTGGTCGACCACAAGACCTGGGTGATCGCGGGCGACGGCTGCCTGATGGAAGGCATCAACCACGAAGCCGTCGGGCTTGCCGGACATCTGAAGCTCGGCCGTCTCAACGTGCTTTGGGACGACAACCGGATCACGATCGACGGCGCGGTATCGCTGTCGTCGAGCGAGGACATCCCCGCGCGCTATCGCGCCAGCGGCTGGCATGTCGCCGAATGCGACGGCCATGATTTCGACGACATCGCACGCGCGATCGACGAGGCGCTGGCGAGCGACCTGCCGTCGCTGGTCCGTTGCCGGACGATCATCGGCAAGGGCGCGCCGACCAAGGCGGGCACCTCGGGCAGTCATGGTTCGCCGCTGGGGGCCAAGGAAATCGAGGGCGCGCGAGCGGCGTTGGGCTGGGCGCACGAGGCGTTCGTGGTGCCCGACGATATCCGCCAGACCTGGCTGGCTGCGGGCGAGCGTTCGGCAGACGATCATGCCGCGTGGAAGCAGCGGCTCGCAAGCCATTCGGATCGTGCCGAATTCGAGCGCCGGATGGCGGGCACGCTGCCCGAGGGCTTCTCGCTCGACGACTATATCGCGGGCCTGCTCGCCGACCCCAAGAAGGTCGCGACGCGCAAGGCGTCGGAAATGGCGCTCGAGGCGCTGACCGCGGCGCTGCCCGAGACGATCGGCGGATCGGCCGATCTCACCGGATCGAACAACACCCGCACCAAGGCGACCGGACCACTCAACGCCGAGAATTATGGCGGGCGCTACGTCTCCTACGGCATCCGCGAGTTCGGCATGGCGGCGGCGATGAACGGCATGGCGCTGCATGGCGGGGTGATCCCCTATGGCGGCACCTTCCTCGTCTTCGCCGATTATTGCCGCCCAGCGATCCGCCTGTCGGCGCTGCAGAATACGCGCGTCGTCTACGTCATGACGCATGACTCGATCGGCCTGGGCGAAGATGGCCCGACGCACCAGCCGATCGAGCATTTGACCAGCCTGCGGCTGATCCCCGGGCTCGACGTGTATCGGCCGTGCGACACGATCGAGACCGCCGAATGCTGGCAGCTGTCGGTCGAGCGCAGCGACGGGCCGTCGCTGTTGGCGCTTAGCCGCCAGAACCTGCCGCAATTGCGCACCGAAGCCGCCGAGAACTGGTCGGCGCGCGGCGCGTATCGCCTGCAGGCCGCCGAGGCGCCGCGCCGCGTAGTGCTGATTGCCACCGGTTCGGAGGTGGAGATCGCGGTCGCGGTGCGCGCGGCGCTTGAAGCCGACGGGATCGGCGCCGATGTGGTGTCGATGCCGTGCTGGTCGCGCTTCGACGCGCAGCCCGCCGACTATCGCAACGACGTGCTGCCGCACGCCAAGCCCGAGGAACTGCTTCGCGTGTCGATCGAGGCGGGCACGACCTTGGGGTGGGAGCGCTACACGACGGTCGACGGGCTTCGGTTCGGCATCGATCGCTTCGGCGCCTCGGGCCCCGCGCCCGAGCTGTACGCAAAGTTCGGCCTTACGCCCGAGAACATCACGCAAGCCGTCAAGGCACGGCTGCAAGCCACGGAGAATTAAGCGCATGACCAAGGTAGCGATCAACGGCTTCGGACGAATCGGCCGCCTGGTGGCGCGCGCCATCCTCGAGCGCCCCGATTGCGGGCTCGAACTGGTGACGATCAACGACCTGGCCGACGCGAAGTCGAACGCGTGGCTGTTCAGCCGTGATTCGGTGCATGGCCGCTATCCGGGCGAGGTCTCGGCCGACGGCAACGACCTGGTAGTCGACGGCAAGCGCATCCGCGTCACCGCCGAGCGCGACCCGGCGAACCTGCCGCACGCCGAACAGGGCGTCGAACTCGTGCTCGAATGCACCGGGTTCTTCGCCGACAAGGCTTCGTGCCAGAAGCATATCGATGCAGGCGCCAAGAAGGTGCTGATCTCGGCACCGGGCAAGAATGTCGACCTGACGGTGGTGTATGGCGTCAACCATGAGAAGCTGACCGCCGATCATGTGATCGTGTCGAACGCCAGCTGCACCACCAACTGCCTGGCGCCGGTCGCCAAGGTGCTGAACGATTCGATCGGCATCGAGCGCGGGCTGATGACGACGGTGCATGCCTATACCAACGACCAGAAGATCCTCGACCAGATCCACCCCGATCTGCGACGGGCGCGTGCGGCGGCGATGTCGATGATCCCGACGACGACGGGCGCCGCGCGCGCGGTGGCCGAAGTGCTGCCCGAACTGAAGGGCAAGCTCGACGGTTCGGCGATCCGCGTGCCCGTGCCTGATGGCAGCCTGATCGACCTGACCTTCACGCCGTCGCGCGACACGACCAAGGAAGAGGTCAACGCGCTGCTGAAGGCCGCCGCCGAGGGGCCGATGAAGGGCGTGCTCGAATATAGCGACGAGCCGCTGGTTTCGATCGACATCGTCCACACGCCGTTCTCGTCGACGGTCGACAGCCTCGAGACGACGGTGATCGACGGCAAGCTGGTGCGCGTCGTCAGCTGGTACGACAATGAATGGGGCTTCTCGAACCGCATGGTCGATACCGCCAGCGCGATGGCGAAGCTGGGCTGAGCAAGGTGCACGCGACCCTAACCGTTCGCTTCGAGCGTAGTCGAGATGCCGGGACCACGCACTGCTTGGTTGGCGGTGTCTCGACTTCGCTCGACACGAACGGATTTGTTGCCGACGGGCGCGGCGCGAAGCATTGACCGGTCGGCTGTTGGGCATTGCGCGCCATGGCCGGCCGCGCGGGCCGATCGAGACGCTCGAGAAGGTCGCGGTGTCGGTCGAAGGCGGCCTTGCGGGCGACTTTCGCGGCACGGTGAAACCCGGCGGGCGCGGACGGCGGCAGGTGTCGCTGATGGAAGCGCGACACTGGGCGGCGGCGATGGACGAACTGGGGCACGACCTGCCGTGGTGGAACCGCCGCTGCAACCTGCTGGTCGACGGAATCGCGCTGCCGCGCGTGCCGGGTAGCCGGCTTCGGATCGGCGACGTGGTGATCGAGATCATTCAGGAATGCGATCCGTGCAGCCGGATGGAGCAGCTGCTGCCGGGGCTCGAGGCGGCGTTGACCCCCGATTGGCGCGGTGGCGCGTTGGGCCGGGTGATCGCCGGCGGCGAGATTGCGGTGGGCGACGAAATTGGGATGGACGCCGGTCGTCCTGAGTAGCCGCTGACGAGCGCAGTGCCGAGTCAGGACACACGGGCAATGGGAGAATTGGTGATGGCACGCAATTTCAAGACGCTCGACGACATGGGTGACGTCACCGGCAAGCGCGTGCTGGTGCGCGAGGACCTCAACGTGCCAATGGCCGAGGGAAAGGTCAGCGATGACACGCGGTTGCGCGCGGCGGTGCACACCGTCAGCGAGCTTTCGGACAAGGGCGCAATCGTGCTCGTGCTCGCGCATTTCGGCCGGCCCAAGGTGCCGAGCCCCGAACATTCGACCGCGCTGCTGACCAAGCCGTTCGAAGCGGTGCTGGGGCGCGAGGTCCGCTATATCGATTGGGAGAACGCGACCGAGGCGGTTGCGATGCTGGCGCCGGGCGACATCGCGTTGCTCGAAAACACCCGCTTCTTCGGCGGCGAGGAGAAGAACGACCCGGCGGTGGTCGATCGCTTCGCGGCGCTGGGCGACCTGTACGTCAACGACGCTTTTTCGGCGGCGCATCGCGCGCACGCATCGACCGCGGGGCTGGCGCACAAGCTGCCTTCGTTCGCGGGGCGGCAGATGGAGGCCGAGCTCGACGCGCTCGACAAGGCGCTGGGCAATCCCGAGCATCCGGTCGCGGCGGTGGTCGGCGGCGCCAAGGTTTCGACCAAGCTCGACGTGCTGACGCATCTGGTGGGCCGCGTCGATCATCTGATCATCGGCGGCGGGATGGCGAACACCTTCCTGGCGGCGCGCGGGGTGAATGTCGGCAAGAGCCTGGCCGAGCACGAGCTGACCGCGACCGCCGAGGCGATCTTCGAGCAGGCCGAGCGCGCCAACTGCACGATCCATCTGCCCTATGACGTGGTGGTGGCGAAGGAATTCGCCGCGCACCCGGCATCGCTGCGGACCTGCAACGTGCATGAGGTCGCGGCCGACGAGATGATCCTCGACATCGGGCCGGCGGCGACCGAGGCGCTGGGCGATGTGCTCAAGAATTGCCGCACATTGGTTTGGAACGGGCCGCTGGGCGCGTTCGAGACGCCGCCGTTCGATACCGCGACGATGGCGCTGGCGCGCACCGCTGCGGCACTGACGTCCGATGGGTCTTTGGTGTCGGTAGCGGGGGGCGGCGATACCGTCGCCGCGCTCAATCAGGCGGGGGTAGCGGGTGAGATGAGCTTCGTGTCAACCGCGGGCGGCGCGTTCCTCGAATGGATGGAGGGCAAGGATCTGCCCGGGGTCGCGGCGCTGGCGCGCGACTGAGCGGAACGCAGCGATGCCTGAGCGGTTCAGCGAGCGGCTCAGGAGAATGCGCATGCAGAACAGTACGGAAATCGCGGTCACCCCTTCGATCGAGGATGTCGCCAGGGGAGCGCTGGCGGGGTTGGCGGCAGGGCTGGTGGCGTCGTTTGCGATGAACCAGTTCCAGGCGGTGGCCTCGAAGCTGATGGGCACCGGCGACGATGCCGGCTCGGACGAGGAGCCAGCGACGGTGAGGGCGGCCGAGCGGCTATCGGCGCTGGCGACCGGCGAGGAACTGGCCGACGAAGCCAAGGCCGGGGCGGGCAATGCGGTGCATTACGCGCTGGGTGGCGCGCTGGGGCTGGCCTATGGCATCGCCGCCGAGTTCCGCCCGGCGGTGACCAAAGGGTTCGGCAGCGGCTTCGGGATGTCGACCTTCGCGCTGCTCGACGAGATCGCGGTGCCGGCGAGCGGGCTTGGGGCGGCGCCGAGCGAAGCCCCGGCGTCGACGCATCTATATTCGGCGGCATCGCATGTCGTGTTCGGCAGCGTGACCGAAGCCGTGCGGCTGGGCGTGCGCCGACTGCTGCGGCGCGGATAGCGGGCTGTTGCGGCCTGGCGGTACGCTCTTTAAGGCCGGGGCCAATAGCCGCGGCAGGCCGCTACCGGGAGAGATCGACATGAATACCGCCGAGATGACCGCGAAGATCGCCCATGGGAATGGTTTCATCGCCGCGCTTGACCAGTCGGGTGGTTCGACCCCCAAGGCGTTGGCCGGCTATGGCGTCGCGGACGGCGCCTGGGACGGCGACGAGGAGATGTTCGCGCTGATCCACCAGATGCGCAGCCGGATCATCACCTCGCCCGCGTTCAGCGGTGACAAGGTGATCGGCGCGATCCTGTTCGAACGGACGATGGACGGCATGGTCGACGGCAAGCCCGCCCCGCAGGCGCTGATCGAGCGCGGCGTGGTGCCGTTTCTGAAGATCGACAAGGGACTCGAGGACGAGGCGAACGGGGTGCAGTTGCTCAAGCCGATGCGGGGGCTCGACGCGCTGCTGGCGCGCGCGCGCGACCTGGGGGTGTTCGGTACCAAGGAGCGGTCGGTGGTCCACCTTGCAAACGCCGCCGGAATCGACGCGGTGGTGGCGCAGCAGATCGCGGTGGCGCAGCAGGTGCTTGCCGCCGGCCTGATGCCGATCCTCGAGCCCGAGGTGAACATCAAGAGCGCCGAGCGTGAGGCCGCAGACGTGCTGCTGCGCGATTCGCTGATCAAGGCGCTCGATACGATGCCGGGCGACGACAAGGTGATGCTGAAGCTGTCGATCCCCGCCAAGCCGTGCGCGTTCGACGCGCTGGTCGAGCATCCGCGCGTGCTTCGCGTGGTGGCGCTGTCGGGCGGGTTCGAGCGGCCGCAGGCGTGCACCGAGCTGGCGAAGAATCGCGGGATGATCGCGAGCTTCAGCCGCGCGTTGCTGGCCGATCTGCGCCACGGCATGAGCGATGCGGAGTTCGACGCGGCGCTGGGCGGTGCGATCGACGAGATCCACGCGGCGTCGACGCAGAAGGTCGCGGCCTGAAACGGGGCCAGTGGCGCGGGCGCGTGAGGTGCATCCTCCTTCCCGCGACCGCCGCGAGCGGCTAGGGGGCGTCGATGGATGATATCGAAGACCCGCTAGGCCCGCTCGACCCTTCGTTCGCGGTGCAGTTCCAGCGCGACGACCGGCGCCCCAAATGCCAGCTTTACCTGATCTCGCCGCTCGACGTGGGGGGCGAGTTTCCCGATCGGCTGCGGCGGGCGCTGGGCGCCGGGCCGGCGGCGGCGTTCCAGTTCCGGGTGAAGGACGTCGACCAGCACAAGGCGGCGATGCTGGCCGAACCGCTCCAGCGGATCTGCGCCGAGCATGACGTCGCGTTCCTGGTCAACGACAGCATCAGCCTGGCCAAGCGGCTGGGCGCCGATGGCGTCCATCTGGGGCAGGACGATGGCGACCCGCGCGAGGCGCGCGCGGTGCTGGGGCCGGCAGCGCAGATCGGCGTGACCTGCCACGACAGCCGGCATCTGGCGATGGAAGCCGGTGAGGCGGGGGCCGACTATGTCGCGTTCGGCGCCTTCTATCCGACGACCACCAAGGAAGTGCGGCATCATCCGCACCCGGTGATCCTGTCGTGGTGGGCGACGGTGTTCGAAATGCCGTGCGTGGCGATCGGCGGGATCACCCCGGTCAACGCGCCGCCGTTGATCGAGGCGGGCGCCGATTTCCTCGCGGTATCGGGCGCGGTTTGGGGGCATGACGAGGAAGTCGCGATGCGGCGCTTCGGGCAGCTGCTGGCTTGAAGCGAAATTCGTAACGCTTGAGGAAACATCGGGCTTACCCGTCGTTTATCCTGTCACAGTATAAGCGTAACAGGGGTAGAGTGGATGCGTAATCGGACCATATTGGGCTTGAGCGGACTGGCGAGCGCTATCGCGCTGACTGCAACGCTGGCTACCCCCGAGTCGGCAACCGCCCAAGCGGCACCCACGGCGGCGAGCGCCACCGGGGTCGATCCTACGGTCCTGCACGTCCAGGTGATCCTCGACAAACTGGGCTTCGGGCCCGGCGTGCTCGACGGGAAGGGCGGTCAGTCGCTGGTGGCGGCGCTGCGCGGGTTCCAGACCAGCCGTGGGCTGCCGGTGACGGGCAAGGCGGATACCGCGACCCTCAAGGTGCTGGGCCGCTACCGTAACTGGCGCCCTACCAAGACGATCGCGCTGACGCCGGGGATGCTCGCGGGTCCGTTCATGGCGAACCTGCCCGAGGATTATGGTGACCAGGCCAAGCTGCCGGGCATTCCGTATCGCTCGCCGCTCGAAAAGCTGGCCGAGATGTTCCACACGACGCCCGAGACGCTCGTCGCGCTCAACAGCCGCGAGACGCCGCTGAAGGTAGGGCAGCAAGTGGTTTTCCCCAACGCGCTGCCGACCTCGCGCGACTATGATGTCGACGATGCCGATTGGCGGCGGACGCTCGCCTATCTCAACGTCGACGCGCGCCAGCCGGTAGGCGAGCGGGTGGTGGTCGATGAATCCGAAGGCGTGCTGAAGGTGTATGACGCGCGTGACCGGCTGGTGGGGCAGGTCAGCGCCACCATGGGATCGAGCCAGTTCCCGTTGCCGATCGGGACGTGGACGATCAAGGGCGTCGCGCGCAATCCCGACTGGTCGTTCGATCCCAAGCTGATCGCGGGCACCGCGCCCGATGCCGAGAAGGCGATCGTGCCGCCGGGGCCCAACAACCCCGTCGGGATCGTGTGGATCGACCTGTCGAAGGAGCATTATGGCATCCACGGCACGCCCGAGCCCGCCAAGATCGGCCGTACCGAGAGCAATGGCTGCATCCGCCTGACCAACTGGGATGCGGCGCGCGTCTCGATGATGGTGAAGCCCGGCACCAAAGCGGTGTTCCAGCGGTGATCGGCTGAGGCGATGACTCGGCTGGGTTGGGGGATCCTGCTGCTGATCGTGGGCGGCATCGCGCTGTTCGGATCGATGCTGTCGTTCGGCTCGAACGGCAGCGTGCGCGAGCCGTTGGTGTCGCTTCGCCGCGAGCAACCCGCGGTTCCCACCGTGCCCGTCGATCCGCTTGCCGATACCGGCACGCGGATCAGCTGGAACGGGCCATTGCTGACGGTGCCGGTCGCCGGGGTGCCGCGCGCCGCGATCGCATCGAGCTGGGGCGACCCGCGCGGCGATGGGACACGTGCGCATCGCGGGCATGACATCATGGCGCCGCGCGGTACCCCCGTGCTGGCGGCGGCCGATGGCGTGATCGAGAAATTGTTCGAGAGCGGCGGTGGCGGCGGGACGACCCTGTACGTCCGCTCGCTCGATAGTCGCTGGTCCTATTATTATGCGCATCTGGCGGGCTATGCGCCCGGCATCCGCGAGGGGTTCGCGGTGCGCGCGGGCGATGTGCTGGGCTATGTCGGCGATACCGGCAACGCCGGCCCGGGCAACTATCACCTGCACTTCGGCATGCACCTGATGCAGCCGGGTGACGACTGGCATCAGGGGCGCGCGGTCGATCCGACGCCGCTGCTTGCCGGGACAGCCGCCGCTCGCTAAAGCCGCGCGCTCAGCTCTTTCTAATCCAGGCAGGACCCATGAAGATCAGCGGCGTGGACATTCGTCCCGGCAACATCATCGAATATGAAACCGGCATCTGGCGCGCGGTGAAAATTCAGCACACCCAGCCCGGCAAGGGCGGCGCCTATATGCAGGTCGAGCTGAAGAACCTGATCGACGGCCGCAAGAACAATGTCCGCTTCCGATCGGCAGAGTCGGTCGAGCGCGTCCGGCTCGATACCAAGGATTTCCAGTATCTCTTCGCCGAGGGCGACACGCTGACGTTCATGGACAAGGACAATTACGAGCAGATCACGCTCGACAAGGGCGTGCTGGGCGACGCGGCCGACTTCCTGCAGGACGGGATGGACGTGGTCATGGAATGCTATGACGAGCGCCCGATCAGCGTCCAGCTGCCCGACACGATCGAGGCGCTGATCGTCGAAGCCGATGCGGTGGTGAAGGGCCAGACGGCGTCGTCGTCGTACAAGCCCGCGATCCTCGAAAACGGCGTTCGCGTGATGGTGCCGCCGCATATCGGCGCGGGGACCAAGATCGTCGTCGACGTGTACGAGCGTACCTATGTGAAGCGCGCTGATTGATCGGTTCCCCTCCCGCTTGCGGGAGGGGCTAGGGGAGGGCGTGTCAACGGGCGACGCCATCTTCATTTGACAACAAGCCCTCCCCCGACCCAGTGCCCCCGCACGGTCGGGTAGGGATTGCCCCCAGCAATCCCTAAATTATGTCGGGGGCATAATTTACCCGACCGCGCGGCGGCACTCGCAAGCGGGAGGGGGGAAGAAGAAAATTATGGCAGCCCTATCCGGCCTTCTCAGCGTCATGGAACGCGCCGCGCGCAAGGCGGCGCCGCGGCTTCGTCGCGACTTCAACGAAGTCCAGCATCTGCAGGTCTCGAAAAAGGGGCCCGCCGATTTCGTGTCGATGGCCGACCAGCGCGCCGAGCGCACCTTGTACGACGAACTCCTGAAGGCACGCCCCGATTGGGGGTTCCTGCTCGAGGAAGGCGGCGACATCAAGGGTGACCCCGACAAGCCGCGCTGGATCGTAGATCCGCTCGACGGCACCACCAACTTCCTCCACGGCATGCCGCATTTCGCGATCTCGATCGCGGTCGAAGATCCGCGCGGGCCACAGGGGCGCCCCGAGATCACGCATGCGCTGGTCTATCAGCCGCTGACCGACGAGAGTTTCTGGGCCGAAAAGGGCCGCGGGGCGTGGTTGCAGGATGCGCGGCTTCGCGTATCGGCGCGGCGCGATATGTCCGAGGCGCTCATCGCCACCGGCATCCCGTTCATGGGGCATGGCAATTTCGCCGAGTGGAGCCGGATCTTCGGTGCGATCGCCCCCGAAGTTGCAGGCATTCGCCGGCTGGGCGCCGCCTCGCTCGACCTCGCCTGGGTCGCTGCGGGCCGTTATGACGGCTTCTGGGAAAGTGGGCTCGAGCCTTGGGATTGTGCTGCGGGGATGCTGCTGATCAAGGAGGCCGGCGGCTTCGTCACCGATTTCCGCGGTGGCGATTCGCCGATGGAGCGCAAGCAGTTGCTTGCCGCCAATGACGGCATGCATTCGAAGCTGCACAAGCTGTTGGCGGGCGCGCTGCGCAACGCCTGACGCGTCGCGCCGCGGTCGCTCAGGGGGTCACAAAGCGGGTATCCTGCGAGTGATTCTCACACTGGCGCGGCCTTGCCCCTCTAGGTCCATCCGCCTAGAAGCCCGGTAACTTCCTACCGCAACTGCGAGAAGATGTTTTGGTCGACCTGTCGCAATATCTGCCGATCCTGCTGTTTCTGGGCGTCGCCCTGATCCTGTCGTCGGCGTTCGTGTTCCTGCCGATGGTGGCCTCGCGCTTCACCGGTTCGCACAAGCCGACGCCCGAGAAGCTGACCGAATATGAGTGCGGCTTTCCCGCGTTCGAGGATTCGCGCAGCCAGTTCGACGTGCGCTTTTATCTGGTCGCCATCCTCTTCATCATCTTCGATCTCGAGGCGGCGTTCCTATATCCTTGGGCAGTGACGGTGTTCGATCTGGGCTGGGTGGCCTGGACGTCGATGATGATCTTCATCGCCGAACTCGCGCTTGGCCTGATTTACGCCTGGAAAAAGGGAGCTCTCGATTGGGAGTAGAATTCAACCCCGCGCATCCCGCCCAGCGGGGCGCCGTCGGCCTGACCGGCGGTGCGAGCGTGGTCACGCCGCCCGACCAGCAGTTTTTCGGCGACCTGAATGGCGAGCTGAACGACAAGGGTTTCCTGGTCACCTCGACCGAGGATCTGTTCACCTGGGCGCGTACCGGCAGCCTGTGGTGGATGACCTTCGGCCTGGCATGCTGCGCGGTCGAGATGATCCACGTCAACATGCCGCGCTATGACATGGAGCGCTTCGGCGCCGCACCGCGTGCGTCGCCGCGCCAGTCGGACGTGATGATCGTCGCGGGCACCTTGTGCAACAAGATGGCCCCTGCGCTTCGCCGCGTGTACGACCAGATGTCCGAGCCGAAATACGTGATTTCGATGGGCAGCTGCGCCAATGGCGGCGGCTATTATCATTACAGCTACAGCGTCGTTCGCGGCTGCGACCGGATCGTGCCGGTGGACATTTACGTCCCCGGGTGCCCGCCGACCGCCGAGGCGCTGCTGTATGGCGTGATGCAGTTGCAGCGGAAGATCCGCCGCATCGGCACGATCGAGCGTTGAGCATGAAGGCGCCCGCTCCCCGTTACGCCGAGAATGGCGATACCATCGACCTGGCGCAGTTGGCGCTGGGGGCGATGATCGTCGAAGCGCAGGACAAGGTCGGCGAGGTGACGATCACCGTCGATCGCCTGCAGCTGTACGATGCGATGATCGCGCTGCGCGATACGCCCGGCCTCGAATATCAGCAGCTGATGGAGATTGCGGGTGTCGACTATCCGTCGCGGCCCGAGCGGTTCGACGTCTGCTATCACCTGCTCAGCCTGACGCGGAACCATCGGCTGCGCGTTCGCGTGGTCACCGACGAGGAAAAGCCGGTGCCGTCGATCGTCTCGATCTGGCCGGTCGCGGGCTGGCTCGAGCGCGAGGTGTACGACATGTACGGCGTGCTGTTCGACGGTAATCCCGACCTGCGCCGGATCCTGACCGACTATGGCTTTCGCGGTCATCCGTTCCGCAAGGACTTCCCGCTCTCGGGCTTTGTCGAGATGCGCTATTCGGAAGAAGCCAAGCGCGTGGTGTATGAGCCCGTGAAGCTGGCGCAGGACTTCCGCACCTTCGACTTCATGAGCCCGTGGGAAGGCGCGCAATATGTGCTGCCCGGGGACGAGAAGGCCGCGGTCGCGCCGCAGGCGCAGGCCAAGGGTGCGCCTTCGCCGGTAACCGCCGACGACGCAGCGAAGGTGCCGGCGTCGCCCGCCAAGGACGTCCAGCCACAGGCGACCGAGAAGAAGGTGACCGAGAGCCGCGCCGATACCGGTGCCGGACGGGCCGATTCGGGGAATTTGGCCAAGGACAAGCCGGTCGATCCCGACGTGCCCTCGCCCGATGGCGGGGAAGGAAAGCAGTAATGGCCGAGTATCTCGACGAAATCGCCCATCGCACCGATGCCGCCGATCCGACGGTCGGCGATGTCGAAATCCAGAACTACACGATCAATTTCGGCCCGCAGCATCCGGCTGCGCACGGCGTGTTGCGGCTGGTGATGGAGCTCGATGGCGAGATCATCGAGCGGATCGATCCGCATGTCGGGCTGCTCCATCGCGGCACCGAAAAGCTGATCGAATACAAGACCTATACCCAGGCGCTGCCCTATTTCGATCGGCTCGATTACTGCTCGCCGATGTGCATGGAGCACACCTATGTGCTGGCGGTCGAGAAGCTGCTCGACCTCGAGGTGCCGCTGCGCGCGCAATATCTGCGCGTGTTCTTCGCCGAGCTGACTCGCATCAAGAACCACATGCTGAACCTTGGTTCGCACGTGATGGATGTCGGCGCGATGACGCCGAACCTGTGGATGTTCGAGCTGCGCGAAGACTGCATGGGCTTTTACGAGCGCGCGTCGGGCGCGCGGATGCACGCCAATTACTTCCGCGTCGGCGGCGTGCACCAGGACGTGCCGCTCAAGCTGCTGACCGACATCGCCGACTGGCTCGATACCCGGCTGCCGCGGCTGTTCGGCGACGCGATCAGCCTGGTCGCCGAGAACCGCATCTTCAAGCAGCGCAACGTCGATATCGGCACGGTGAGCCGCGAAGACGCGATCAAATGGGGCTTTTCGGGGCCGATGATCCGCGCCGCGGGTATTCCCTGGGATCTGCGCAAGTCGCAGCCCTATGACGTGTACGACCGGATGGAATTCGACGTGCCTGTCGGTACCAAGGGCGATTGCTACGACCGCTTCATGGTGCGCGTTGAAGAAGTGTACCAGTCGGCGCGGATCATGAAGCAATGCCTGGCGCAAATGCCCGAGGGACCGATCGCGTCGCTCGACCGCAAGGTGGTGCCGCCCAAGCGCGGCGAGATGAAGCGCTCGATGGAAGCGCTGATCCACCACTTCAAGCTGTATACCGAGGGCTTCCACGTGCCCGCAGGCGAGGTGTATGTCGCGACCGAGAGCCCCAAGGGCGAGTTCGGCGTCTATCTGGTGAGCGACGGGTCGAACAAGCCGTATCGCTGCAAGATACGGCCGACCGCGTTCAGCCATTTGCAGGCGATGGATTTCATGTCGCGCGGCCACATGCTCGCCGATACGACCGCGATCCTGGGGGCGATGGATATCGTGTTCGGGGAGTGCGACCGGTGAGCGCCGCGAATCTGTTGCCCTTGTTGCAGGGGCCTGTCGCGGTCATCGCTGTCGCATCACGTGAGAAGAAGCAGAATGGCTGACGCACCCCATATCCCCAACGAAGCCGAAACCCGTGCGCGCTGGGGCGCGTTCGCGTGGAGTGATGCGAGCGCTGTGAAAGCCCGCGAGATCGTCGCGCGCTATCCCGCTGGGCGGCAGCAATCGGCGACGCTGCCGCTGCTCGACCTCGCACAGCGCCAGGTGGGCGAGGAAACGCACACCCAAGGCTGGCTGCCGGTGCCGGTGATCGAATATGTCGCCGCCTATCTCGACATGCCGTATATGCGCGTGTTCGAGGTCGCGACCTTCTATACGATGTATAATCTGGCGCCGGTCGGCCGCTATCATGTCCAGGTGTGCGGCACGACGCCGTGCATGCTGCGCGGGTCGGACGATGTGCTTGCGGCGTGCAAGAATCGCGGGCTGACCAAGGGCAAGACGACTCCGGACGGGCTGTTCACGCTCACCGAGGTCGAATGCATGGGCAATTGCGCCAATGCGCCGATGGTCCAGATCAACGACGATAATTTCGAGGACCTCGATTACGATCGCACCGTCGCGATCCTCGAGGCGCTCGCCAATGGCGACACGCCCAAGCCTGGCCCACAAAATGGCCGGCACACCAGCGAGGCCGAGGGCGGTACCACGAATCTGCACGCGATGGTCGATGCCAATCACGACTATCGCGGCGAATGGGGCGTCGGCGCGTGAAGGGGATCGCTTCGATCCTGCTGGCGATCGTCGTCGGCATCGTGCTGCTGTGGCTGGCAATCCAGCTGCTGGTCGGCGTCATCAAGCTGGTCGGCGTGCTGATCGCCGGCATCATCGCGGTGGCGGTATATTTCTTCGCCGAAAAGGCGATCGGGAAGGGTCGATAGGATGCTCCACGACAAGGATCGCATCTTCACTAACGTCTATGGTTTTCAGCCGTGGAACATCGCCGCTGCCGAGGCGCGCGGCGACTGGGATAATACCAAGGCGCTGATGGAAATCGGCCAGGATGCGATCATCGATCGCGTCAAGACGTCGGGTCTGCGAGGCCGCGGTGGCGCCGGCTTCCCGACCGGCGTCAAATGGGGCTTCATGCCCAAGGAACCCAAGCCCGAGCGGCCCAACTTCCTGGTCATCAACGCCGATGAATCCGAGCCTGGCAGCTGCAAGGATCGTGAAATCATCCGCCACGATCCGCACAAGCTGATCGAAGGCGCGCTGATCGCGGGTTTCGCGATGCGCGCGCGCGCGGCGTATATCTACATCCGCGGCGAATATATCCGCGAGGCCGAGACGCTGTTCGCGGCGATCGCCGAGGCGTATGACCGCGGCTTCCTGGGCAAGAATGCGTGCGGGTCGGGGTATGATTTCGACGTCTTCGCGCATCGCGGCGCCGGCGCGTATATCTGCGGCGAAGAAACCGCGATGCTCGAAAGCCTAGAGGGCAAGAAGGGGCAGCCGCGGCTCAAGCCGCCGTTCCCCGCGGGTGCGGGCCTCTATGGCTGCCCGACGACGGTCAACAATGTCGAATCGATCGCGGTAGTGCCGACGATCCTGCGTCGCGGTCCCGAATGGTTCTTTGGCTTCGGGCGCGAGAACAACAAGGGCACCAAGCTCTTCCAGATCAGCGGGCATGTCGAAAAGCCCTGCGTGGTCGAGGAAGAAATGGGTATTCCGTTCCGCGAGCTGATCGAAAAGCATTGCGGCGGCATTCGCGGTGGCTGGGATAATCTGCTGGCGGTGATCCCCGGTGGGTCTTCGGTACCGCTGGTGCCGGCGGCGCAGATCATGGACGCGCCGATGGATTTCGACGGGCTGAAGGAGCTCGGCTCGGGTCTCGGCACCGCGGCGGTGATCGTCATGGACAAGTCGACCGACATCGTCCGCGCGATCAGCCGGCTGTCGTATTTCTACAAGCATGAGAGCTGCGGCCAGTGCACCCCGTGCCGTGAAGGCACCGGCTGGATGTGGCGCGTGATGGAGCGGATGCGCACCGGCGATGCCGACATTTCCGAGATCGACACGCTGTACCAAGTGACCAAGCAGGTCGAGGGCCACACCATTTGTGCACTGGGCGACGCGGCTGCATGGCCGATCCAGGGGCTGATCAAGCATTTCCGCCCCGAAATGGAGCGGCGCATCGTCGAGCGGCAGGGCGGCGAGGCGGCGTCATATCAGGAAGCCGCAGAATAGTGGCAGCCTGGTTCGCCTTTCGCTCGCCTGCTTCGGCGGCTGTCGCACTGGTAGTTGGGGTCGCCGTATGCGGTGGCGCCGCACACGCAGAGCAGCGCCGCGGGGTAGGGACTGGTTCGCTTATCCCCGGGCGCAGCTCGGGCATGGTCGTTTCGGGCATGTCGGAATCCTCCGAGATGGACCTGCGCAGCTTGCCCGACGCGGAGAAGATGCGTCTGTATCAAGGGGCGGCATCCTGCGCGGTGCAAACCGACGCGGGGAAGGTTAAGCGTTATCTAGATGCAGTTCTTACCGGTCAGCTTGCGACGCGAGACTGGAACGCGTTTCGGCCGATATACCAGCGTTGCCTTGAGCTAACCCGGCAGGTCGAAGGCTTCGTCCTGCCGGGTACCGGTCGCTATCTCTGGTTGGCGGCGGTAAATGCCGAGGCATATCTACGTGCCAACCCGCCAGCGCCGATCGAGCCCGAGCCAATCGCATCGCTTTATCAGGATGCTGCCTTCCAGAATCTGCCCACGAGCGATACCAAAACGGTGCGCTGCTTGGTCCGCACAAACCCCGCAAAGTCGCTTGCGGTAATCGCGACCGAGGCTGGATCGGCTGCCGAGGACAAGGCGATCGCAGCGCTGGTGCCGGCGATTGGCCAGTGTACAGACAGCGGCGCCACGGTATCGATCAAGCGGGCGATGCTGCGCCTGAATATCGCGCCGGCCTATTATGCAATGGCGGTGCAGCAAGCCGAAAACCCCGCCGCGGAAAAGAACTGAAATGCCAAAGCTTAAAGTCGATGGAATCGAAGTCGAGGTGCCGCAGGGCGCGACGGTGCTGCAGGCCTGCGAGGCCGCGGGCAAGGAAATCCCGCGCTTTTGCTATCACGAGCGGCTGAGCATCGCGGGCAATTGCCGGATGTGCCTGGTCGAGGTGAAGCCCGGGCCGCCCAAGCCGCAGGCGAGCTGCGCGCTGCCCGCGTCCGACAACCAGGAAATCCGCACCGACAGCGCGATGGTGAAGGCCGCGCGCGAGGGCGTGATGGAATTCCTGCTGATCAATCATCCGCTCGACTGCCCGATCTGCGACCAGGGCGGCGAATGCGACCTGCAGGACCAGACAATGGCCTATGGGCGCGGCCATTCGCGCTACACCGAGCATAAGCGCGCGGTGACCGAAAAATATATGGGTCCGATCATCAAGACGGTGATGACCCGGTGCATCCAGTGTACGCGCTGCATCCGTTTCGCCGAGGAAGTCGCGGGGGTCGAGGAGATCGGTGCGCTGTATCGCGGCGAGAATATGCAGATCACCAGTTATCTCGAAAAGGCGGTGACCAGCGAATTGAGCGGCAATGTCGTCGATCTGTGCCCGGTGGGCGCGCTGACGTCGAAGCCCTATCAGTTCGAGGCGCGGCCCTGGGAGCTCAAGAAGACGCTGGCGATCGACGTGATGGACGCGGTCGGCACCAACATCCGGCTCGACAGCCGCGGGCGCCAGGTGCTGCGCGCGCTGCCGCGGATCAACGAGGACGTCAACGAAGAGTGGGCGCACGACAAGACCCGCCACGCGGTGGACGGTCTGGTGCGCCGCCGGCTCGACAAGCCTTATGTCCGGCGCGACGGCAAGCTGGTTGCGGTATCGTGGGACGAAGCCTTCGCCGCGATCGCGCACGTTGCGGCGGATGCTGGACCGAGCGTCGCGGCGATCGCGGGCGACCTGGTCGATTGCGAGACGATGTTTGCCGCCAAGAAGCTGGTAGAGGGCTTTGGTTCGTCGCTACTCGAAGGGCGGCAGACGGGCATGGCGTATGACGTGACCTCGCTGGGTGCGGTCGCGTTCAACACGACGATTGCGGGCATCGAGGATGCCGACGCGATCCTGCTGGTGGGCAGCGACCTGCGCCACGAAGCGCCGCTGGTGAACACGCGGATCCGCAAGGCGATCAAGCGCGGCGCCAAGGTGTTCGCGATCGGTCCGCAGGTCGACCTGACCTATCGCGCGACGTGGCTTGGTGACGATCTGTCGCTGCTCGGCGATCTGCCCGAGGCGGTGACGCAGGCGTTTAGCGATGCCGTGCGTCCCGCCGTAATCGTCGGACCGGGAGCGCTGAAGGCAGGGCATGGCGGCGCACTGGCCCTTGCTGGTTCGCTCAATCTGGTACGCGAAGGTTGGAACGGCTTCAACGTCGTCCATAATGCCGCGGCGCGGATGGGTGGGCTGATGCTCGGCTATGCGCAGCCGGGCGGGATTGCCGATATCGTCGCCGCGGCGCCCAAGCTGGTGTTCTTCCTGGGGGCCGACGAGGTCGATTTCGGGGGCTTCGCTAACAGCTTCAAGGTGTATGTCGGCCATCATGGCGACCGGGGCGCGGCGCATGCCGACGTGATCCTGCCGGGCGCGAGCTATGCCGAGAAGCCGGGTACCTATGTGAACCTCGAAGGGCGGGTCCAGCGCGGCGACCGTGCGGTCTTCCCGCCGGGCGACGCGCGCGAGGATTGGTCGATCTTCCGCGCGCTGTCCGACGTGCTGGGGCGGCGGTTGCCCTTCGACAGCTTCGAAGCGTTGCGCGCCGCGATGGCGAGCGACGTGCCTGCGTTGGCGCAAGAGGGGTTGGTCCGGTACGACTGGAACCCGCCCGCGCTCGCTGCGTCGGCGCGAGGAAGCGTGACCTACCCGATCGCCGATTTCTACCTGACCAACGCGATCTGCCGCGCCAGCCCGACGATGCAGCGCTGCTCGGCCGAACTGGTGCACGGTCGGGATTTCGCTGAGGCGGCGGAATGACTGTTCTGACGCCTCACCGGGTTCGGCGTCTAGATGATGGACGGTTAGAGCACTACTTCCCTGATCCCGACGCAAACGGGATGTATGAGCTTGGGGATCCGTCGCGACGACCAGAAAGCCATCACAAGAAGAATGCTATTTTTGTAAGCTCCGTTGAGATGGCATTGCATTTGGTCCGCGAGCATAATTTCTCGTTGCGAATGCGCGGCGACGTTACCGGTCAGCGAAATCTTATTTCAGCAAAAGAGATTGAGTGCCTCCGATGACCAGTTTCTTCCAGTCGCTCGGCCTTGGCTATGAGGGCGCGTGGTTTACCGCGACGATCGTCGGCATCCTGGTGATCGCATTGCCGCTGATGCTGGCGGTGGCGATGATCATCTATGCCGATCGCAAGATCTGGGCGGCGATGGCGCTGCGCAAGGGGCCGAACGTCGTGGGGCCCTTCGGGCTGCTCCAGTCGTTCGCCGACGGGTTGAAGGTATTCCTGCAGGAAACGATCATCCCGACCAGCGCGAACAAGGCGCTGTTCCTGCTCGCGCCGATCATCACCTTTACCGTCGCGTTGATCGTATGGGCGGTGGTACCGTTCCAGGCCGGCGTGGTGCTGGCTGACATCAATGTCGGGCTGCTCTACATCCTCGCGGCGTCGTCGCTTGGGGTGTATGGCGTCATCATCTCGGGCTGGGCGTCGAACTCGAAATATCCGTTCTACTCGGCGCTTCGGGCGGCCGCGCAGATGGTGAGCTACGAAGTCGCGATCGGTTTCGTGCTGATATCGGTGGTGCTGTGGGCGGGGACGTTCAACCTGTCGGGCATCGTCGAGGCGCAGCGCGGCACGATCTTGGGCTTCATCAACGGTTTCGGCTTCAACCCGCTACTCTTCCCGATGGCGGTGGTGTTCCTGATCTCGTCGCTGGCCGAGACCGCGCGCGCGCCGTTCGACCTTACCGAGGCCGAGAGCGAGCTGGTCGCGGGGTTCCAGACTGAATATTCGTCGATGGCGTTCGCGCTGTTCTGGCTGGGTGAATACGCCAACGTCATTCTGATGTGCACGCTGAACGCGATCCTGTTCTGGGGTGGCTATCTGCCGCCGTTCGACTGGGCGCCGCTGTACCTGGTGCCGGGGATCATCTGGCTGTTCGCCAAGATCTTGTTCTTCTTCTTCGTCTTCTCGTGGATCAAGGCGACGGTGCCGCGCTATCGCTACGACCAGCTGATGCGGCTGGGTTGGAAGGTTTTCCTGCCGCTCAGCCTGTTTTTCGTTTTCCTCGTGTCGGGCTTCCTGATGCTGACGCGCGTTGGAGTTTCGGCATGAGTTTCGCCCAGGTCGTCCGATCGTTCACGCTGTGGGAATTTCTGAAGGCGCACGCGCTGACGCTGCGCTATTTCTTCAAGCCCAAGGCGACGATCAACTACCCGTACGAGAAGAACCCGATCAGCCCGCGCTTTCGGGGTGAACACGCACTGCGTCGCTATCCCAATGGCGAGGAACGCTGCATCGCGTGCAAGCTGTGCGAGGCGGTCTGCCCGGCGCTGGCAATCACGATCGAGGCCGAGCCGCGCGACGACGGCAGCCGCCGCACGACGCGCTACGATATCGACATGACCAAGTGCATCTATTGCGGCCTGTGCGCCGAGGCATGCCCGGTCGATGCGATCGTCGAGGGGCCGAATTTCGAATTCTCGACCGAGACGCGCGAAGAGCTGATCTATCACAAGGACAAGCTGCTCGCGAACGGCGACCGCTGGGAACGCGCGATCGCCGCAAACCTTGCCGCCGACGCGCCGTACCGTTAAGCGACCGGCCAAAGGGGTCAGCATGATTCACGCTATTGTCGTCATCCCAGCGCAAGCTGGGATCTCGTGCCGCAACGGCACGCTTCGTTTCTGCGATGCTCCTGCTTTCGCAGGAGCGACGGCGGCGCTGATGGAGTCGCTTCGTTGATCCAGGCAATCGCCTTTTATCTCTTCGCGAGCATCGTCGTGCTGTCGGCGGCGCTGGTGATCACCGCGCGCAACCCGGTGCATTCGGTGCTGTGGCTGATCCTGGCGTTTTTCAACGCCGCGGGGCTGATGGTGCTGGTCGGCGCCGAGTTCATCGCGATGCTGCTGGTGGTGGTATATGTCGGCGCGGTCGCCGTGCTGTTCCTGTTCGTCGTAATGATGCTCGACATCGACTTCGCCGAGCTCCGCGCCGGGTTCGTGCGCTATCTGCCGATCGGCATCGCGCTGGCGGTGGCGCTGGCGGCCGAGATCATGATCGGCGTTGGTGCGTGGAGCGTCGGCGGGATCGAGCTGTCGACGCGGATCGCGCCGATCGATGCCGCGGTGCCCAATATCGAGGCGATCGGCCGGCTGCTCTACACGCGCTATCTGTTCGTGTTCGAAGGGGCAGGGCTGGTGCTGCTGGTGGCGATGATCGGCGCGATCGTGCTGACGCATCGCGAACGCGGCGGCGTGCGCGCGCAGAACATCTCGGCGCAGGTCAACCGCCGCGCCAAGGATGCGGTGCGCAAGGTCAACCAGCCGGTCGGCACGGGGGTGGAATTGTGATCGGCCTCAACCATTATCTCGTCGTCGGGGCGATCCTGTTCGCGCTGGGCGTGATGGGGATTTTCCTCAATCGCAAGAACCTGATCATCATCCTGATGGCGATCGAGCTGATCCTGCTCGCGGTGAACCTGAACCTGGTCGCCTTCTCGGCGTATCTGGGCGATCTGGTGGGGCAGGTGTTCGCGATGTTCGTGCTGACCGTCGCTGCGGGCGAGGCGGCGATCGGGCTGGCGATTCTGGTGATCTATTTCCGTGGGCGCGGTTCGATCGCGGTCGACGATGCCAATCGGATGAAGGGGTGAGCCGGGTGTCGCTATTGAACGTCACCCCAGCGAAAGCTGGGGTCTCTTCCGTCTTGAGTGCGCGTTTGCCGCACGAGACCCCAGCCTTCGCTGGGGTGACGGTAATGTGTGAGATGCCGGCGTGAGCATGATCTCGATCATCGTCTTCCTGCCGTTGCTCGCCGCGATCGTCGCGGGCCTTGGCAATCGCGCGATCGGCAGCGTGCCCGCCAAGCTCGTCACCACCGGCGCGCTGTTCATTTCGTGTGCGCTGTCTTGGCCGATCTTCCTGTCGTTCGTCGCCGGCAGCGCCGAGGCGACCGTTACCCCGGTGTTGCTGTGGATGCAGTCGGGCGAGATGAGCATCGACTGGTCGCTGCGCGTCGATACGCTCACCGCGATCATGTTGGTGGTCATCACCACCGTCTCGGCGCTCGTCCATCTGTATAGCTGGGGCTATATGGAAGAGGATCCCGATCAGCCGCGCTTCTTCGCGTATCTGAGCCTGTTCACCTTCGCGATGCTGATGCTCGTGACCGCCGACAACCTGGTCCAGATGTTCTTCGGTTGGGAAGGCGTTGGCCTCGCAAGCTATCTGCTGATCGGCTTCTGGTACAAGAAGCCATCGGCGCAGGCCGCCGCGATCAAGGCGTTCGTGGTCAATCGCGTCGGCGATCTGGGCTTCATGCTGGGTATCTTCGGCACCTATCTGGTGTTCGGCACGATCTCGATCCCCGAGATCCTCGCTGCAGCGCCCGAGATGGCGGGGTCGACGATCGGCTTCCTTGGCTATCGCCTCGATACGATGACGATCCTGTGCCTGCTGCTGTTCATCGGCGCGATGGGCAAGTCGGCGCAGCTCGGCCTCCACACCTGGTTGCCCGACGCGATGGAGGGGCCGACCCCGGTGTCGGCGCTGATCCATGCCGCGACGATGGTCACCGCGGGCGTCTTCATGGTCTGCCGCCTGTCGCCGATGTTCGAAACCTCGCCGCTGGCGCTGGCGGTGGTGACCGGCGTCGGGGCCGCGACCTGCATCTTCGCCGCGACGATCGGCACGGTGCAGACCGACATCAAGCGCGTGATCGCCTATTCGACCTGCTCGCAGCTGGGCTATATGTTCTTCGCCGCGGGCGTCGGTGCCTATGGCGCGGCGATGTTCCACCTGTTCACCCACGCCTTCTTCAAGGCGCTGCTGTTCCTGGGCGCTGGTTCGGTCATCCATGCGATGCACCATGAGCAGGACATGCGCTTCTATGGCGGCCTGCGGAAATCGATCCCGGTGACCTTCTGGACGATGCTCGCGGGAACGCTCGCGATCACCGGCGTCGGCATCTACGGCATCGGCGGCTTTGCCGGCTTCCATTCGAAGGACGCGATCCTCGAAGCGGCATGGGCTTCGGGTGCCGAAGGGCAGGGCGCGTTTTGGGTCGGGACGCTGGCGGCACTGCTCACCAGCTTCTATTCGTGGCGCCTGATGTTCCTCACCTTCTGGGGCAAGCCGCGCTGGGCCGCGTCGGAGCATATCCAGCACGCGCTGCATGACTCGCATGGCCATCACGAAGAGCCTGCGCACGAGGATGCCGGCCATGCCCCCGACGCGCATGCGCCGGGCGCGCACGAGGTGAAGACCGGCACCGGCGGCTATCACCCGCACGAAAGCGGCATCGCGATGCTGGTCCCGTTGCTGGTGCTGACGGTCGGCGCGGTGGCGGCTGGCTTTGGCTTCCACCATTATTTCCTCGAGCCGGAGGCGGGTGCGACCTTCTGGAAGGGATCGATCTTCTTCGATTCGACTCTGGCGCACGAGATGCACGAAGTGCCGTTGTTCGTGAAACTGGCGGCGACGATCGTGATGGTCGTCGGTCTGGTGGTCGCGTGGCTGGCGTATATCCGCTCGCCCGAATTCCCGGCGAAGTTCGCCGAGACCTTCCGCGTGCTCTACGGCTTCCTGCTCAACAAATGGTATTTCGACGAGCTGTACGACCTGTTGTTCGTACGCCCGGCCTTCGCCATCGGCCGCTTTTTCTGGAAGGCGGGTGACGAAGGCACGATCGATCGGTTCGGCCCCAACGGGTCGGCGGCGGTGGTGTCGCTTTCCAGCCGGCTCGCGGGCCGCATTCAATCGGGATATGTCTATTCCTATGCATTCGTCATGCTGATCGGGCTTACCGCCGCGGTCACCTGGGCCATTGCGGGGCAAGGCTGATGGAAGGCTTCCCCATTCTTTCGGTAATGCTCGCCGTCCCCGTGCTCGCGGCGATCGCGTGCCTGTTCGTCGATGCCAAGACCGCGCGGCTGACCGCGTTGATCGCGACGCTCATCGACTTCGTCCTGGGCTGCGTGCTCTGGGCTAACTTCGACATCGGCGGTGCGGCGGCGCAGTGGCAGTTCGTCGAATATGCCCCGCTGTTCGGTCGCTTCGCTTGGGCGCTGGGGATCGACGGCTTCGCGCTGATGCTGATCATGCTGAGCGTGTTCCTGATGCCGATCTGCATCGGCGCCAGCTGGACCGCGGTCACGAACCGCGTGCCCGAATATATGGCGGCGTTCCTGCTGGTCGAAGTGCTGATGATCGGCACCTTCGCGGCGCAGGACCTGTTCCTGTTCTACATCTTCTTCGAAGGTGGCCTGATCCCGATGTATCTGATCATCGGCATCTGGGGCGGTGCGAACCGGATCTACGCGAGCTACAAATTCTTCCTATACACGCTGCTCGGCTCGGTGCTGATGTTCATCGCGATGCTCTATATGAGCGTCAATGCCGGCACGTCGTACATCCCGGCGCTGATGGAATATGACTTCCCGGCAGGCGTGCAGACCTGGTTGTGGCTTGCCTTTTTCGCGTCGTTCGCGGTGAAGATGCCGATGTGGCCGGTGCATACCTGGCTGCCCGACGCGCACGTCCAGGCGCCCACCGCAGGGTCGGTGATCCTGGCGGGCGTGCTGCTGAAGCTTGGCGGCTATGGCTTCCTGCGCTTCAGCCTGCCGATGTTCCCCGAAGCATCGGGGCAGCTGACTTGGCTGGTCTTCGGGCTGTCGGCGGTTGCCGTGATCTACACCTCGCTGGTGGCGCTGGTGCAGTCCGACATGAAGAAGCTGATCGCCTATTCCTCGGTTGCGCATATGGCGATCGTCACGATCGGGCTTTTCGCGTTCAACCAGCAGGGGATCGAGGGCGCGATGATCGTCATGCTGTCGCATGGCCTGGTGTCGGCGGCGCTGTTCCTGTGCGTCGGCGTGATCTACGACCGACTGCACACCCGTGAGATCGGTCGCTATGGCGGGCTGGCGAACAACATGCCGCGCTATGCGATCTTCTTCCTGCTGTTCACCATGGCGTCGATCGGCCTGCCCGGTACCTCGGGCTTCGTCGGCGAGTTTCTCAGCCTGGCGGGTACCTATCAGGTGTCGACGACGATCGCTTTGCTCTGCACCACCGGCATCATCCTGGGTGCGGCGTATATGCTGTATCTGTACCGCCGCGTGGTGTGGGGCGAGCTGACCAAGGACGATGTCCGCGCAATGCCCGATTTGTCGGGGCGCGAGATCGCGTTGCTAGCGCCGATCGCAGCGGTGGTGCTGTGGATGGGCGTCTATCCCGAGCCGTTCCTCGCGCCGATGCGCGCCGATGTGACGACGTTGCTGGCGCGCCTCGACCGCGCTGCGCCGCCGAGCGATTCGCGTCCGACCCCCGGTACCCCCGAAGCCCGCGCGGCAATTGCCGAGCGAGAGGCCGAGGCGGGCGCCTATGCGCATTCGGCCGGTGCCGAAGGCGGAGAGCATTGATGTCCTACGCTAGCCAATTGCTGCTGATCCTTCCCGAACTGGTGCTGACGATCGGCGCGCTCGTGCTGATGCTCGTCGCCGCATGGGGCGGGCAGGCATCGACCCGCGCGGTGAGCTGGGCGTCGGTCGCGGTGCTGCTTGGCGCCGGCATTTCGCTGCTCGGCCCGCCATCGAGCGGCGGCGAGGCGTTCGACGGCTTGTACCGCGCCGATGCGTTCGGCACCTTTGCCAAGGTGCTGATCTATATCGCATCGGCAGCGGCGATCGTGATCGCGCCGCGCTTCTTCCAGCAGACCTCGGGCGACGACCTGCGCCCCGAATATCCGGTGCTGATCCTGCTGAGCGCGGTCGGCATGGGGATGATGGTTTCGGCGGGCGACCTGCTGAGCCTGTATGTCGGGCTCGAGCTCCAGAGCCTTGCCGCCTATGTGCTCGCCAGCTTCATGCGGCGCGACCAGCGTTCGGCCGAGGCGGGCCTCAAATATTTCATCCTCGGCGCGCTCGCGAGCGGCATCCTACTCTATGGCATCAGCCTGGTGTACGGCTTCAGCGGCACAACGATCTATGCCGACATTGCGGCGGCCTATGCCGCGGGTACGTCGACCGGACTGTTGTTCGGGCTGGTGTTCGTGTTCGCCGGCCTCGCGTTCAAGATCGCCGCGGTGCCGTTCCATATGTGGACCCCCGATGTGTACGAGGGGGCGCCGACCCCGGTGACGATCAGCTTCGCCACCGCACAGAAGGTCGCCGCGGTTGCACTCGCGGTGCGCGTCGCGACCGAGGCGATGGGACCGGCCTTGCTCGAATGGCGCCAGATCGTGATCTTCGCCTCGCTCGCGTCGATCATCTTCGGTGCGGTCGCGGCGATCGGCCAGACCAACATCAAGCGGCTGCTCGCCTATTCGTCGATCAACAATGTGGGCTTCGCGTTGATCGGGCTGGCCGCAGGCACCGAACAGGGCGTGGCGAGCGTGCTGGTCTATATGACCATCTATGTCGCGATGACGCTCGGCAGCTTCGTGATCGTGCTGCAGATGCGCGACGATGACGGCGTGCCGGTCGAGACGCTGAGCAGCCTGTCGGGTATGTCACAGACGCGGCCTGGGCTCGCGCTGGCGTTGGCGATGTTCATGTTCAGCCTTGCGGGCATCCCGCCGCTTTTCGGCTTCTACGCCAAGTTCGCGGTGTTCGACGCAGCGGTTTCGGCGGGGCTGTTCCCGCTGGCGGTGATCGGCATCGCCGCATCGGTAATCGGCGCCTATTATTATCTGCGCGTCATCAAGACGATGTATTTCGATGCGCCGGCGCCTGCGTTCCCGCGCAGCGGCAGCGTGGTCGAGAACGGCATCATCGCGGTGACCGCGGCGTTCATCTCGCCGCTCGGCTATTTCGCGATCCCGTTGCTGGGGGGCTGGAGCGTCCTGGCGGCACGAGCCCTGTTCTGAACGATATCCGCAGCGTCGCCGAAACCGGCTCGACCAACGCCGATCTGTTGGCGGCGGCCCTCGCGGGTGCGCTCGAGGGAAGCTGGCTACGCGCCGATCGCCAGACCGCCGGGCGGGGACGCCAGGGGCGAGCTTGGGAGTCGCCGACGGGCAATTTATACGCGAGTACGCTGGTGCGGCTTCGTCCGACCGATCCGCCTGCCGCTACTCTGTCGCTGGTCGCGGGGGTGGCGCTTGAAGAAGTCGTGACGAGCTATCTAGGTGCCGACCGCGGTGTCGCGCTGAAATGGCCCAACGATCTGCTCATCGGGCGCGCCAAGCTTGCGGGGATCCTGCTCGAGCGTGCCGAGGATGCGGTCGTGGCCGGGATCGGCGTGAACCTCGCGCACCATCCCGATCTGCCCGAGCGGCCGACGACCAGCCTTGCGGCGCAAGGCGTGGCGGTGGCGCCCACCGATTTCATCGAAACGCTCGCCGAGAGCTTTGCGCGCTGGCTGCGGCGCTGGCGCGGCGAGGGGTTGGCGCCTGTGCGCGATCGCTGGGCGGCGCGCGCGCACCCGGTGGGCACCGCGCTTCGCGTCGGCTTGCCCGGCGGCGAGCCGGTCGATGGCTTGTTCGAGGGACTGACGGGTGACGGCGCGCTGATGCTGCGGTTGGCCGATGGGCGGCTGCATGTCATGCATGCGGGGGATGTGTTTCTTGTCTGACTGCGGGAAGGGGTGAGGCCGATGCTGCTCGCGATCGATGCCGGCAATACCAATATCGTCTTCGCGCTGGTCGATGCCGATCGGGTGATCCGCGCGCGCTGGCGGATCGCCACCGATCCGCGCCGCACGGCTGATGAATATGCGGTATGGCTCAGCCAGTTGCTGGTGCTCGAAGGCTATGAGCGGAGCCAGGTGACCGGGGTGATCGTCGGCACCGTCGTGCCGCGTGCGCTGCATAACCTGCAGGTGCTGGCTTCGAAATATTTCAAGACCGAGGCGGTGATCGCGGGCAAGGGCGATGCGCCCTGGGGGATCGCGCTCGATGTCGACGAACCCGATGCGGTGGGCGCCGATCGCGCGCTCAACGTGATCGCGGCGCATGCGAGTCATGCCGGCGACCTGATCATCATCGATTTCGGCACCGCGACCACCTTCGACGTCGCCGATTATACCGGGGCCTATAAGGGCGGGATCATCGCACCGGGCATCAATCTGTCGCTCGATGCGCTGGTGAGCGCGACCGCGAAGCTACCGCGGATCGCGATCGAGGCGCCCGATAATGCGAGCGTCATCGGCCGGACCACCGTCGACCAGATGCATATCGGCATCTATTGGGGCTATATCGCGATGATCGAGGGGCTGGTCGCGCGGCTGCGCGCCGAGATCGGTCGCCCCGTGAAGGTGATCGCCACCGGCGGCCTGGCGATGCTGTTCGAGAAACAAACCGACGCTTTCGACACGATCGAATCGGACCTGACCATTCAGGGGCTGGCGATTCTGTGGTCGCGTCGCCATATAGCGCAAGGATCGGTATAGCACCGAAACGGCTTCCGCCATCTTCCCCCTCGTGCGTTTGTCAAAGCGCCGCCGGCAACGGCGCTTTGACAAGCTCAGGCATCGGGCGGCGGCGGGAGCCTCCATTCCACTAGAAGCAAGAACAGGAACGAAGTGACTCCAGGAAAAGAACTGCTCTACGTCGCACTTGGCGGCTCGGGCGAAATCGGCATGAACGTCAGCCTCTACGGCGCCGACGGCAAATGGTTGATGGTCGATTGCGGCGTGACCTTCGCCGATCCCGCCTATCCGGGCATCGACATCATCCTGCCCGACCTGCAATTCATCGAGGATCGCGTCGCCGATCTGGCGGGTATCGTCATCACCCACGGGCATGAGGACCATATCGGCGCCTTGCCCTATTTCGCCGCCGACCTTGGCGTGCCGATCTATGCGACGCCGTTCACTGCGGGGTTGATCCGCGGCAAGCTCGAGGAAGAGGGCATCGCCAAGCAGGTGAAGCTCAAGATCATTGAGATCGGCGGCAGCGTGAAGGTGGGGCCGTTCGGCGTCAGCTTCGTCCCGATGGCGCATTCGATCCCCGAGCCGAGCGCGTTGGTGATCGAGACGAAATATGGCCGCGTGTTCCACACCGGCGATTTCAAGCTGGATCCCAATCCGCAGGTCGGCACGCCGGCCAGCCCCGAACAGCTGACCGCGATCGGCGACAAGGGCATCCTTGCGATGATGTGCGATTCGACCAACGTGCTCAACGAAGCCGCCTCGGGTTCGGAAGAAGACGTTCGCGCCGGGCTGCACGCCGAGATCGCGCGTGCCGAGGGGCGCCGCGTGCTCGTCACCAGCTTCGCCTCAAACGCGGCGCGGCTCCAGACGCTCGCAAGCTGCGCGATCGCCAACGGCCGTCAGGTCTGCGTCGCCGGGCGTTCGCTCGACCGCATCCTGAAGGTCGCCAAGGCAACCGGCTATCTCAAGGATTTCCCCGAGACGGTCGATTTCGACACCGCAATGCGGTTGCCGCGCGGCAAGTTGCTGATCATCGGCACCGGCGGGCAGGGTGAGGATCGCGCCGCGCTGGCGCGCATTTCGTCGGGCAGCCACCAGCTGAAGCTCGAATCGGGCGACCGGGTGATCTTCTCGTCGAAGCAGATTCCGGGCAACGAAGTCGCGATCGGCAAGATCATGAACACGTTGGCCGAGCGCGGGATCGAGCTGATCACCGACAAACAGGCGCATGTTCATGTGTCGGGCCATCCGGGGCGTCCCGAGCTCGCCAAGATGTACAAATGGATCCGCCCGCAGATGGTGGTGCCGGTGCACGGCGAAGGCCGCCACCTGACCGAACACGGCAAGTTCGCGACCGCGCAGGGGATCAAGCGTTCGGTGGTGCAGAAGAATGGCGACGTGCTTCGGCTGTCGCCGGGCGAACCCAAGCGGATCGGCTTCGCGACGGTCGGGCGGCTGTTGCTCGACGGCGATGTGATCCTGCCCGCCGATGGTTCGACGATCAACGAACGCCGCCGGTTGGCGACTTATGGCCAGATGTCGGTCGCGGTCGCAATCGGCAAGGGCGGACGGATCATCGGCCAGCCAAAGATCTGTGTACAGGGCGTGCCCGTAGAGGAGGATCGTGATCCGTTCCTTGCCGAAGTCCAGGGTGCGGTGATCAAGGTGCTGTCGACCAACGAGCGCAACGCCGAGAAGCGGACCGAGGCGATCCGCCTGGCCGCGCGCCGCGTCGCGACGCGCTGGACCGGCAAGAAGCCCGTCGTCGACGTGATGTTGATCGAGGGCTGACGCGATGGCCTGGCAATCGGCGATGGCGATCTATTTCCTGTTTTGGGCGCTGTCGGTGTTCTTCGTGCTGCCCTTCGGCGTGCAGACCACCGACGAAGCGGGGATCGACCGGATACCGGGCCAGGCCGACAGCGCGCCGACGCATTTCAATGTAGGCCGGGTCGCGCTGCTGACGACGATCGTGTCGGCGATGCTGTTCGGCGCGTTCTACGCGAATTACGTGAATGGGTGGGTGACCGCCGAGATGCTGGATTTTGTGAACGCCAGGGGGCGGTGACGTCCGCTCCCCTCCCTAAAAGGGAGGGGCTGGGGGTGGGTGGAGTGCTCGCGATACTTTGGTGTCGGGCGCTTGGGTTCCGTAGCTTCAGGCCTCCACCCACCCCCGACCCCTCCCTTCCGGGGAGGGGAGCACTACGCCCGCAGGCGCTCGATCGCCTGCGCCAGCGCCACGTACAGCTTCCCCGCGTCCGACGACAGCAACGTTACCCCCAGCGGTGAGCCGTCGCGGTGCGCCAGCACCTGGCGCAGCATTGCCTCGAAGTCGTGGATGTAGCGGTTCACCTGATCGCGGAAGTCGTCGTCCGAATCGTAGAGGTTCGCGATCTCGCGCAGCTGGCCGGGCTCGATCAGCTTGACCGCGCGGCGGGTGAAGACGCCGCGATCGCCCTTCAAATACGCCGACCAGGCGGTGTCCGACACGTCCGACGACAAAGCGCGCGCGATGTCGATCGAGGCCGAGTTGAGCGCCTCGATCAGCAGCGACACGCGGCGGCCGAAGCTGTCGCGATCGGCAGTCTCGCGCTCGCTGCGCGCTTCCTCGATCCGGTGGTCGATCCGTGCGGTGGCTTCGACGATGCTCGCCATCTGTTCGCCTACCTGCGCCGAGGCGCGGTTGGCGGCGCGGACCGCTTCGTCGGCGGCTTGACCGAGCAGGCCGAGCTGGCGCGTGACCGCATCGTCGATCGCGCGCGCGAGTGCCTGGACCGACGCGGTTTCGAGCCGGGTCGCGGCTTCGGGGATGACGCTGGCCAGGCTCGTGCGCGCATGCTCGGTCGCGGCACCGGCGGTCTCGCGGATCCGCACCAACGCCTCGACCAGCCGCGGGGCCGCATCGTCGGCGAAGTCGCGGGTCTGTGCGATCGTACTTTCGATCGCGTGCTGGATGCCGTCGATCCGCTCGCTGCCGGTGCCCAGCGCTTCGACCAACGCGGCCGACAGCGCCACCAGCGTGTCACGCTGCGCGCCGACGGTGGTGTTGATCGCGTCGATCGCGTCGTGGGTGCTCTCGGCGGCGTTGACGAGCGCGAGCAATTCGGGCTTGGCGGCGCCGACGATCGCGCGGCTCTCGCCGACGCGCGCGTCGAGGCGCACGAGCGCCTGGGGCAGGGTCTCGTCGATCTCGCGCACCGCGGCGTCGAGCGCGGTCAGCAGGCCTTCGGCGCGCTCGATCGTCGCGGCGGCGACGGCATCGCCCGCCTGCATCGAATCACGCATCGCATCGAGCCCGACGGTGACCGCCGCCACCGATTGCGCGAGCGACCCCGCCCGCCGGACGCCGGTTTCATGGAGCAGGTCGAGCTGCGCGGTGGCGCCCGCGACATTGGTGTCGAGCGTATCGAACAACAGGTCGGCGTGATCGCGCTCACGGTCGAGGACCGTGGCTATCCGCCCGATCGCTTCTTCGACGGTGGCGAGGCGCGCGGCGAGCGTCTCCATCCCCTCGCGCCCGACCCGGTCGAGCGTCGCCTGGTTGGTGGTGAGCATCGCCATCATCGCTTCGCCCTGCGCGGCGATCCCGCGGCGCGCCTCGTCGATCGCCTGTGCCGCGCGATCGAGCACCGCATCGACTGCTGCTGAAGTGTCGGCGGTGACGGCTTCGAGCCGTGCGCCCGCGCTTTCGCTGGTGGCTTCCATCCGCGCGATATGCGCCGCGAGCCGCTGCGCCGCGCTGCCGGTGACTTCGTCGGCAACGCGGCCGCGTTCGGCGAGCGCGCCGAGCTGAGCGTCGAGCGCCGACACCTGTTCGCCCGCCGCCAGCCCGAGCCGGTCGAGCACCTCCGCCATCGAGTGCAGCTCGCCATTGGCGCGCGGCATCGTCGCGATCAGCACCGCGAGCCTCTTGCCCGCGGTATCCGACGATTCGCCCAGCGTCCGCGCAGCCGCGTGAACCGACGCGACATCGCGCACGACGAGATTGCTGATATGCTGTAGCCGCTCGCTGACTTCCTCGCCTGCGGCGATCATCGCATGCGCCTGCTCACCGAGCGCGGAGCGGTTGCCTTCGATCCGGTCGGAAAGCGCGGCGATGCGTACCTCCAGTGTCGCCGCTTCCACGCGCATCGCGTGTGCAGTGGCGCCGAAGCGGCGGGCCTCGGCGCGACCGTTGCGGGTGGAGAGGAGATAGAGAATGGCAATGAGCGCAGGGGGTACGCACAGCGCGGCAATCAATTGGACGAGCGCGACGGGGGGCAGCGCCACCGCTACGCCATCGAACAATAGCCAAGCCGCGAACGCGCACCAGCCGAACAGCGCAACGCCGGCGACGATCGCCGGCAAGCGCGTGTCGCGCACGGCGGGCTCGCCTGCTCCCTCTTCGACGTAGATCGATTCGTGATCGAGCGGCAGCACCGATTCCTCGGGCGCGGGGTCGCGCTCAGCGCGCAGACCGATGATGGTTGAACCCCCGTTCATGCCCATCGTGTACCATGTTTCTGCAAACGCGATAGCGAAACCATGCGTTAACGGGAACGGTTTAGCAGGTGTTGCGATGGCTTATGATCCGGGTGCAATCGATGCGACGCTGGCGGCGGCGGTGGGCGACGAGCCCGCGCTGATCGCCGAACTGCGCGAGGCGTTTTTAGACAGCACGCAGCGCGCGCTCCACGCGCTGATGGTCGCCGAAACGGGCGAGGCGTGGACCGCGGCGGCGTGGCGGCTGAAGGGCCTTGCGGCCAGCTTCGGCGCGGTGCGCCTGATGGCGCTGGCGAGCGAGGCGGCGGCGGTGCCGGTGGGTGACATAGCCATGCTGCGCAAATTGAAGCGCGCGGTGGAACGGCTTTAGGTGTTTCGGCGGCTCTAGGCCTTCCGCCCCAGTTCGCGCATCGCTTCGTCGAGGCCGGTCAACGTGAGCGGGTACATCCGCTCGTTCAGCAGTTCGCGGACGATGCGGATCGAATGGGTGTAGCCCCATTGATCCCTGGGCAACGGGTTGAGCCAGGCCGCGGAGGGGTAGGTGTTGGTCAGCCGCTGCATCCACACCGCGCCCGCTTCCTCGTTGAAATGCTCGACCGAGCCGCCGGGATGGGTGATCTCGTAAGCGCTCATCGATGCGTCGCCGACGAGCACCAGCTTATAGTCATGGCCATATTTGTGGAGCACGTCCCACATCGGCGTGCGTTCGGTGAACCGTCGGCGATTGTCCTTCCACACGCCCTCGTACGGGCAATTGTGGAAGTAGAAGAATTCGAGATGCTTGAACTCGCCGGTCGCGGCGGAGAACAGCTCTTCGCATAGCGTGACGAAGGGGTCCATCGATCCGCCGACGTCGAGGAACAGCAGCAATTTGACCGCATTGTGCCGCTCGGGGCGCATCCGGACGTCGAGCCAGCCCTGCTTCGCGGTGCCCTCGATCGTTGCGTCGAGGTCGAGTTCGTCAGCGGCACCGGTGCGCGCGAATCGGCGCAGGCGACGCATCGCGACCTTGATGTTGCGGGTTCCGAGTTCCTTGGTGCTGTCGAGATTGCGGAATTCGCGCTGGTCCCAGACCTTGAGCGCGCGCTTGTGTCGCGATCCGCCGCCGATGCGGACACCCTCGGGGTTGTAGCCGGCATTGCCATAGGGGCTGGTGCCGCCGGTACCGATCCATTTGCTGCCGCCCTGGTGGCGCTCCTGCTGCTCGGCGAGCCGCTGCTTGAGTGTCTCCATGATCTCGTCCCAGCTGCCGAGCGATTCGATTTTCGCCATTTCTTCGGCGCTGAGATATTTCTCGGCGATCGCGCGGAGCCATTCGTCGGGGACGGTAGTGCCGTCGGCTTCGGGGGCAACGACGCCGCGGAAGACCTGCGCGAAGACCTGGTCGAAACGGTCGAGCAGCCCTTCGT
The DNA here is from genome assembly GCF_024496245.1 of Sphingomonas qomolangmaensis. Lineage (NCBI taxonomy): Bacteria > Pseudomonadati > Pseudomonadota > Alphaproteobacteria > Sphingomonadales > Sphingomonadaceae > Sphingomonas > Sphingomonas qomolangmaensis. The sequence goes on from NZ_CP101740.1 coordinate 732,068, forward strand.
CCTTCACGAAGGTGGCGCGCGCGAGGTAGTAAAAGGCGTCGGGGGTGCGATCGATCACCTCGCGATCGAGCGCTTCGAGCAGGACCAGATGCTCCTTGAGGCTCGCGGGAATGCCGGCGGCGCGCAGCGCGTCGATGAATCCGTGGAACATGGGGCAGGGTGTGGCGCGCGATTAGGTGCGGGGCAAGCGGTCAGTCGATGCGGCGGTACAGCCGCCAGCCTTCTTCGGACAGGCCTTCCGAACGATCTTCCGCAATCCTGCGCCAGGCATGGCCGCAATAGGACGAATGGTCGCCGAACGGCTCGGCGCGAAATCGATGAACGATCAAATAGGCGGCGGGTGCACAACCGTTGATGTAGATATGCAGCGGATAGCCGGAGCGGCGACTCGCTACCTCGTAGACAGCGCTACCCATTTTTCGTTCGAGCATGACCGAGCTTCCCTGCGGCGAGCCTGCTGCGATCCAGCGGATCGCGCCATCGGGATCGCCGCGGGCGTCGCGGATCAGCGCAAGGTCGACCGAGATGCTTGCTCCAACCATCGCCAGGAAGAGTGCTGCGCACCCGTACCGAAAGCCGGTCCCGCGCTGCCAGGCCCAAGCCGCCAGGTCCGACCACATCACGAGCGTGGCGATGGCCACCAGCATATAATATCGGCCGTTACTCGGATTGGCGGGTTGCAGCACTGCGATCGCGAGTGGAAAGCACAATATGGCAAGCACATAGAAGCTGCGCCGCGGCAGCGCGATACCGACGGCTACCGCCAGCGAAGCGAGGATGACTGCGATCGGCCACGAATGCAGGAGCGGTGCACCGACCAAGTGTGCGGTGAGCCCGATCATCGCCTCGCGATAGGCCGCCCAGGTGAAGGGCACATACGCGCCCACGCTCATGCCCTTGCCGTCAATCATGGGTGCTACGAACACCAGCGACAGGATCGCAAGAATTACGATCAAGGCGGGGGAGGTCATTTCGAGCGTTCGGCGAACGCTCGCCCAGCCGCGCGCGCGTTCGAGTTGCACGAAGAGGATCCAGCCGCCGATCGCGAAAAAGGCAAACAACATCGTCAGCTGTGAAAGCATGCCGATCGCGAATACGATCGCCAGCGGCCCGCGCGGCGCCGGTGCCTCCCCCGCCGCCCATCGGTCGACCAGCAGGATCGCCACCAATACCATGAGCGTCATCGAGGCATAGCCCCGCGCTTCGGCGCCATAGGTGACAAATACCGGCGATACGGCGAACAAGGTTGCCGCCACCAAGCCCGCGACGTTGCTGGTCCGACGGCCAATCGCTGCCGCCACGGCTACGCTCGCTGCGCCCGAAACAATCGATAGTGCCCGCTGGGCCAGCGGCGATGCCTGCGGGCCGTGGAGTTGTAGCCAAACCGAGGTCAGGTGATGATTATTATCGTGATTGATCGACGTGAAGACACCCAAGATCGATCCGGTGCGATAGACGTGGATCGCCGACCATGCTTCGTCGAGCCAAAGACCTCCCGTGGCATATGCCATGCGACCCGCAATCGCGATCACCACGATGACTAAAAGCGCAGCATATTCGACGCGTTGCGACGCTGTGTTCCGGTTCGCCATGTCCCTGACGTATCGGCTTCATGGTTAAGGAGGCGTAAGTTAACGCGCGTACGCGTCGATCAGCGATCCGACATAGTCGGGGCGGGCGCTGGTGAGTTCGGGGGCGGGTCGCGCCGGGGGTGCCTTGCCGCCCTTGCCGTAGATGAAGCCGTAGACGGGGTAGCTGCTGCCGCCCAGGCCGTCGCTGTCGCGATACCACACCTTCACCCGGCTCCAGTCGCCGCGCGGCGATACGTCGAACAAGGTCACGTCCTGTTCGGCGCGGCCGCGCTTGCCGCCGATGCGCGACCAATTGGCGTGGGTGACCATCACGGTGCGATCCTCGATGATCCGGCTGACCACCGCGACATGGCCGAATTTGAGCTGGTCGGTGCTGGCAAAGACGAGCACCGCGCCGATCCGCGGGCGATCGCCGCGGTCGTATTTGCCCGCGGCCTGCTCCCACCAGGTATGCGCGTTGCCCCAGATCTGGATGCCCGACACCGCGCGCGCGAAGGGAACGCATTCGCCGACATAGTCCTGGATGATCGATCGTGCCTGCGCTGCCGGGGCGCTAAGCGCGACCGCCAGCATCATCGAGATCACAGCGAACCTACGCATCGCCTACTCCCTTTACCCGGCGCTACATCACACGCGACCGGTAGCCATTCTATTGGCAGGAATAGTTAAGCCAAGGTAACCAAATGGCGGCTGAACGCTTCAGCTTTGCCGGCGCGCCATGAAGGCGAGGCGTTCGAACAGCATCACGTCCTGCTCGTTCTTGAGCAGCGCGCCGTGGAGCGGCGGGATCGCCTTGGTCGGGTCGCGCGACTGGAGCACTTCGAGCGGCATGTCTTCGTGCAGCAGCAGCTTGAGCCAATCGAGCAATTCGCTGGTTGAGGGCTTTTTCTTGAGGCCGGGGACCTCGCGCAGGTCGTAGAAGATATCCATCGCGCGGTTGACCAGCAGTCGCTGGATATCGGGGAAATGGACGTCGATGATCGCCTGCATCGTCGCGCGGTCGGGGAATTTGATATAGTGGAAGAAGCAGCGGCGCAGGAACGCGTCGGGCAGGTCCTTCTCGTTGTTCGAGGTGATGACGACGATCGGGCGCTCGGCGGCCTTCACCGTCTCGCCCGTCTCGTAGACATGGAATTCCATCCGATCGAGTTCCTGCAACAGGTCGTTGGGGAATTCGATATCGGCCTTGTCGATCTCGTCGATCAGCAGCACCGGCAGCTTGGGGGCGGTGAAGGCTTCCCATAATTTGCCGCGGCGGATGTAATTGCCGATGTCGTTGACGCGCGGATCGCCGAGCTGGCCGTCGCGAAGCCGCGCTACCGCATCATATTCGTAGAGTCCCTGCTGCGCCTTGGTGGTCGATTTTACGTTCCATTCGATCAGCGGCGCGCCGACCGCGCGAGCGATTTCATAGGCCAGCACGGTCTTGCCGGTGCCGGGTTCGCCCTTGACGAGCAACGGGCGGCGCAGCGTGACGGCGGCATTGACCGCCACCTTCAGGTCGTCGGTCGCCACATAGTCGCTGGTGCCTTCGAAGCGCATCGCCGTCCCCGTCCGATCTCGAATATCCGGGGACTTAGGAGCAAGCGTGCAGGCGGCGCAACCCGCGGCGCCGATCAGCTGTGGTTGCGCGCGATCGATCGAGCCTCGAGCAGGCTCCACAGCCCCCGCTGCTGCGCTGCGAATTGCTGCGCGCCGAACAGCAGGGCGCGCTCGACCGCCGAGGTAGTAGCAAAGCCGTCGATCATCACGGCGCTGTCGACCGGCGAAGGCAGTGCGGCGGTTGCGATGTCGATCCCCATCCGCGTCGCCGCGCGATCGAGGAGAATCCGCACCGCGTGCCAATCGAGCACCAACGCCGCCGCAGTGCCGAGCGCGCAGCCGCGCCGATCCGACTGCGATAGCATGTCGAACGCATGGTGCTGCGCGATCACCGCGGCCTCGCTCTCGGCCTGGCCGGGGGTGCTGGGAAGCGGTCCCGATGCCGCGACGAGAATCGCCAGCGTGCGACGCTCCTCTGCAAAACCCGTCGAGGCTTCGGCGAGCCACGCATTCGCGCCGGGCTCGTCGGTATGCTGGGCGGCATAGCCGATGATCCCGGGATGACGCCCATGCAGCATCGCAACGACATGCAGCATGTCGGTGACGTCGCGCGTCGGCGCTGCCGGCTGGCGCAGCGTGCCGGGATAGCGATGCCCCGCAGTGCCGTCGCTTGCGACAACAGCAAACAGCGCGCCGGAAGCGCCACTGGTGCCGATCATACGCGCGGTCTCTAAAGGCATGATTCCCCCCGTGGTCCCAATTGCGATGCGCTGGCGGCCACGTCACAGACGCCCACGCGGACCTAGCCGCATGCAATAGGGCAATATCGTAAATACCAGGTTTAGAGGCCGCACCCACCTACCGCGTCTTCGGCACCGCCTACCACCAACAGCGCGGTAATCGCTTCGATCGCCAGGCGGCTGCGCAGTGGCGCCAGCCCGATCCGCACGGGGACCGGCGGCCGGTCGCGGCGGATCATCCGCGCGGCGAGCCGATGGCCTTTGCCCTCGCGAAGCGTTGCTTCGATCGCGTCGCTCGCCGCAGTGCGCGACGCGATATCGAGCAAAGTGACGAAGCGCATCGATGCCGATCCGGTTTCGGCTAGCCCGGTCAGCATCGCCAGCGGCGGGGCGGGGGGATCGACATAGCCCCGCAGGTTCAGCCGCAACGCCGCGACCCCGCCAGCCATCGCGATCGCTTCGTCGAGCGCATCGATCGTCGCGCTCAGCGAGTCGGCGGCGACATCGAGCGTGACGTCTTCGAAGATCAGCAACAGGCCGCCGGGGTGCGGGGCGATCACCACCGAGAAATGCCGCTCGGCGATCGCAACATCGACTTGCTCAGGCGCGGCCTTGCGGCGCGTGCGGGCGCCCTGATCGAGCAGGAATTGCGCGACTGCGGGCGGCAGCAACCGGGCCAACGGCCGCCCGCGCGCCGCCGCCTCGCCGATCGCAAAGCCCAGCCGTGCGGCGCGATTGGTGTCGATGATATCCCCTGCCAGATCGACCGCGATCACCGCCTCGCGCATCGCGTCGAGCAGCAGCGCACGGTGATCGGCGGCGGCGGTATTGGTATCGGCGTAGCTGCTGCACAACCGGCGCATCAGATCGAACGACGTGAGCACCAGGCTGGGCTGGCCGCGGCGCATGACGAACACCGGTCGCGCGATTGCGCGTTCCTGCCACATCCCGAAATTGCGAACCAGCTTCGATGCGGAGACGCAGGCGCTGGGATCGAGCTGAAGCGGTTCGTCGGCCATGGCCCAAGAAAGCCATGCGGGGGCGCCGATCGGCAACCCAGTCGCTCCGTTTCGGAGCTATCTTGCGTAATCAGCGCCCCCGGAACGCGCGATCGCGTTCCGGGCGGCAACTGCTATTGGTCGAGGAACGACCGCATCTTGCGGCTGCGGCTGGGGTGCTTCAGCTTGCGCAGTGCCTTGGCCTCGATCTGGCGAATACGCTCGCGCGTCACCGAGAATTGCTGGCCGACCTCTTCCAACGTGTGATCGGTGTTCATGCCGATGCCGAAACGCATCCGCAGCACGCGCTCCTCGCGCGGGGTGAGGCTTGCCAGCACCCGCGTGACGGTTTCCTTAAGGTTGGCCTGGATCGCGGCATCGACTGGGATGATCGCGTTCTTGTCCTCGATGAAATCGCCGAGGTGGCTATCCTCCTCGTCGCCGATCGGGGTTTCGAGGCTGATCGGCTCCTTGGCGATCTTCATCACCTTGCGGACCTTTTCGAGCGGCATGCTCAAGCGCTCGGCCATTTCCTCGGGCGTGGGCTCGCGGCCCTGCTCGTGGAGGAACTGGCGGCTGGTCCGCACCAGCTTGTTGATCGTCTCGATCATATGCACCGGGATGCGGATCGTGCGGGCCTGATCGGCGATCGAGCGGGTGATCGCCTGGCGGATCCACCATGTCGCATAGGTGCTGAACTTGTAGCCACGGCGATATTCGAACTTATCGACCGCCTTCATCAGGCCGATATTGCCCTCCTGGATCAAATCCAGGAACTGCAGCCCGCGATTGGTGTATTTCTTGGCGATTGAGATCACCAGCCGTAGGTTCGCCTCGACCATTTCCTTCTTGGCGATACGCGCTTCGCGCTCGGCCTTCTGCACCATGTTGACGATGCGGCGGAACTCGCCGAGCGCCATGCCCGTCGCCTGCGAAATCTCGGCAATTTCGTTGCGGATGCGATCGACCGAATCGACCTCGGTTTCGGCGAACGCCTTCCACTTCTTGTCGATCTTCGCGACCGAGGCGAGCCAGTTCTCGTCGAGCTCGTGATCGACATAGCTGTCGAGGAACGACTTGCGGTTGACCTTGTGGCGCTCGGCCAGCCGCAGCATCTGGCCGCCGAGCGCGGTCAGCCGGCGGTTGAAGCTGTAAAGCTGGTCGACCAGATATTCGATCTTGGCGTTGTGGAACTGGACGCTCTCGACCTCGGCGGTGAGCTCTTCGCGCAGCTTGTGATATTTTCGCTCGTCGGCCGCCGAGAAGTCGGCGCCCGCCGACATCGCGTCGAGCCGGTTCTGCTGGACCTTCGAGAATTTCTTGTAGAGCGCGGTGATCGAGGCGAATTTCTCGAGCGCCTGCGGCTTGAGCGTCTCTTCCATCTGCGCGAGGCTGAGGGTGTTGTCCTCTTCCTCGTCGTCCGACGCACGCGGGGTGCGGCGTTCGCTCGATTCATCGTCCTCGTCGACCGAGGCTTCCTCGGGCTCGGCTTCTTCCTTGAAGGTCGGGCCGGCATTCTTCGCCGAAATCTCGCCATCGTCCTCGCCGTCCTCAGACAGCGATTCGGGGGCGGGGTCCTTCGAGAGCATCGCATCGAGATCGAGGATCTCGCGCAGCTGCATCGTGCCTTCGTTGAGCGCGGTCGACCAGCCGATGATCGCGTTGAAGGTGATCGGCGATTCGCACAGCCCGAAGATCATCGTGTCGCGGCCGGCCTCGATCCGCTTGGCGATCGCAATCTCGCCCTCGCGGCTGAGCAATTCGACCGCGCCCATTTCGCGCAGGTACATGCGGACGGGATCGTCGGTGCGATCGACCGTCTCCTTCTTCTTGACCATTTCGAACGCAGGCGCGGCATCGTCCTGGCCATCGGTCGCCTCGACTTCGTCGGGGGTATCCTCTTCGGCCTCGGCGTCTTCGCCGCCTTCTTCGTTCTCGACCACGTTGATGCCCATGTCGTTGAGCGACGACATCACGTCCTCGATCTGCTCGCTCGACATCTGGTCCTGTGGCAGCATCTCGTTGAGCTGGTCGACCGTGATGTAGCCACGCTTCTTGGCGCGCGCGACCAGTTTCTTGATCGGTCCTTCGTTCAGGTCGATCAGCGGTGCGTCGCCCGATTCAGGACCTTCGGCAACTTCCGCCATGTTCGCTTTCGCCATTAACTGCCCTCAATCACCCAAGCGTTTCGTCGTCTTCGTCCGGCAGCATCAGATTTGCAAGCCGCGCCTCCAGCCGGGCGCGCTCATGCACCAATGCTATCTGCCGCGTATAGGCTTCGTCGGTGAAGCCAGTCTGTACCGCCAGTGTCGCTTCCATCAATGCGGCATCGACCCGGGGGCGTGCCACCATCACCGCGATCGCCTCGTTCAGGTCGGCCATAGCCTGCGCCTCGTCGGCGTGACCCTGGGTGAACGTGAACGGCAGGCTATCGGCGCGCAACAAGTCGCTTGCCACCTGATCGAAACCCGACCTCGCCAATATGGTGAGGACATGGCCGCTATCAAGCGCCTGATCTTCCAGTGCAACATCGATCACCGCTTCGAACAGGCGCGCAAGGGTGGCGTTGGCGAGCTTCAGGCTGCCCAATATCTCGATATGCCGCGCGATTTGCGCCGGATGGCGGATCAGCCCGGCGAGCACCGCGCGCGCCAGCACCGGGTCGATCCCGCCGGTGCTGACGTCGCGCGTGCCTTCGGTCGCGGGCGGATCGGGCAGCTTCCAGCCGCCGCGCCCCTTGTCGAAGCGGCCGCCGGAGCGCTGCGGCTGGAAGACGCGGCGCGGCGCTGGCTTTCGCGCGAACATATCGTCGAAGCGGTTGCGGAAATCGGCGTGATATTCGTCGCGCACGCCGGGATCGGCGATGCTGCTCGCGAGATCGGACAGGCGCCGCTTGAGCCCGGCGCGTTGTTCGGGGGTGGTGAGCGGCTCGGCGGCGACTTCGTGGCTCCAGAGCCGATCTACCAAGGGCTGCGCCTTGGCGACCAGCGCCTCGAACGCGGCGGGGCCGGCGGCGCGCACCAGATCGTCGGGGTCCTGGCCCTGCGGGAGCGTGACGAAGGCGAGGCTTCGCCCCGGCGCGAGCATCGGCATCGCGCGTGTCGCGGCGCGGATCGCCGCCTTCTGCCCCGCCGAGTCGCCGTCGAAGCACAGCAAGGGCACGTCGGTCATCCGCCAGAGCCGTTCGAGCTGTGATTCGGTCATCGCGGTGCCCAAGGGTGCAACCGCCTCGCCGAACCCCGCCTGCGCCAGCGCGATGACGTCCATATAGCCCTCGACCGCGATCACCCGGTTGGCTTTCCGCGCGGCGGGCTGGGCGAGGTCGAGATTGTAGAGATTGCGCCCCTTGTCGAAGAGCGGGGTTTCGGGGGAGTTGAGATATTTGGGCTCGCCATCACCGATGATCCGTCCGCCGAACGCGATCACCCGCCCGCGCGGATCGCGGATCGGGATCATCAGTCGTCCGCGAAACCGGTCATAGGGCTCCTTGTCCTCTACCTGGATCAGCAGCCCGGCCTCGATCAGCAGCGGATCGCCATAGTCCTTGAGCGCGGCGCGCAGCTTGCCGCGGCTGTCGGGCGCGAACCCCAGCCCGAAGGTCGCGGCGGTCGCGGCGTTGATCCCGCGCCGTTCGAGCAGCCCCCGCGCCTCGCCGCCGCCCTGGCCGTGCAATTGTTCGGTGAACCAGGCGGCGGCGTCGGCCATCACCTCGTGCAGCCCCTTGGCGCGCTCGGCACGCTCGGCCGAGCGCTTGTCGGCGGCGGGCACGTCGAGCCCGGCGACGCCCGCGAGCTCCTTGACCGCGTCCATGAAGGGCAGGCCCTGATGATCGGTCATCCACCGGATCGCATCGCCATGCGCGCCGCAGCCGAAGCAATGGTAGAAGCCCTTGTCGTCGTTGACGTAGAAGCTCGGGGATTTTTCGTTGTGGAACGGACAGCACGCGCGGAACTCGCGGCCCGCGCGCTGGAGCTTTACGGTGCACGCGACGAGGCTCGACAGCGTGGTGCGGGCGCGGAGTTCGTCGAGGAAGGCTGGGGTTAGGGTCAACCCTCATGCCCCGGGTTATTGGACATTCCCTCCCCCGACCCCTCCCGCAAGCGGGAGGGGGGAAGCTGGTTCCCCTCCCGCTCGCGGGAGGGGCTAGGGGAGGGCGTGTCACCGAGCACGCGTACAATTTCGCCCACTACGCCTTCGATCCGTTCAATCACATCGTTGTTCCAGAACCGTAGGACACGATAGCCTTGCGCCTCGAGATATGCTGTCCGCCGGGCGTCTTTCGCCGACTGTGCTTCATGCTGACCGCCATCGACCTCGATGATCAGCTTTGCCGAGCGCGACACGAAGTCACAGATGCACGGCCCGATCGGAAACTGCCGATTGAAGCGCACGCCCGCGACTTTGCGAGCGCTCAACTGCTGCCAGAGCAAGCGTTCTGCCTCGGTGGCGTTGGTGCGCAATTCGCGGGAGCGCGCGGTGGGGCGGTCATATGCCTTGTCCAACATGCCCTCCCCCGACCCCTCCCGCCAGCGGGAGGGGAGTTATGTCAAAGATGCTCCGGCGAGCGGCAGCACTTTACCCCAACGCCGCCTTCACCGCGCCGCTTGCCTTGCTCATGTCGAGCGTCATCGCATGCCGCGCCTTCAGCTCGGCCATCACCCGGCCCATGTCCTTCATGCCGGTAGCGCCAAGCTCCGCCTTGATGGCCTCGACCGCAGCCGCGGTCTCGGCCGCGTCCATCTGGCGCGGCAGGAAGCGTTCGATCACCACGACTTCGGCGGCTTCGGCGTCGGCGAGTTCCTGGCGGTCGCCCTTTTCGAACATCTCGATCGATTCGCGGCGCTGCTTCACCATCTTCTGCAGCACTTCGACCACCAGCACGTCGTCGTCGTCGGGCGATGCGCCGGTGCGCGCTTCGATGTCGCGGTTCTTGATCGCGCTCTGGATCAGGCGGATCGTGCCGGTGCTAGCCTTGTCGCCGCCCTTCATCGCGGTGATGAGGGCGGTCTTGATGTCGTCGCGAATCATGTATGGGCCTCTCGTGCGGGCAAGCCGGAGAGCCTAGCGGATGCGCGGTTGTTCGTCACCGGTTGACGGGGCGGGACCGGGGGTCTAGCCCGACCGCTTAGCGACATCGCTGGAACCAACACACCGGAGTGCCCCCGTCCATGGCCGAGCCTAAACCCATGTCCGCGCCTGAAGGAGCCACGGGGGTTTTAGTGCTCGCCAGCGGGGAGATGCTGTGGGGTCGCGGCTTCGGCGCCGAGGGTGCCGCGGTCGGCGAAGTCTGCTTCAACACCGCGATGACCGGATACCAGGAGGTGATGACCGATCCTTCCTATGCCGGGCAGATCATCACCTTCACCTTCCCGCATATCGGCAATACCGGCACCAATGCCGACGATGTCGAGGCCGACGATCCGCATGCGTTGGGCATGATCGTGCGCGCCGACGTGACCGAGCCCTCGAACTTCCGCAGCGTTCAGCGGCTCGACGACTGGATGAAGGCGCATAACCGCATCGGCCTGTCGGGCATCGACACCCGCGCGCTCACCCGCCGCATCCGCACCGGCGGCGCGCCCAATGGTGTGATCGCTTACGCCGCCGATGGCGTGTTCGACCTCGATTCGCTGCTGCGGATGGCGCGGGCGTGGCCGGGGCTCGAGGGCATGGACCTGGCCAAGAGCGTGTCGTGCGAGACGCATTATGGCTGGGAAGGCGGGTTGTGGAGGCTGGGGGCGGGGTATGACAATACCCAATCCCCCTCCCGCCTGCGGGAGGGGTTAGGGGAGGGCATGTCCGCAACCGCGGCGCTCGATCCGACAAGCCCTCCCCCGACCCAGTCCGGGGTCGGATGTGCCCCCGGCACATCCTCGACAGCGCGGGGCGCTGTCGACCCCGAACTCGCAAGCGGGAGGGGGGAAGAAGCCCAACCCCACGTCGTCGCGATCGACTATGGCTCCAAACGCAACATCTTCCGCAACCTCGTCGCCGCCGGCGCGCGCGTGTCGGTGCTGCCTGCCACCGCGACCTATGACCAGGTGATGGCGCTCGCGCCCGACGGCGTGTTCCTGTCGAACGGCCCCGGCGACCCCGCCGCGACCGCCGACTATACCGTCCCCGTCATCCGCCGCCTGCTCGACGACAAGATGCCGGTGTTCGGCATTTGCCTCGGCCACCAGTTGCTCGGCTTGGCGGTGGGGGCGAAGACCACCAAGATGCACCAGGGCCATCGCGGCGCGAACCATCCGGTCAAGCGGCTGGCCGACGGCGTGGTCGAGATCACCAGCATGAACCACGGCTTCGCGGTGCTCACCGACACGCTGCCCGAAACCGCGCGCGAGACGCATGTGTCGCTGTTCGACGGATCGAATGCCGGCTTCGAACTGACCGACCGCCCGGCGTTTTCGGTTCAGTATCACCCCGAGGCAAGCCCCGGGCCGCAGGATAGCTTGTATCTGTTCGAGCGGTTTGTGGGGGCGTTGCGGTGATAGATGCTATGCTGCTTCTAGCGCTTTCACAGCATGTTGCTCTCGGGCCTGTCGAGAGTTGGAAACACGCCAATCAAACCGAACGGCGCGCGACGGTTCTTGCGATCACGCAAAGGTGTGAGCTTCCCCCGGCAGCAATAGAGCTTCTAAGCGGCGGCGAAGTCGTGATCCAGCCACCACAAGATGCACGTTACGAAGCTGTGGCGTGCATGATGGAGCAGATTGGCACACAAATCGGCTTCTCCAAGGTCGGCTTCCTCGGCAACGAGCAAGTCGCGGAAGAAAAGAAGAAATAATGCCCAAACGCACCGACATCTCCTCGATCCTCGTCATCGGCGCGGGGCCGATTGTCATCGGCCAGGCCTGTGAGTTCGACTATTCGGGCACGCAGGCGATCAAGGCGCTCAAGGAAGAGGGCTATCGCATCGTCCTGGTCAATTCGAACCCGGCGACGATCATGACCGATCCCGACCTCGCCGACGCCACCTATGTCGAGCCGATCACCCCCGAGATCGTTGCAAAGATCATCGCCAAGGAGCGCCCCGATGCGGTGCTGCCGACGATGGGCGGGCAGACCGCGCTCAACACCGCGCTGGCGCTCGCGCAGGACGGCACGCTCGAAAAATACGGCGTCCAGATGATCGGCGCCGATGCCGAGGCCATCGACAAGGCCGAGGACCGGATCAAGTTCCGCGACGCGATGGACCGGATCGGCCTCGAAAGCGCGCGGTCGCGGATCGCGCATACCGTCGACGAGGCGCTGGCCGCGATCGAGCATACCGGGCTGCCCGCGATCATCCGCCCGAGCTTCACCTTGGGCGGCACCGGCGGCGGCGTGGCCTACAACCGCGAGGAGTTCGTCGAGATCGTCCGCAGCGGGCTCGACGCCAGCCCGACGACCGAGGTGCTGATCGAGGAATCTTTGCTCGGCTGGAAAGAGTTCGAAATGGAGGTCGTCCGCGACAAGGCGGACAATTGCATCATCGTGTGCGCGATCGAGAATATCGATCCGATGGGGGTGCATACCGGCGATTCGATCACCGTCGCCCCCGCGCTGACGCTGACCGACAAGGAATATCAGATCATGCGCAACGCCAGCATCGCGGTGCTGCGCGAGATCGGCGTCGAAACCGGCGGATCGAACGTCCAGTTCGCGGTGAACCCCGCCGATGGCCGCTTGATCGTGATCGAGATGAACCCGCGCGTGTCGCGCTCGTCGGCGCTGGCGAGCAAAGCGACGGGCTTCCCGATCGCCAAGGTCGCGGCCAAGCTGGCGGTGGGCTACACGCTCGACGAGATCACCAACGACATCACCGGCGCGACTCCGGCGGCGTTCGAGCCGACGATCGACTATGTCGTCACCAAGATCCCGCGCTTTGCGTTCGAGAAGTTCAAGGGCGCCGAGGAAGTGCTGTCGACCGCGATGAAATCGGTCGGCGAAGTGATGGCGATCGGCCGCAGCATCCACGAGAGCATGCAGAAGGCATTGCGCGGGCTCGAGACCGGGCTGTCGGGCTTCAACGATGTCGACCGGCTGATCGGTGCCCCTCGCGCGGAAATCGAGGCGGCGCTTTCGGTGGCCACGCCCGACCGGCTGCTGGTCGCGGCGCAGGCGCTGCGCGAGGGCATGACCGTTGCCGAAGTGCATGCGATCGCCAAATACGACCCCTGGTTCCTCGCGCGGATCGAAGAGATCGTGCTTGCCGAGAACGAGGTGCGCGCGGGCGGCCTGCCACGTGACGCGGCGGGCATGCGCCGGCTGAAGGCGATGGGCTTCAGCGACAAGCGGCTCGCCTATCTGGCGCTGCAATCGGCGAACCTTCGCGGCGGCAGCGAGCGCTCGATCGCGCGCGGATCGGGGCTGATCCACGAGGCGGTGGTCGCGATGACCGGCGGCGTGACCGAGAAGGAAGTGCGCGCGCTGCGCCACAAGCTGGGGGTGCGTCCGGTCTTCAAGCGGATCGACACCTGCGCCGCCGAGTTCGACGCCAAGACGCCCTATATGTACTCGACCTATGAAGGTCCGAGCTTCGGCGAGCCCGAATGCGAGAGCATGCCCACCTCCGCCAAGAAGATCGTGATCCTGGGCGGCGGACCCAACCGGATCGGGCAGGGGATCGAGTTCGATTATTGCTGCTGTCACGCCTGCTTCGCGCTGGCCGACGCCGGCTATGAAACGATCATGGTCAACTGCAACCCCGAGACCGTCAGCACCGATTACGACACCAGCGACCGGCTGTATTTCGAGCCGCTGACCGCCGAGGACGTGCTCGAAGTGCTCGAGGTCGAGAAGAGCAACGGCACGTTGGTAGGGGTAATCGTCCAGTTCGGCGGCCAGACCCCGCTCAACCTGGCACAGGCGCTCGAGGATGCGGGGATCCCGATCCTGGGCACCAGCCCCGACGCGATCGACCTGGCCGAGGATCGCGAGCGCTTCGCCGCGCTGATCGCCAAGCTCAAGCTGCAACAGCCGGCCAACGGCATCGCGCGCAGCCGCGAGGAGGCGATCGCGGTGGCCGAACGCATCGGCTATCCGGTGCTGATGCGCCCGAGCTATGTGCTCGGCGGGCGCGCGATGGAGATCGTCGATGGTACGTCGCAGCTCGAATCCTATATCCAGACTGCGGTGCAGGTATCGGGCAACTCACCGGTATTGATCGATCAATATCTGCGCGACGCGATCGAGGTCGATGTCGATGCGATTTGCGACGGCACCGATGTCGTGGTGGCGGGCGTGCTCCAGCATATCGAGGAAGCCGGGGTCCATTCGGGCGACAGCGCCTGCTCGTTGCCCCCCTACAGCCTGCCCGCGGACATCATCGCCGAGATCGAGCGCCAGACCGTCGTGCTCGCGCATGCGCTGTCGGTACGTGGGCTGATGAACATCCAGTTCGCGGTGAAGGATGGCGTGGTGTACCTGATCGAGGTCAATCCGCGCGCCAGCCGCACCGTGCCCTTCGTCGCCAAGGCGATTGGGGTGCCGATCGCCAAGATCGCGAGCCGGGTGATGGCGGGCGAGATGCTCGCCGACCTGCCCAAGATCGACTGGCGCGTCGATCACGTCGCGGTGAAGGAAGCCGTCTTCCCCTGGGGGCGCTTCGCCGGGGTCGATCCGGTGCTGTCGCCCGAAATGAAGTCGACCGGCGAAGTGATGGGGATCGATACCGATTTCGCGATCGCCTTCGCCAAGGCGCAATTGGGGGCGGGGACGATCCTGCCATCGAAGGGAACGGTGTTCGTCAGCGTCAAGGCGAGCGACAAGGCGGTAATCCTGCCCGGCCTGCGTATCCTCGCCGATCTGGGCTTCACGATCATCGCCACCACCGGCACCGCCGATTTCCTGGCCGGGCAGGGGATCGCGGTCGAGCGGGTCAACAAGGTGGCACAGGGGCGGCCGCACATCGTCGATCGCATCCTCGATCGCCGGGTCGACCTGATCTTCAACACCACCGAGGGCTGGCAGTCGCTCAAGGATTCGTCGGACATTCGCCGGTCGGCGCTGGCGCAGAAGATTCCGTACTTCACCACTGCCACCGCCAGCGTTGCCGCGGCGCGCGCGATGGAGGCACTTTCGCGACAATCTCTTGAAGTAAGGCCGCTACAATCCTATTATTCGCGACTGCACAATTGATCCCAACCCACAGGAACATCGGTGCGGGCGACCCGTTCGGGATCGCGCGATAAGCGACTTATCAAGGATTGACGACATGGCGACGGTGGAAAAGATGCCGATGCTGGCCGAAGGGTATGAGACCCTGAGTGTCGAGCTCAAGCGGTTGAAGGCCGAACGTCCGTTGATCGTCGATGCGATCGAGGAAGCGCGCGCGCATGGCGATCTGTCGGAAAACGCCGAATATCACGCCGCCAAGGAACGCCAGGGCCAGATCGAGGCATCGCTGTCGGACATCGAGGACAAGCTGAGCCGCGCGCAGATCATCGATCCCAAGGAGCTTTCGGGCGACAAGATCGTGTTCGGTGCGACGGTGACGCTGCTCGACGACGACGACAAGCCGGTGAAGTACCAGATTGTCGGTCAGACCGAGGCTGACGCCAAGACCGGCCGCATCAGCTATAACTCTCCGCTGGGCCGCGCGTTGATCGGCCGCAAGGTCGACGAAGAGGTCGAAGTGACGGTGCCGTCAGGCGATCGCTATTACGTCGTGTCGAAGATCGAGTTCATCTGACACCGATGCTCGAAAAGGCGCCCGCCACCGCCGCGATCGGGGCGGTGACGGCGTTCATCGGCCTGGCGCTGATCCTGACCGGCAATGTCGATTATACTGCGGTATATGCCGGGTTCATTCCCGCGCGTTTCGGCGGGGCAGAGGCGGGGTTTCTCAACGACGCCGGCTTGCTGCCCGCATGGCTGACGCCGTTCAGCGCCACGCTGGTGCATGGCGGGTTCACCCACCTGCTTTTCAACATGGTGATGCTACTGATCGTCGGGAAGGCGACCGAGATCGCAATCGGCACGCGCGGGATCCTCGCGCTGTATCTGGTGGGCGCGGTCGCCTCGGTCTTCGCGCACTGGGTGATCGATCCGAATTCGACCCAGCCGATGATCGGCGCTAGCGGCGCGGTGTCGGCGATCGTTGGGGCCTATGCGATTCTGTACGGGCGTCAGCGCACCGGCGCGATCGGGCCGTTCTCGCCGCGGCTCGTGCAGATCGCGTGGCTGATCGGCGCGTGGACCGCGATCAACCTGCTGATCGGGTTTCTGACCGCGGGGACCGACTCGCCGATCGCAGCGGCGGCTCACGTCGGTGGGTTTATCGCTGGCGTGGTGCTGGTGCGACCGTTGCTCGAGTGGCAGTGGCGCGAGGCTTGATAAGCCGGGCCGTTCGTCCTGAGTAGCCATTGAGCTGGTCGAAATGGCGTATCGAAGGATCGGGCGCGGTCCGGGCGATGTCCTTCGATACGGGTTTTCGGCTTCGCTCAGCCCCTACTCAGGACGAACGGTGTAAGTTCACCCCCCTCGAACCAGTTCGGGATCGGGCTCGAGCAGGCGGTGCAAATGCACCACGACATATTTCATCTCGGCATCGTCGACGGTCCGCTGGGCTGCGCCGCGCCACGCCTTTTCGGCGCTCGCATAGTCGGCGAACACCCCGACGATGTCGATCGTCTCCAGATCGTTGAAATCGAGCGTCCGCGGGTCGGCCACGCGGCCGCCGAACACCAGATGCAGCTTGCTCATCGCTTGGGGCCTTCCGGTTGTTGCAAATTCGCCCCGCGCATAAAGCACGGGGCGAAATCCTCAACCCGCCAGATGCTGCACCGCGGCGCAGCTTGCGTCAGGCGGTGGTGGCGCCGGCACGCGCCGCTTGAATCACGGCTTCGACGACCGAGCCGGCCTTTTCCTTCGCGTTGCTCTTGTCGGGCACCAGGCCGCTGAGTTCCTGCTTGCCCTGATCGCGCGCCGCCCGCACCGCAGCGCTCGCGCTTTCGTTCAGGCGCTTGCCAATCGGCCCCAGATGCCGCGCTTCGGCTTGGGTACGCGGCAGCAACGCGCCGATCGCGACGCCGACCGCGATGCCGCCGACCAGCGCTGCCAGCGGGTTCGATTCAATGCCGTCGACTGCCTGATGCACCGCGTCGCCGGTCGTCTTGCGCGTCGCGTCATAGGCGTGAACGACGGTTTCACGCGTCTTGTCGACGGCGAGCGCGGTCTGCGCCTTGGTCGTGTCGAACGCCTGTGCCGCGGCGTCCTTGGTGCGATCGACGATCGAGTGGTCGTGGTCGGTCATGTTCATATTCCTTGCTTAGCGGCGTCCTGCCGGCTGATGGTCGGGAATTCCTGGCTCAGTTGATCTTCGGGTTTAGGCGCCTCGCGGCGGCGGAGCAGACGATGCCGCGCGGCGAACAGCAGTACCGCGGCCAGCCCCGCCGCAGCGGCGCCCGGGCGCGCCCGGATCTCGCTGTTGGCGCTTTCGATCGCGGTCGCCGCTTTCACGCTGACGCGATCGGCGATCACCGCAGGGGTGAGCGCATGGCGAACGGCTCTGACATCAGCCGCCAATACGTTGCGCGCCGCATCGGCCTCGCGCCGCGCCATTTGTACCTTCGCACTCATGACGTCATATCCGACACCGGCCGGGTCGCGCGGCGTATCTTGCCTAGCGCCAGCCAGCCTAGAAGGCCCGCCAGCGCTAGGGTGGCGAGCACCACCACCAGCGTCGCCCACCCCGGCCCGATCGCCGGCGCCAGCGTGAGCACGATGCCCACCAGCGCCGCGATCAATGCTGCTTGGACGAGCGCCAATGCCGCAACGCCGAAGGCGATGCCGACTCCCGCGTCACCGCCGCGATCGCCGGCGAGCGCCTTGTAATAGGCAAGCTCGGCTTGGCTCCAGCGCTTGGCATCCTCGACCGTGCGCGCGACCAAGGTGGTCACGCCCGGTTGTTGCGGCTCACCGCCGATCGCCATGCCGTCGCTCCCCGTTCGCGATGTCGCCCAACGCGTCACGCGCGCGGAGTGCCGCCAACGGTGGGGTCGCTCGCGTCGGCGACGCCATCGACACCCGCCTTGATGATGCGCGCCAGCACGAAGCCGAGTGCGGCGGCGGTTCCGATCGCAATCGCCGGGCTCTTGCGGACGAAGACGCGAGCGTCGTCGAGCAGTTCGTCGACTTCGCGCGTGCGCAACGTTTCGGCGAAGCCACCGATCTGGTCGGCGGCCGAACGTGCATATTGGCCATATTGCGCACCGAGCTTTTCATCGACCGTGTCGGCGGCGTCGCTCATCATCCGCGAGAATTCGTCGAGTGCGCCCGATGCCTTCGCCTTGCCGTCGCCGGCGAACGAGCGCGCCTTGTCGGCCGCCTGGCTGCCAAGCTTGCTGGCTTCTTCCTTGATCGTCTCGGCGGCGGTCCGCTTGGCAGCGCCGTCGTTCAGGCCGGCGGCGGCGTCGAACTCGACTGTCCCGATGTCTTCGAGCTTGGGAGCAGGTTCGAAGCTTACGGTGTCGCTGGCACCGGTATTGCTACCGCCGCCGTTGCTGTTGGTCGCGTTTGTCGGCTCGAAGCCAACCGGCTGGTTGCCCAATTTCGTGTCTTCCATGTCAAATCCTCCGTCGTTCGAACGAAGAACCGCACGGGATCGTCGCGGTTCCATCACGCTGACGAATTGCCCGCCGACTACGAACCCGATACAGGCGGCGGCGCCATTCTGGTCCCAACCGACATAGGGAGACCGTTACGTGACCGCAATCATCGACCTCCATGCCCGCCAAATCCTCGATAGCCGGGGGAACCCGACCGTAGAGGTCGACGTGTTGCTCGAAGACGGCAGCTTCGGCCGCGCCTCGGTACCCTCGGGCGCCTCGACCGGTGCGCACGAGGCCGTCGAGCGCCGCGACGGCGATAAGGATCGCTGGATGGGCAAGGGCGTCACCCAGGCGGTCGAGGCGGTGAATGCCGAGATCGCCGAGGCGGTGCTGGGGATGGAGGCCGAGGACCAGGCCGATGTCGACCAGACGATGATCGAGCTCGACGGCACCGCGAACAAGCACCGGCTCGGCGCCAATGCGATCCTGGGTGTCAGCCTGGCGGTGGCCAAGGCAGCGTCCGAAGCGCGCGGGTTGCCGCTGTATCGCTATGTCGGCGGGATCGGCGCGCATCTGCTGCCGGTGCCGATGATGAACATCATTAATGGCGGCGAACATGCCGACAACCCGATCGATTTCCAGGAATTCATGGTGATGCCGGTCGGCGCTGACAGCATCGCCGAGGCGGTGCGCTGCGGCGCCGAGATCTTCCACACGCTCAAAAAGGGCCTGTCCGAGAAGGGGCTGTCGATATCGGTCGGCGACGAAGGCGGCTTCGCGCCGAACATCGCCAGCGCGACCGAGGCGCTCGACTTCATCATGTCGAGCATCGAAAAGGCAGGGTACCGACCGGGCGAGGACGTGATGCTGGCGCTCGATTGCGCGGCGACCGAATTCTTCAAGGACGGCCAATATTTGCTGGCGGGCGAGGGCCGCACGCTGACGCCGCATGAGATGGCCGAGTATCTCGCCGACCTGGCCGGCCGCTATCCGATCCTGTCGATCGAGGACGGCATGGCCGAGGATGATTTCGACGGCTGGAAGCTGCTCACCGACAAGCTCGGCGCCAAGGTGCAGATCGTCGGCGACGACCTGTTCGTCACCAACCCCGAGCGGCTGGCTGACGGCATCGAACGGGGCCTCGCCAATTCGTTGCTGGTGAAGGTCAACCAGATCGGAACGCTGACCGAGACGCTCGAGGCGGTGAACATGGCGCATCGTGCGCGCTATACCGCGGTGATGTCGCATCGTTCGGGCGAGACCGAGGATACGACGATCGCCGACCTCGCGGTCGCCACCAATTGCGGGCAGATAAAGACCGGCAGCCTCGCGCGGTCGGACCGGTTGGCCAAGTACAACCAGCTGATCCGCATCGAGGAGGAACTGGGCGATTCGGCGCGCTATGCCGGGCGCGACATCCTGCGCAACTTCGCTTGATTCGCGCAACGTAAGCGTCGATAGCTGGGCGATGCTCCGCGTTGTTCAGAAATCGAAGCTTCAGATGATGCTGCAGAGCGCCGGCATGCCGGCGCTCGCGATCATTTTCATGGGGTTCTTCGGCTATTATGCGGTGCTCGGCCCCAATGGCGTCGTCGCCTATCGCGAATATACCCGTCAGATCGAGCGCAAGGAGGTCGAGTTCGCTGCGCTCGAAAAGCGCCGCGCCGAACTGCGCAACGAAGTCCGGCTGCTCGATCCGCAACGCGGCGCCAACCCCGACATGGTCGACGAACTGGTCCGCAAGGAACTGAACGTCGCGCATCCCGATGAGATCATCGTTCCGCTGAACTGATGTTCCTCTCCGCTCGGCGCGTGGCTGGCGGCTGAACGCTGGTGTAGGCATGCCCTTCCCCGACCCCTCCCGCAGGCGGGAGGGGGGAAGTAGGGTCAAAATCCCCTACGGCGTTGCGCATCCCCGACAAACGCGCTTATAGCCGCCTCCACTGCTTCCCGCTCCCCAGGAACGAGGTTTATCCGATCGTGGCCAAGGCACCGGCGCGTACCGCCAACAGCGAACCCGCAACCCCCAATCGCGAACGGCCCGAACAGCCCACGCGCTACGAAGCCTCGAAAGAAGAGCTTCTCGATTTCTACCAGCAGATGCTGCTGATCCGCCGCTTCGAGGAAAAGGCCGGCCAGCTCTATGGCCTCGGCCTGATCGGCGGCTTCTGCCATCTGTATATCGGCCAGGAGGCCGTCGCGGTCGGACTCCAGTCGGCGCTGCAGCCGGGCAAGGACAGCGTCATCACCGGCTATCGCGACCATGGCCATATGCTGGCCTATGGCATCGATCCCAAGGTGATCATGGCCGAGCTGACCGGGCGCGCTGCGGGCATCTCGCAGGGCAAGGGCGGGTCGATGCACATGTTCTCAACCGAGCATAAGTTCTTCGGCGGCCACGGCATCGTCGGCGCGCAGGTGTCGCTCGGCGCTGGGCTCGCGTTCAAGCACAAATACGATGAGGATGGCGGCGTCTGCCTGACATATTTCGGCGATGGCGCCGCGAACCAGGGCCAGGTGTACGAAAGCTTCAACATGGCCGAGCTGTGGAAGCTGCCGATCATCTTCGTGATCGAGAACAACCAGTACGCGATGGGTACGTCGGTCAACCGCGCGTCGGCCGAGGACCAGTTGTACAAGCGCGGCGAGAGCTTTCGTATCCCAGGGCTGCAGATCGACGGCATGGACGTGCTCGCCTGCCGTGCCGCGGCCGAGACCGCGCTGGCATGGGTCCGCGCGGGCAAGGGGCCGATCATCCTCGAGATGAAGACCTATCGCTATCGCGGCCATTCGATGTCCGATCCGGCGAAATACCGCTCGCGCGAGGAAGTGCAGGCGATGCGCGACAAGTCCGATCCGATCGAAGCGCTCAAGCGCGAGCTCGAGGCGATCGGCGTGACCGATGCCGAATTGAAGGCGACCGAACAGGCGATCCGCAAGGTGGTGAACGAAGCCGCCGACTTCGCCGAGTCGACCCCTGAGCCCGCTCCGGCCGAATTGTACACCGACGTCCTGGTGGAGAAGTATTGAGATGGCGATCGAACTGAAGATGCCGGCGCTGTCGCCCACGATGGAAGAGGGCACGCTGGCCAAGTGGCTGGTCAAGGAAGGCGACGCGGTCAAATCAGGCGACATCCTCGCCGAGATCGAGACCGACAAGGCGACGATGGAATTCGAGGCGATCGACGAAGGCATCGTGTCGCAGATCCTGGTCGCCGAGGGCACCGATGGCGTGAAGGTCGGCACCGTGATCGCGATGATCGCCGAGGAAGGCGAGGACGCCTCCGCCGCGCCCGCGCCCAAGGTCGAAGCGCCGAAGGATGATGCAAAGACCGAAACGCCGTCGGACCAGCAGGCCGAGCCGATCACCGCCGGCGGCGGCGCACCCGAGCCCAAGGAAACCGGCACGACGCAGCTGACGCAGTCGGCGGAGAAGACCGGCGACCGCCAGCCTGAAATCCCCGAAGGCACCGAGATGGTGAAGACCACCGTCCGCGAGGCGCTTCGCGATGCGATGGCCGAAGAGATGCGCGCGGACCCCAGGGTCTTCGTAATGGGCGAGGAAGTCGCCGAATATCAGGGCGCGTACAAGGTCACGCAGGGGCTGCTCGAGGAGTTCGGCCCGAAGCGCGTGATCGACACGCCGATCACCGAATATGGCTTTGCCGGCATCGGCACCGGCGCGGCGATGGGCGGCCTGCGCCCGATCGTCGAGTTCATGACCTTCAACTTCGCGATGCAGGCGATCGACCACATCATCAATTCGGCGGCCAAGACCAATTACATGTCGGGCGGCCAGATGCGTTGCCCGGTGGTGTTCCGCGGTCCCAACGGCGCCGCCACCCGCGTCGGCGCGCAGCATTCGCAGAATTACGGCCCCTGGTATGCCAGCGTCCCCGGCCTGATCGTGATCGCGCCCTATGACGCCGCCGATGCCAAGGGGTTGCTGAAGGCCGCGATCCGCACCCAGGATCCGGTGGTCTTCCTCGAAAACGAGCTGATGTACGGGCGCAGCTTCGACGTGCCCAAGCTCGACGATTTCGTGCTGCCGATCGGCAAGGCGCGGATCATGAAGCCCGGCAAGGACGTGACGATCGTCAGCTATTCGATCGGCGTCGGGCTCGCGCTCGAAGCCGCCGAGACGCTGGCGGGCGAGGGGATCGACGCCGAGGTGATCGACCTGCGCACGCTGCGCCCTCTCGATACCGCGACGGTGCTGGAGAGCTTGAAGAAGACCAACCGCATGGTCGTGGTCGAGGAAGGCTGGCCGACCTGCTCGATCGCGTCCGAGTTGGCGGCGGTGGTGATGGAGCAGGGCTTCGACGATCTCGACGCCCCGGTGCTGCGCGTCGCCAACGAAGACGTGCCGCTGCCCTATGCCGCCAACCTGGAAAAGCTGGCGCTGATCGATGCGCCGCGGGTGGTGGCGGCGGTAAAGAAGGTAACCTACCGCTCAGGTAGCTGAAAGATGCGCCGCGTCGCACAGGCGTTGATTGGCGACCGACAAATTGGTCTTGTTGGTCAACGTCTGTAGCGCGCGGTCGCGCACGGTGAAGGCCTGGATCGCGCTGATCTCGCGATCGGCCACGAACCCCGACGCGAGCAGCGGCCGATAGGTGTAGCGAATCTCGGCGAACACCAGCGCGCTGTTGGGCACCGGTGCGATCTTCTGCCCGGCCGGGCCCATGCCGAGCCTTAGCGAAGCGTCGGTCGATCCCGCGCCTGCCAGACCGTAGCTTGAAGTCACGTTCTTCGCGCCGAAGCAGCGTTGCCAACCGATCTTGTGCCCCGCGTTCGTCCCCGTAAGGCCGTTGGGTTCGAGGCTTGAGATGATTGCGCGGCCATTGACGCCGAAATCGATCCCCGACCCCGCGAATTTCAGCCCCGCCATGATCTCGTTGATGTCGGTTTCGTCGATCGAGCTGCGGACGCGGCCGGCATTGTCCGACGCCATCATCGCCAATTGGTTGATCCGCAACACGGTGATGGCGAGGTTCGCGGTTTCGATCCCGGCCAGCGTCAAGCCGACCAGCACCGGCAGAACCAGCGCGAATTCGATCATCGCAAGACCCGAGCGGTCGGGTAGCACCGCGCGTAGGCGCCGCCCGACCCGATGGAGCTGTGGGCGGTGCGACGCCGCGTTCATGTGCATCGTACCGTCACCACCTGCTGGCCGAAGGGCTGGTTGCGGATCAGCGTTTTGGTGCCGACGGTCATCGTCGAGCTGGCGCCGAACAGCGCGGCGACCGGGAACAATCGTGTGATCGTGACCGTGACGTCGTAATAGACGATGTCGTCGGCGCCGCCCAATCCGGTTGCACCGCCGCTGGTGGCATCGAATCGGCCATTGCCGTTGCGATCCTCGTAGCAGTCGGTCGCATTGTACTGGCCGACCGGCGCGGTATCCCCGGTGATCCGCTCGCCGCCGCCGACGTTCGAAAAATTATAATAGTTGGTCTTGGCGACCTGGATCGCTTGCGGGTTGTCGCGCTCGGAGTTCGGGAGGATCGTGCGCACTTCGGCGGTGATCATGTCGGTGATCTGCGCGCTGGTCAGGCCGCCCACCGCTGCGGTGCGGGCAGCACGCTCTACCGCACCGGTGGTGAGCGCACGCAGATATAGCTGATACCCGACATCGAGCGCGCCCATGATCAGCGTGAGGAACGGGATCAGGATCAGCGCGAACTCGACGATCGTCGCGCCGTCGCGATCGCGCACCAAGGCCGCGACCGGCCGGCTGCGGGGATCGTAAATCATGACGAGAGCCGCAATCCGCCGATCGTCTGCGCGATTTTCTGGAACTCGGCGCGTAGTGCCGCCGAATCGATGGCCAACGTCCAGTGCGCGGCATCGGTGGCGCACTCCTGCAGTTCGGTAGGCATCGTATCGATCCCGAAGCCGACGACCCAGATGGTGAAGCCCTTTCCTTTCATCTCGTTGCAGATGATGCTCGTCCGCCGCCGGTGAATCGCTTCGAGCCCGTTTTCGTTGGTGCCTGTCGGCGCGATCTTGCCCTGAAGATTGTTGATGCCCCATGGATCGTTGGCGTTCGGCCGGGTGTCCAGCGTTCCATCGGTCATGAAGACGATGTGCCGCGATACCTGGAAGCCGCCGGGGGCGGCGGCATCGCCGTTCGTCGCGGCATAGATCCCATCCTGCGACAGGAAGCGCGCGCCCCAGATCATGCCGATGTCATGATATGTGCCGCCCACCGCGGTCAGCGAATCGACATAGGTGTTGAACCTTGCCGAGGATTTTGTCGTCGCAACATAGTCCGACGCATATTGCCCGAGCGGGCTGGCCTCGCGGGGACATACGGCGAAGCCTTGCTGGATCCAGCCATTCTGGCGTCCCAGCCAATCGCGGTTGTCCGATCGGAATTGGATCGCGGGAAGGAACGGTTTCCATCGTGTATCGGCGCTATTGGGAATAAGATCGATGTCGAGGTCATATGCCCCGCTCGGGGCAGTCAGCGCTGACGTCGCGGTAATGGTATTGAGCGTCTTCGCTTCCTCGATGCATCCGTCCCAAGTGATCGTGGAGGGCGTGCCGGTAGTATAATAGTTGCCGGTTCCGACATTGCCCTCGTTGATGTTGGGATTGCCTCCGTTGGTCAGCCCCGTCCAGTAAGTCGGGTTGTTTGCGCTGCCATTTTGCACCACCGAGGAAACGTCGACGGGCCACACCGCATAATTCCACGAAGCGAACTGCTCCTGTGTCGCCCAGCTTACCGGCGTCGTCGTGTTCCAGTTCGACGTTACCGTTGTTGTCTTGGTTCGAATTTGCTCCATGCAAACTTGAACGAAGACCCAACTTCGCCCGCTACGTACATATCCTTGACGATAGTCATATCGATACTCTGGCTGCGTCGTTGTTTGCTGCGAAGAATATGGGGTGGACACTTGATTCTGGGGGTAAGCGGCGGTTCCCCGGGTGCCCGACGACTGAGTACTATTTGTAGTGCTGTTGCCGGTGGGCAACGACTTTCTGTTGCAGTCGGCCTGGCTGGTTCCCGACACATATGCATTCGTATCGGCCCAGTCGGTATACCCAGTCGACGGCTGTGACGTGGTCGCCCCGCCAGGAGCCGACTCGGTGCCATAGGTCGGGATGTAGATCGGCGTGGTGACCGCCTTGCGTGTTTGGTACTCAACCTCTTCAACACCAGTGCCGCCGGCGATGTAATTGGCGTTGAGCGCGTAGACGATCTTGCCGACATTGACGTTGCTCGAATAGGGCATGAAGCCATAGCGTACGCGTCCGGCGCCAGTGCTCGTTCCGGGTCCCAATGCCGCGTAGAATTCCTTCACCGCCTGCTTGAGCCCGGCGATCTTGGTCTGGGTATCGCCGTCGGGCGTTTCGAGCATCGAACCGGTGACGTCGAGTACGAACATCACATCGGTATTGGGAATCGACAGAGTCGATTCGCAGGTAACCGACATCGGCACCGTTTCGAAGCCGAACAGCCTCATGATCGTCGTCGGTATGACGATCGACGCGGTACCGGCGACGGTGCCCGGCTGCGCGCCACGAACATAATTGGCGACGACGTTCGTCGCCTCATAGGTGCCGGCGGGGAAGTTGAAGTCGAAGAAGTTCTTCGCCAGCGCCTTTTCCGCGGTCGTCAGCGTCGTGATGTTGGCCATTGCCTTGCGCCCCGCGAGCGCGCCGGCGTCGCACGCCTGCTGAAGCCGCGTGCGCGCCATGTACAACCGGCTGGCGTCGATCGCGCCGCCGATCATGCCAAGGATCGGGATGATGGCGACCGCCGAGAGGATCAGCACGTTGCCGCTCCGGTCGTGCGCGAGCTGCGCGGCGAGCGATTTCGCCTGTCGTCCAGCCGCCGGTAACACTCGCATTGCGTAAACTCCGTCCAATCGCATGGCATTTTGAATCCCGGCGCGATAATTGCTCTGGCGCAAAATGTTTAAAAACCCCTCACTCCCGCCCGCCGCCCCCGAACGCGCGCTGATCCTCACCTACGCCCCGCCCGGCGTGCGCGGCGGACTGGCGGCGATGCTCGCGCTCGACGATGCAGTCGCGAATATCCTGCGATCGACGCGCGAGCCGATGTTGGTGCAGATGCGGCTTACCTGGTGGCACGATGCGCTGACCAAGCTCGACGCTGCGCCGCCGCCAGCCGAACCGGTCCTGCAGGCGCTGGCGAGCGACGTGCTCCCGTTCGGGATCGAGGGTGCCCAGCTGGCGCGGCTCGTCGAGGGGTGGGAGGCGCTCAGCGAGGGCGATCCCTGCGAAGCCGGGGTCCGCGTTGGCTATGCCGTGGGCCGCGGCGGTGCGCTGTTCGCGCTCGCGGCGCGGTTGTTGGGCGATGCTCGGTTCGACACGGCGGGGGCGGGGCAGGGCTGGGCGCTCGCCGATCTGGCGCGCAACCTCGCCGACCCGGCTGCTGCCGCCGCCGCGCGCGCCGAAGCGGAGACCGCACTGGTGCCGGCGCTGGCCCGCCGTTGGCCCGGCTCGCTCCGGAGCCTGGGCGCGCTTGCGCATCTCGCTGCAATGGATTTGCGCACCCCCGCCGCCCAGCCGCTTCCCGCGGCCACGCCCGGGCGAGTCGCGCGGCTCGCATGGCATCGGCTGACCGGCCGCTAGGGGCTTGTCGCGATTGCCAGATCGGCTAGCCTTTGCTTCGACACCGGGGCTGGGGGAGAAGGCCGATGTGGCGGTATTTGGTGGGGGGAGCGGCTGCGCTCGCGCTGGGATTGGCGGGGATGTTCCTGTTCGAAGGCAGCGCCAGCCAGGAGACGGTGTTGCCGCCGCCGCCCGGGGCCGCCGCCGCACCGGGTGACACGCCCGCGCTGCCCGATCGGGTGGCCGAGGCGACGCCCAAGACGCGCGAGGAACGGCGCTTCGATCGCTACGACAAGGATCGCGACGACGGCGTCACGCGCGAGGAATATCTTGGCACCCGGCGCAAGGCGTTCGCGCGGCTCGATAGCGATGGCGACGGGCGGCTGTCGTTCGACGAATGGGCGGCGAAGACCACCACCAAATTCGCCGCCGCCGATCGCGACCGATCGGCGGTGCTGAACCGCGCCGAATTCGCCACCACCGCGGTCAAGCGCAAGGCGCCGAGCCGCGCCGCGAATTGCCCGCCGCCGCGCGAGGACGAGGGCTGACGCCCGCGACTACTCGGCGGCGGCCGCCGTAACCTCAAGGTCGGGCGCCCAGCGGGCGAACGCGTCACGCGCGCGCGCGGTGTAGAGCAGCTTGCGGTCGGGCTTCTTGATCTTCTTGCCTTCGTACGCGATCGGCGGGAACAGGCCGAAATTGACGTTCATCGGCTGATAGGTCGCAGCATCGGCATCGCCGGTGATGTGCGCCAGCAGCGCGCCGAACGCGGTTTCGACCGGCGGCGGCGCGAGCGTCTGCCCCGCCAGCTCGGCGGCGGCGAAGCGCCCCGCGAGCAGCCCGATCGCCGAACTTTCGACATAGCCCTCGCAACCGGTGATCTGCCCAGCGAAGCGCAGGTTGGGCCGCGACTTCAGCCGCAACGTACGATCGAGCAGGTCGGGCGATCGGATAAAGGTGTTGCGATGCAGCCCGCCCAGCCGTGCGAACTCGGCATGTTCGAGACCGGGAATGGTGCGGAAGATGCGCACCTGCTCGGCGTGCTTCAGCTTGGTCTGGAAGCCGACCATGTTCCACAACGTGCCCGATGCATTGTCCTGCCGCAGCTGGACACAGGCATAGGGCCAGCGCCCAGTGCGCGGATCGTCGAGCCCGACGCCCTTCATCGGCCCGAAGCGCGGGGTGTCGAGCCCGCGCTCGGCCATCACCTCGATCGGCATGCAGCCGTCGAAATAGGGGACGTTCTCCCATTCGCGGAACGATGCCTTTTCGCCCGCCATCATCGCGGCGTGGAAGGCGAGATACTGGTCCTTGTCGAGCGGGCAGTTGATATAGTCCTTGCCGTCGCCGCCCGGCCCCGCCTTGTCCCAGCGCGACTGTTTCCACGCGATGCTCATGTCGATGCTCTCGGCATGTACGATCGGTGCGATCGCGTCGAAGAACGCGAGGGCGTCGGCGCCGGTCGCGCCGGCGATGCTGTCGGCGAGGATCGGCGCGGTCAGCGGGCCGGTGGCGATGATCGCGGGGCCGTCGGTGGGGAGCGTGTCGACGCGCTCGCGCACGATGCTGATGTTGGGGTGCGCTGCCAGCGCGCGGGTGACCGACGCGGCGAATTCGTCGCGATCGACCGCAAGCGCCGATCCCGCGGGCACCTGGTGCGCGTCGGCCTGCGCCATGATGATCGATCCCAGCGCACGCATCTCGGCGTGGAGCAGCCCTACCGCGTTGCGCTGAGCATCGTCCGACCGGAAGCTGTTCGAACACACCAGTTCGGCAAGCGAGTCGGTCTGGTGCGCGGGCGTGCCGTCGCCCCCGCCGCGCATTTCCGAGAGCTTGACGCGCCAGCCGGCATTGGCGAGCTGCCACGCTGCTTCGGACCCGGCGAGCCCGCCGCCGATGATATGGATATCGTGTTCGCCGCTCACGGTGATGGGCTCGTCCTTTTGCGCTGGGTGGATGGGAAACAGGTAGGGCATCGGGGCGGCGAAGGACAGGGGGGCGAAAGGCGGGCGAGCTTTGGCCGGGCGCACGCCGTCCCTATATTGCGGCGATGCAAACCGTGTTCACCATCGGCTATGAAGGCGCGACCGTCGACGAGCTGCTCTCGGCGCTCGAACGCGCAGGCGTGCAGCGGCTGATCGACGTCCGGCAGTTGCCGCTCTCGCGCAGACCGGGCTTTTCCAAGACCGGGCTTGCGGCAGCGCTCGCCGAGCGCGGGATCGACTATGTCCATCTGAAGGCGCTGGGCACGCCCAAGCCGGGGCGCGACGCTGCCAAGAAGGGCGATCGCGCGACGCTCGAAGCAGTCTATGCGGGCCAGCTCGAGCTGCCCGAAACGCAGGCGCAGGCGGCGCGGATGCGCGAGCTGATCGCCGAAAAACCATCGGCGCTGCTGTGCTTCGAGCGCGACCCCTGCGTTTGCCACCGCACGCTGCTGCTGGCCGCCGAAGGCGGTGGCGCGAAGGTCGTCGACCTGTTCGCGGGCTAGCCGGTAACGGGCAGCCGTACCGTGCCGTCATCCAGCCGTTCGAGCGGGCCATAGGCGACCACCGCCTCGAGCGGCAGCCGGCCATAGATATGCGGGAACAGCGCGCCGCCGCGGCTTTCCTCCCAGCGCACCGAATCGCCCAGCGCCGCCAGATCGACCGCCGCGACGTACAGGTCGGTCTGGCCGCCGAAATGCCTGTCGACCGTCTCAGTCAACTGCGCCTGGGTCGACAGATGGATATAGCCATCGGCGATATCGACTGGCGCGCCGGCGAAGCTGTCGGCTTCGAGCGCCGTCATCTGCTCGTCGGTCAGCACCTTGTACGCGGTGGTTGGGATGTCGCTCATGCCTCGTCGTCGATGTTGCCATCGTCCTCGGGGATGCTTTCGCTGATCGTGTCGGGGCCGGTACCGTCGTCGAGGGTGATCGCCTTGTCGGGATCGGCGGCTGGGGCCTCGGCGATCTCGCTGGCGATCATCTCCTCGGCCTCGTTCTCGGGCGCGGGCTCCTCGTCGATCAAGGCGACGCCGACGACATGCTCGTTCGCGGCAACGTTGAACAGCCGCACGCCCGCCGATCCGCGACCGATGACGCGCAGGCCATTGTCGCTGCCGCCGGCATCCTCGCCCACCGCACGGCGCTCGATCGGGATGCGGATGAGCTTGGCCTGGTCGGTGACGAGCATCAGCTGATCGCCGAACTTCACCGGGAAGCTTGCGACGACGCGACCGTTGCGTGCGATATTGTCGATATTGGTCACGCCCTGGCCGCCGCGGCCGATGCGGCGATATTCATAGGCCGACGACAATTTGCCATAGCCGTTGGCGCACACCGTCAGGATGAACTGTTCGGATTGCGCCATCAGATCGAAGCGTTCGCGATCCTCCATCTCGCCTTCGCGCGCGGCTTTCCAGGGTGCGAAGCGCAGATATTCCTCGCGCTCCTCCTGCGTGGTGCCGACGCGGTGGAGGATCGACGCCGAGATGACCTCGTCGCCCTCGCGCAGCGTCATGCCGCGCACGCCGGTGGCAGTGCGGCTCTGGAATTCGCGAATGTCGGTCGCGGCGAAGCGGATCGCCTTGCCCTCGCGGCTGGCGAGCAGCACGTCGTCGCCCTCGGTGAGCAACGCGACGCCGATCAGCCGGTCGCTGCTGTCATCTTCGAAGCGCATCGCGATCTTGCCCGCGGTGGGCACATTGGTGAACGCATCCATCGAATTGCGCCGGACGGTGCCGCTAGCGGTCGCGAACACGACGCCGAGCTTTGCCCATTCCTCCTCGTCCTCGGGGAGCGGCAGCACGGTCGAGATCACTTCGCCATTGGCGAGCGGCAGCAGGTTCACCATCGGGCGGCCGCGCGTGGCGGGACCGCCTTCGGGCAGCTTCCACACCTTCATCCGATAGACCTTGCCCGCGGTCGAGAAGAACAGCACCGGGGTGTGCGTCGAGGTGACGAACAAATTGGTGATCGCGTCCTCATCCTTGGTCGCCATGCCTGCGCGGCCCTTGCCGCCGCGTGCCTGGGCGCGGAAGGTGGCTAGCGGGGTGCGCTTGATGTAGCCCTCCATCGTCACCGTCACGACCATTTCCTCACGCTCGATGAGGTCTTCGTCGTCGATGCCGTCGGCAGCAGCCGCGATCTCGGTCTTGCGCGGGGTGGCGAAGGCGGCGCGCACCTCGACCAGTTCTTCGCGCAGCACCGCGTACAGCTTGGCGCGGTCGCCAAGGATCGCGAGCAGTTCGGTGATCAGCGCCGCCAGTGCCGCCAGCTCGTTGCCGATCTCGTCGCGGCCGAGCGCGGTGAGGCGATGGAGGCGCAAATCGAGGATCGCGCGGACCTGCAGGTCCGACAGGCGATAGGTGTCGCCCGAAATCTCGGTTTCGACCGCTTCGACCAGCTTGATGTACTGTGCGATCTCGGCGACCGGCCATTCGCGCACCAGCAATTTGTTGCGCGCTTCGGCGGGGCTCGACGAGCCGCGGATGATCTTCACCACCTCGTCGAGGTTGGTGACCGCGACCACTAGGCCGAGCAACAGATGCGCCCGGTCGCGCGCCTTGGCGAGTTCGAACTTCGACCGGCGGGTGATCACCTCTTCGCGGAACTTCACGAAGGCGTCGATGATGTCGCGCAGGTTGAGCAATTCGGGGCGACCGCCGCGGATCGCGAGCATGTTGGCCGAGAAGCTCGATTGCGCCGGCGTGTGCCGCCACAATTGGTTGAGCACGACATCGGCCGTCGCGTCGCGCTTCAGGTCGATGACGATGCGAACGCCCTCGCGGTTCGATTCGTCGCGAATGTCGCTGACGCCTTCGATGCGCTTGTCCTTGGCGGCTTCGGCGATCTTTTCGACCAGTCCGTTCTTGCCGGTCTGGAAGGGGATTTCGGTGAGCACGATCGAGCGCCGCTCGCCGCGCTGCTCAAGGATGTGGCGGCTGCGCAGGATGATCGACCCGCGCCCGGTCTCGAACGCCGAACGGATGCCCGCGCGGCCAAGGATGATCGCGCCGGTCGGGAAATCGGGGCCCTGGACGATGTCGAGCAACGCTTCGGTGGTCAGCGGTTCGCCGCCGGTGGCGGCGTCGACATAGGCGATGCAGGCATCGACCACTTCGCCCAGATTATGCGGCGGCACGTTGGTCGCCATGCCGACCGCGATACCGCCCGCGCCGTTGACGAGCAGATTGGGGAAGCGCGCGGGGAGGACCGACGGCTCGCTCTCGGACCCGTCATAGTTGGGCGTGAAATCGACGGTATCCTTGTCGAGATCGTCGAGCAGCGCGTTGGCGACCTTCGCAAGGCGCGACTCGGTGTAGCGCATCGCGGCGGGCGGATCGGGATCCATCGACCCGAAATTGCCCTGGCCGTCGACCAGCGGCACCCGCATCGACCAATCCTGCGCCATCCGCGCCAGCGCGTCATAGATCGAGCTGTCGCCATGCGGGTGATATTTACCCATGACGTCGCCAACGATGCGCGCCGATTTACGATACGGCTTGCCCGCGACATAGCCGCTTTCATACGCCGAATAGAGGATACGGCGGTGGACTGGCTTCAGCCCGTCGCGCACATCGGGCAGCGCGCGTGCGACGATGACCGACATGGCATAGTCGAGATAGCTCGCCTTCATCTCGTCGACGATCGAGATCGGGGAAATATCGGAAGGGTCCGCGAGGACGGTCTCGTCGGTCAAGGCTGGTTTTCGCTTTCGGGTTGGGTGGTTGATTTGGGTCTAGTACGCGGGCGCGCGCCTGCCAAGCCTTGGCGCCTGCGCGATCGGTCCCGCGCAAAAAGTGCTACGCGTCACCCAAAGATCGCTACCCCTTGCATCGCCTCGACCACCGGTTCGCCCGCCGCGTTCCAGATCGTCATCCGCTGGCTCGAATAGCCGTCGACCGCGCGGTCGGCCTTGGCGTGGAGCAACCACCAGCCGTCATCGGTCGCGGGTGCTGGTGTCAGCACGTTGACGATCCAGGTGAGCGAGCTGATCGGCACCGGCGCATCGAACAGCCCGAACGCAGCCGGCGGCAGCGCGTCGCCGATTGCCATGAGCTCGACGAGCGGATCGATCTCGGCTCGGTCGCGCAGGCGGACCCAGCGCAACCATTCGGCGGGGGCGAGCGTCGATTCATCGTCGAGATATTCGAAATTGCCGGTGAAGAAATGATCGGGACCGATGTGCGTGGTGGCGTCGGCGGGCGGCGGGGTACGCGGGGCGCGCACGGCGGCATCGTGCGCCACGCTCGAGTCGATCGCCGCCATGAACACGAAGGTCGCGCGGAGCCCCAAGCCGGCGTCGCCCGTGACATCGGCCTGGATGAAGGCGGCGTTGCGCCCGCGCCGCAGCTTGATCGCGGTCGCGCGAACCTCGCCCGCCAATGGACCGATGAAGCTGATCTGCGCCGATCGCAGCGGCGGCAGGTCGGGCTCGCAGCGTTGCGCCGCGTGCAGCGCCAGCGCGGTCGAGAGCCCGCCATAGGCCGTTCGGCCCTGCATCCAGTCGGCGGGGATCGCTGCGCTGAACCCCGCCTCGATCGGGCGGGCGCTGGTCAGGATGTCGCGGATCGGGGTCATGGCGCGCCTTTCGTTCGGGGAAGGCGCGCATCCATACGCGTTGTTCGAAACGTCGCTACCGCAAATATCGTCGCACCCGGCATGGCGGCTGAGATATAGGTGCGCCTACCGCCGAAATACCCGATCGAAAACCATACCCGATCCTCGCAAAGCTGCTACACAGGCGGAATATCAGGAGAGGCATGATGGCTACCGCACCCAAGATCGACTCAGCGACCGACCCGATGGCGACGTTCCGCGGCGAGGCGCGCGCGTGGCTGGCGGCGAACTTTCCGCCCGAGTTGAAGGGCAAGGAAAACCCGATGTCGGCGGTCGATGGCCCCGACGAAGCAGGCGACGCCGAACGCCGCTGGAAGGCGGCGATGGGCGACAAGGGCTGGGGGGTGCCGACCTGGCCGAGTCAATATGGCGGCGGCGGGCTCAGTCGGGGCGAGGCGCGCGTGCTGCAGGAAGAGATGGCGCGCGCGGGAGCGTGGAACCCGATCGGCGGGATGGGGGTGATGATGTTCGGCCCCACGCTGCTCGAATATGGCAGCGAGGCGCAGAAGGCCGAGCATATCCCCGCGATCGCGCGCGGCGAGGTGCGCTGGTGCCAGGGCTATTCCGAGCCCAATGCCGGATCGGACCTCGCCAATATCCAGACCTCGGCGATCGATGCCGGCGACCATTATATCGTCAACGGGCAGAAGACGTGGACGTCGGGCGGGCAATGGGCCGACAAATGCTTCGCGCTGGTGCGCACCGACAAGAGCCACAAACATGCCGGCATCAGCTTCCTGCTGATCGACATGGACGCACCGGGGGTCGAGACCAAGCCGATCCGGCTGATCTCTGGCCAGTCGCCCTTTTGCGAGACCTTCTTCACTGAGGTGAAGGTGCCCAAGGCCAATCTGGTCGGCAACGAAGGGCAGGGCTGGGAAATCGGCACCCGGCTGCTCCAGCATGAGCGTTCGAGCCTGTCGAGCGGCGGCAGCGCCAGCCGGTTGTTCGCGGGAACGCCGCTGGGGCGAATGGCGCTCGACTATCGCGGCGCCGACGACGCCGGACGGCTGAGCGATGCCGATCTGCGCACGCGGATCGTCCGCCACGAAATGGACGTGCGCGCCTTCGCGCTGACGCTGCGCCGCGCCGCGCTCGAATCGAAATCGAATGCGGGGCCGTCGGCGACGTCGTCGATCATGAAGAATGTCGGCGCGCGCATCACCCAGGACCGCGCCGAACTCGCGATCGAGGTGATGGGGATGCAGGGCTTGGGCTGGGAAGGCGAGGGGTTCAGCGAGGACGAACTCGCGCAGACCCGGACCTGGCTGTGGGGCAAGGCGGTGTCGATCTATGGCGGATCGACCGAGATTCAGAACAATGTGATCGCAAAGCGTATCCTCGGGATGGCCGAGGCGAAATAGGCCGCGAGGCGTCGCCCCGGCGAAAGCTGGGGCATCGAGGTAATGAGGCGCGCGCTTGCGGCGCGAGGCCCCAGCCTGCGCTGGGGTAATGGAGGGTGACATGGCAATTCTAAGCGAAGACCAGACAATGCTGCGCGACATGGCGCGCGAATGGGCTGACAACGAAGCGCCGGTGGCGGTGTTTCGCAAGACCCGCGATGCCGCGCCGCCCGAGGGCTATGACACCGCGCTGTGGCGGGCGCAGGCCGAAATGGGCTGGGCCGGCGTGTTGGTGCCCGAAGCGCATGGCGGCGCGGGGATGGGGTTCCTGTCGCTCGGGCTGGTGCTCGAACAGCTCGGCCGCAACCTCGTCGCCTCGCCGCTCGCCGCGACCGCGGCGGCGACCAGCGCGCTGATGCTCGGCGGATCGCAGGCGCAGCAGGCCGAATGGCTGCCGCGGATCGCCGCGGGCGAAATCGTCGCGACGCTGGCAATCGACGAAGGGCCGCATTTCACGCCTGATCGAATCGCCACCCGTATCGAAGCCGGCCAGCTCAGCGGCACCAAGGCGTTCGTCGCCGAGGGCGACAGCGCGACGTTGTTCGTGGTTGCTGCCACCGATGGGCTGTATCTGGTGACGGGCGAGCAGGGCGTTACCCGCAACACCCGCAAGCTCGCCGATGCGCGAAGCCATGCCGAGATCGTCTTCACCGACGCTCCCGCGCAAAAGCTGCCCGAAGGCGGCGGGCAGCTGTTGCGCCAGGTCACCGATCGCGCCGCCGCCGCCACCGCCGCCGAGATGCTCGGCATGGCGGAGTCGGCGTTCGCCCAGGTCAACGACTATCTCAAGCAGCGCGTCCAGTTCGGTCAGCCGCTGTCGACCTTCCAGGCGCTGCAGCATCGCATGGCCAAGATGTTCACCGAACTCGAGCTGATGCGATCGGCGGTCGAGGGTGCGCTCGAGGCGATCGATGCCAAGCGTTCGGATGTCGACCAGGCGGTGAGCCTCGCCAAGGCGATCGCGGGTGACACGCTCAACCTCGTCAGCCGCGAGATGGTGCAGCTGTATGGCGGGGTCGGCATGACCGACGAATATGACGCCGGCTTCTACCTCAAACGCGCCCGCGTGCTCGAGGCGATGTGGGGTAACGCCGCATGGCACCGCGAGCGCTTCGCAAAGCTGAACGGCTACTGAGCGCCATCGGTTGTCGAACGCAACTTTTAGGAATTGGGGTATGGTGCGTTGCGGCGATGGTAATTCCGCAACATACCCTTGGGAATGGTCGCGCTAACGCTAATCATCGTCTTGACGCTCGGCTTCAGCTGGGCTTAATTCGAGCTAACGGTATGCATCGAACGACAGATGCAACCGATCGGAGGAGATGATGATGAAACGGCAGCTGCTCACCGCCTGTGCGGTCCCCGCGCTCGTCCTGGCATTCGCCAATCCGGCCGTCGCGCAGGACGCCGGGGCGACCGCGACCGAGGCTGGCTCGACCACGCAGGACGAGGATCCTTCGCAGGATACTAGCCGCGACATCGTCATCACCGCACAAGGCCGCGCGCAGGCGCTCGCCGACGTGCCGATCGCGGTTTCTGCGGTAACCTCCGAAAGCCTATTGCTGTCGGGCGCCAATGACATTCGCCAGCTCAACCAACTCGCGCCGTCGTTGCTGGTGTCCTCGACCGGGTCCGAAGCCAATGGTTCGGCGCGTATCCGCGGCATCGGCACCGTCGGCGACAATCCGGGCCTCGAAAGCTCGGTCGTCACCTTCATCGACGGCGTCTACCGCTCGCGCTCGGGCATCGGCCTCAACGAGCTCGGCGAGATCGACCGGATCGAGGTGCTGCGCGGACCGCAGGGAACGCTAGGCGGGCGCAACTCGTCGGCGGGCCTCATCAGCATCGTCAGCAAACGCCCCGAGTTCGAATTCGGCGGCAATGCCGAGGTGACCTATGGCAATTATGATTTCTGGCGGCTTGCCGGCAGCCTGACCGGTCCGATCACCCAGACGCTCGCCGCCCGGGTCGATGGCGTGTTCGTCAAGCGCGACGGTTTCTATAACGATCCGGCGAACGGCACGACGATCAACGATCGCGATCGCTACTTCGTTCGCGGCCAGTTGCTGTTCCAGCCTACCTCGGACATCGATTTCCGGCTCATCGGCGATTACAGCAAGCGCGACGAAAATTGCTGCGCCGCGACCTATGTCGACAGCTCGGTCAATCCGTTCATCGGCAACCTCAACAATCCCGCCACCCCGATCACCACCGGGCTGCCGCGCGGTAACAACATCATCAACGTGCTGACCGCGCTCGGCCAGAACCCCGCAGCGTTCAACCAGGGCTATAGCCGCGACGTATCGGTGACGCCGGGTCGCGATTATGGCAGCGCATCGGAAGACTGGGGCGTGTCGGGCCAGCTCGACTGGCGCTTCGGCGACGTCTCGCTGACCTCGATCACCGCCTATCGCACCTATTATAATTCGCAAGGGTCGGACGTCGACTACGGCACCCCCGATTTGCTTTACAACGCCAGCGGCGACGGCAATTCGCGGCTGTTCAAGACCTTCACGCAGGAGCTGCGGCTGCAGGGCAGCCTGTTCGACGACAAGCTCGACTGGCTGGTCGGCGGCTTCTTCCTCGACGAAAAGATCCGGGTGAACAGCAACCTGCGCTTCGGTCGGCAATATGGTCAGTTCGCTGCTTGCCGGATCATCACCGGTGGCGCGCTTGCGGCACTATATTCGCCGACCAGCCCCGGCTGCGTCGCCCCCGGCATCGGCCCGGCGACGCTCACCGCCGCAGGCAGCCGCGACATCGCCGCGGGCTTTGCGCGGCTGAGCACGCTCAGCGACCTCGGTTCGGCGGGCGAAACCTATCGCCAGGACACGCGCAGCTTCGCCGCGTTTACCCACAACATCGTCCACCTCACCGACACGCTCGATCTGACGTTGGGGCTTCGCTACACCGACGAGCGCAAGCGCTTCTCGGCGTCGTTCAACAACGACAATACCGTCTGCACCTTCCTACAATCGACGGTGTCGGACGAAGCTTTCGGCCCGACCTCGACCGCCACGCAGCGCGCGCTTGGCCAGGCGCTGCTCGGGCTTGGCTGCCAGGGCAACTCGACCGCCGAGTTGAACGGCGTCAGCGTCGAAGACGAGCGCAACGAAAGCGAATTCACCGGCACCGCGGTATTGTCGTGGAAGGCCACCGACGATCTGCTGCTGTATGGCAGCTTCACGCGCGGCTATAAGGCGGGCGGTTTCAACCTCGATCGATCGGCACTCAAACTTCCGGTGCAAACCTTCGCCTCGCTGGGCGGCGTGCAGGCGCTTACCGGCAACCTTCAGTTCGACCCCGAGACGGTGAACGCCTTCGAGGTCGGCGCGAAATATTCGACCGGTCCGTTCAGCCTTTCGGTCGCGGGCTTCCGCCAGGAGTTCAAAAACTTCCAGCTCAACACCTTCGACGGTACCGTCTTCATCGTTCAGAACGTCAACGGCTGCACCGAAGAGCTGAACGGTGCCGATCGCGACCAGAGCAAGTTCACCGCCGCTGCCAATTACAGCGCCACCGCCGCGGCGACCGGCGCGTGCGACACCGACAATCTGGGCTATGGGGTGCTCGCACAGGGCGTCGAGCTCGAGGCGCAACTCGCGCCGATCCGCGATCTGCGTATCGCGGTGGGGCTGACCTATGCCGACACCAAGTTCCGTGACAACCTGGTCGGCAATGATCGCGGCCAGCCGCTCAACCAAGCGCTGCGCAAGCTGCCCGGCGACAATCTGTCGAACGCGCCCGAGATCGTCGCGACTTCGTCGGTCGCCTGGACCCCCGACATCGGCAGCAGCGGGCTGTCGGGTCTGTTCTATATCGATGGCCGCCTCTCGGACGATTACAACACCGGGTCGGACCTGTTCCCGCAAAAGGAACAGGACAGCTTCTTCCTGATCAACGCGCGCGTCGGCATTCGCGGGCCCGACCAGCGCTGGGCGGTCGAGCTCTGGGCGCAGAACCTGCTCGACAAGGATTATGCACAGGTCGCCTTCAACTCGCCGTTCCAGGAAGGCGCGGCCAACGCCGCGTTCCAGGATCCGCAATATCCCGGCGGGCGGCAGATCTTTTCGCAGTTCCTCGCCGAACCGCGGACCTATGGCGTGACGCTTCGCGGCAGCTTTTGAGCCCGCGTGACACCGGCGGTTCGGGGGAGCCGCCGGTGTCGAACCTCAGGGGGCAATCAAGCAGGGTGCGAGCAACAAGGACGACGCGTGACCGAACCCCAGACGCTGGCCGCGCATGCGATTGCCGATGAAAAGGCGATCCGCCGCCGCGGGCTGACGCTCGCGCTGCTCACCACCACCTATTTCTTCAGCTACATGGATCGCCAGATCCTCGCGATCCTGCAGGAGCTGATCAAGGCCGACCTGCAGCTAAGCGATACCCAGCTCGGCCTGTTGTCCGGCTTGGCGTTCGCCTTGTTCTACGCGACGCTCGGCATCCCAGTCGCGCGGCTGGCCGATCGGTTCAACCGCAAGAACATCGTCGCGCTGAGCCTTGCCGCATGGAGCGCGATGACCGCGGTCGGCGGGCTCGCGCAGAACTTTACCCAGTTGCTGCTCGCGCGGATCGGGGTGGGGATCGGCGAGGCGGGATCATCGCCGCCGAGCCATTCGATCATCGCCGATCTGTATCCGCCCGATCGCCGGGCGGGGGCGATGGGGGTGTTTTCGCTTGGCGTCGTGCTCGGCAGTGCGATCGGCACGTCGGTGGGCGGGCTGGTCGCCGCGGCGTTCGGCTGGCGCACCGCGATGTACGTCATCGGCATGCCCGGCGTGGTGCTCGCGCTGATCGTCTGGCTGTTCGTCGTCGAGCCGCGTCGCGGCCTGTCCGATCCCAACCGTGCGCCCGACGCTGCCAAGGAGCCGATGCCAAGCCTCGCACAAGGGTTCGCGTCGCTCGCCGCGTCGGGGCCGGCGCTGCACCTGGTGGCCGGCGTCACGCTGACCTCGATGATCGGCTATGGTCTTACCGCCTGGGGGCCAAGCTATATGCAGCGCTCGCTGGGGATCGGGGTGCGCGACATTTCGCTCTATGTCGCGCTGCCGGGAGGGCTGTTCGGCATCGCCTCGGCGGTGGGCGGCGGCAAGATCGCCGACTGGCTCGCGCGGCGGCATGGGCTGCACGCGCAGAGCACGATGGTCGCGGTGCTCAAGACGCTCGCGCTGCCCTTCACCTTGGGCTTCTTCCTGTTCGACCAGCCGGTGCTCGCGATCGGGTCCTATTTTCTCTATATCCTGTTCGCCAACAGCTATCTCGGGCCGACCTTCGCGCTGATCCAGGGGCTGGCGCCGCTGCGGCTGCGCGCCTTGTGGGCGGCGATCACCTTGCTGGTGATCAACCTGATCGGATTGGGTGCCGGGCCGACGCTGGTGGGGGTGATCAGCGATCTGTTGAAGCCGAGCTTCGGCGAGGATTCGCTGCGCTGGTCGATGATGTTGTTCGCCGCGGTGACGCCCTGGGCGATCTTCCATTATTGGCGCGCGGGGGTGTTGTTGAAGCGCGCGGGCTAAAAGCCCTCTCCCGTTTACGGGAGAGGGTTGGGTGAGGGCCTTCTTCTTCTGCCAGCGCTCGGCCGCCCACGGAAGATCCTCACCGCTGCGACTCGGCGCCGCAAGGGCTACCCCAAGTCTCGCCCCCTCTCCCGCAAGCGGGAGAGGCTACTCCAGTTATCCCAGCCGCGCCTTCGCCGCCGCATATTCCGCCGCCAGCCGCTCCACCCGCACCGCCACCGGCTCGACCCGGTCGACCGCGCCGATCCCCTGGCCCGATCCCCAGATGTCGCGCCACGCCTTGGCCTTGGTATTGCTGCCCGAGCCGAAGTTCATTGCCGAGGGATCGCTCGCGGGGAGATTATCGGGGTCGAGCCCCGCGGCCTCGATCGAGCTGCGCAAATAGTTGCCGTGGATGCCGGTGAACAAATTGGTGTAGACGATGTCGTGCGCATGGCCCTCGACGATGCCCTGTTTGTATTCGTCGGCGGCGCGCGCCTCGGTGGTCGCGATGAAGGGCGAGCCGATATAGGCGAGGTCGGCGCCCATCGCCTGCGCCGCGAGTACCGCGCCGCCATTGGCGATCGCCCCCGATAGCGCGATCGGCCCGTCGAACCAGGCGCGGACTTCCTGGGTGAAGGCGAAGGGGTTGAGCCGGCCGGCATGGCCGCCAGCACCAGCGCACACCAGGATCAGCCCGTCGGCGCCCTTTTCTACCGCCTTGTGCGCGAACCGGTCGTCGATCACGTCGTGGAGCGTGATCCCGCCCCAGGCGTGGACCGCGGTGTTGAGTTCGGCGCGCGCGCCGAGCGAGGTGATGACGATCGGCACCTGCCATTTGGCGCAGGTTTCGAGATCGGCCTCGAGCCGGTCGTTGGACTTGTGGACGATCTGGTTGACCGCGAACGGCGCGGCGGGGCGGTCGGGATGCTCGCGGTTCCACGCCGACAGCGCCTCGGTGATCTGGTGGAGCCACTCGTTCAGCTCGCTTTGCGGCCGCGCGTTGAGCGCGGGGAACGATCCGACGATCCCCGCTTTGCACTGTGCGATAACGAGCTCGGGACCCGAGATGATGAAGAGCGGCGAGCCGATGATCGGCAGTGCCAGGCGATCGAAGAGCGGGGGTAGGGCCATGGCGCCGAACATAGCCATGGTGGGTTTCATCGCGCAACTGGAATGAAGGGGAGGGGGTGCGCTGAATTGGTTTGGACGGCTCATCGCCCCCCCGGCCGCCGTTCCTGCAATCCTCGCCCGCCAGGGGGAAGGGACCGCCGCGTAGCGGTGGTGCAGGGGGCAGACTCGAGCGGCCCGATGGTGATCCGCCCCCTCCGTCAGCCCTTCGGGCTGCCACCTCCCCCTGGCGGGGGAGGATGACGCTCTACCGTCACCTTGGCCTTTGCCGGGATTTACGGCCGCCTGCACGCCATGCCCTATGCTGCACCGCCTAGTTGAAGCCGCCCCGCGGCGAGCGTACATCCGCCCATGACGGCAACGACCGTCGGACGGCCGGCAACGTCCGGCCTGGCAGGAGAGCAATGATGATCCGCAGGAAACTGACCGTCGCGTTTCTCGCGACGATGGTGGCATTTCCCGCCACCGCCTTTGCCGTCGACAACGATACCGCGCTTATCCGCGGCGGCGCCAATACCGTGACGCGGGCGCTGACGGTGCGCACCAACGATCTGAACCTCGACGACCCGCGCGGGCGTGCCGCGGTCGAGCAGCGCGTCCGGCTCGCCGCGCAACAGGCGTGCGGCCGCGTCGATATGTACGGCCTTCGTCCGCCCGCCGATTACCGTCGCTGCCTCGACCAGTCGGTGTCGAACGCGTTGGCGCAGGTCACCACGACCGGCGGTGCAGCCCTGGGCGGCGCCAACTGACCAGAGCGGTGGTCCCGTCCGACGGGACCACAGCGTCGGTTGACGGCTATTTTGCCGGCATCTTCGCCGCGGTCGCTTCTATCTCGACCAGGAAATTGGGGCCGGCCAGCCCCGCCACCTGCACCGTCGATCGCGCGACGGTATTGGGGTTTTCGGCCGTTCCGAAGAACTGCTTGAACCCTTCGTTCATCCCCGCAAAGTCCATCTTGCCGTCGGTGCGCGCCGGGTCGGCGGTGACGAACACCGTCAGCTTGATGACGTCGGACATCGCATAGCCCTTCGACGCCAGGATTGCCTTGATCTTGTTGAGGATGCTGATGGTCTGTGTCTTGGTGTCGCCGAACGATTCCCAGCTCGTCGGCGGTTGCGACGGGTCGATCGCTGCGGGCAGTTGCCCCGACAAGACCAGCGTCTCGGCGCCCGGCGGCACCGTCACCGCCTGGAGGATCAGCGAGGGTGTCGTCCCCGGATTTTGGTGCCGCACCACCTGGGCCCCGGCGGGAGCGGCGAGCGCCCCCGCCAGTAGCAGTCCCGCCGCAATCGTTCGAAGTGTCATGTCCCTCTTCTCCCCGCTAATCGTGTTCGTCATCAGAATTTGGTCGCTGCGCGAAAATACCAGAAGCCGCCGTTGAAGCCATAAGGCGCATCGTCGGGATAGACCGAACCGCTCACCGTTCCCCCGGTCGCGGCATACCAATTCTGGTTGGCCTGGCCGGTCGCGCGGAAGTTCTTGTCGGGATAATTGTCGAAGATGTTCTCGCCGCCCACCGCCAGCCGGATCTGGTCGTTGAGTTCGAACCCGACTTCGAGATCGAAGGTGACGTCGTCGCCGAAGGTCTTGTTACCACCGTCGGCGGTTGCGGCGTAGCTGGTGAACTTGCCCCAGTAACTGGCGCGCGCGGTGACGCTCAGCCGGTCGAGCGACCAGTTTTCGGTGAGGTTGCCGCGCCATTTCGAGTTGAGATTCTCGATATTGCCCACGCGTACAGCGTCGATCACCGCGGTCTGGGTGCCGAGCAAATTGACCGTGTCGATCCCGGTCACCTCGGTGTCATTGTAGTTGACCGCCAGGATCGTGTTGAACCGCCCGAAATCGGTCGAAGCGGTGTGGTTCGCCACCAGATCGACGCCTTGTGTGCGGGTATCGAACGAGTTGGTGAAGTAGCGCAGCCGCCCCAGCGTCTCGGCATTCTGCACCCCGGCGTCGCGCAGGGCCTGGCGCCGCGCCGCGGTGTCGATCTCGATATTGCCGGTCAGGCCGATGCGGTCGGTCACCTCGATCTGATAGGCATCGAGCGTGATCGAGAACGACGCGGTGGGAGTGATGACGATCCCCGCCGAATAGTTCTTCGACTTTTCGGGCCGCAGCGAGGTCGCCCCGAACACCTGCGCAGCGGCGGTCGTCACCGGCAGGATCGCGCTTTCGATCGGGTTTGCGCCGGTGAAGGCGGTTGCGACGTTGGTGGTGAACAACTGTCCCGGCGTCGGTGCGCGGAAGCCCGTGCTGGCGGCGCCGCGGACCGCGAAGGCGGGGGTGAATTCGTACCGCCCCGTCGCCTTCCAGTTGGTGGTCGATCCGAAATCGCTGAACTCCTCGTGCCGGATCGCCCCCGACAGCGACAGGCCGGCGACGATGTCGGCCTCGACTTCGGCGTAGAAGGCGTAGCTCGTGCGATCCTGGTCGATCGTCGAATCGGGGCCATAGCCGGGGAAGCCGTTCGACCCCACTTGCTGCGCGGTGTTGACGAAGCGGGTGCCGTCCGCGCGCTGGACCGTCTGCAACCCGAAATTGCCGAACGCATAGGATGCCGGATCGCCGAGCAGGATCGCATAGGCTTCGCGGCGATGCTCGGCGCCCGCCGCGATCGTCAGCGGCGAGGCGAGGCCGATATCGGTCTCATAAGCGAAATCGGCGTTGAAGTTGGTTTCGCGTTGCTGGAGCGATCCCATGTAGAAGGCGGTCGGGGAGGTCGGCCCCATCGACGGATTGAGCGTGTTGGTCATCCGATAGTCGATCTGGTTCTGACCATAGGATGCGCTGACGTCGTAGCTCAGCCCCGTCAGCACCTCGCCTTTCAACCCGCCGACGATCGAATAGTCGGTCACCTTGCCGAAGAAGCGCGGGGCGAACCCCAGCGGGTACAGGCTGTTGAAGTTGAAGGTCCGCCCGGTGGCGCTGTACACCGGCCGCCCGCGCGCATCGAACTGCCCTGGGATCGCATCGGTGAACAACGTCGTGAAGATGCCCCCCGCCGCGCCGAAGGTCTGGTTGCCGGTG
This sequence comes from Sphingomonas qomolangmaensis, assembly GCF_024496245.1. Taxonomy (NCBI): domain Bacteria; kingdom Pseudomonadati; phylum Pseudomonadota; class Alphaproteobacteria; order Sphingomonadales; family Sphingomonadaceae; genus Sphingomonas; species Sphingomonas qomolangmaensis. Next base: position 776,718 of record NZ_CP101740.1, read on the forward strand.
CCCGCGGCATTGCGACCGGTCGAGCTCACCGGCTGGCGATAGTTGAAGTCGCCCTCCTGTCGCGAAACGCCGTAATTGCCGAAGGCGTAGACTTCGGTGCCTTCGGCGACTTCGAGGCCGGCATTGACGAACAGCCGGGCAGCCTCGACCTGCGGATCGCCGAACAGCTGCACCGGGTCACGGAGTCCGTCATAGGTGCCGGGAAATTGCGCCTGCAACGCCACCACGCCGGGGCGCTGCACCCCGCGGCTGGTCTGCTTCGAATCGATATATTCGCCGCTGACGTTGAAGAAGCCCGCATCGGTGAGCGGCAGCCCGACATTCGCCGCGATCTGGACGTTCTCGCCATCGCCTTCATAGAATTGGCCATAGCGGGCGGTGAGTTCGATCCCCTCGCGGTTCCGCTTGAGGCCGTAGTTGATGACGCCAGCGATCGCGTCCGAGCCATATTGCGCCGCCGCGCCGTCGCGCAGCACTTCGATCCGCTCGACCGCGATCGTCGGGATCTGTGCGAGGTCGACGCCCTGCGAACCCGCCGCCAGCGCGCCGCCGCCGATCTGCACCAGCGCCGCGCGATGGCGGCGCTTGCCGTTGACCAGGACCAGGATCTGGTCGGGTGGCAGGCCGCGCAGCGTCGGCGGTCGAACGAAGGTCGATCCGTCGGAAATCGCGAACCGGCCGACGTTGAACGAGGGCACCAGGTTGCGCAGGATGTTGTTCATGTCGCCCGACGCTTGGGTCTGCAGCGTCTCGGCGGTGAAGACATCGACCGGCGCGGCCGATTCGAGCACGGTGCGGTCGGTGCGCCGCGTGCCGGTGACGATGATCTCCCCCTGCGCATTCGCCGCGGCGGGTGGATCGACCACCGAGCTTTCCTCGACCGGCGGCGTTTGTGCTTGTCCATGCGCCACCCCGGCGCAGAGCGACGTCGCGAGTGCGACGATCGAAATCGACGATATGCTCTTCATTCCCAAAGCCCCCCAAAGATATCCCGGCTTGCGCCTTCGCAGGGCCTCTCCGCCTTTTCTGTTCTCGGTTACGCCGACAGATGCTTGTGCATGGGTACGAACACGACGGTGGCGTCACCCACCGTCACAAGGGTTTCGGGCGCGGCGACGAAGCCGCGCTCGCGATAGAAATCGACTCCCGACAGCGTCGCCATCAGCTCGACCGCGGTGAAGCCGGCGGCGCGCGCCGCCTCCTCGCCGGCGCGCAGGATCGCGCTGCCGACGCCGCGGCGGGCGAAGGCAGCGGCTACGAACATCGCGCGGATCTTTGCGCGGCTGGTTGCCGGATCGAGCAGATCGTCGGCGCGCCCGATGAAGCGGTCGCTGCCGAACAGCTTGCCGCGCCGGCTCCAGCCGCCGCAGCCCGCCATCGCGCCATCGATCTCGGCGACGAAATAGGTGCCATCGGTCACCAGCACGCTGTCGACCCCGAACACCCCGTCGATCGCCGCCGCCAGCGCGCGGTGGTCATAATAGCCGCTGCCGAGCGTGCGCGCCGATGCCTCGATCAGTGTCGCCATCGCGGGCACGTCGGCGGGAGTCGCTTGCCTGATGCTGATCGCGTCGGACGGGCGCGACAAACTGGCGGTCGTCACGCTGCGATGCGCGTCGGCTGGGTCACCGCGTCGGCGCGCTGCAGGTTCGCCAGATCGGCGACCGCGCCGTGCGCCGACTGGATCGCGCCCTCCTGCCACCCCGGCGTCTGGCTGAGCGCGGCGCCGGCGAAGATCACGCGGCCCGCGGGCTGGTTGAGCAGGCGGTACGGATCGGTATCGATCGTCCCCTCCTGCCGCCCGGCCATGCCGGCATACCAATTGGGCCAGGGTCCCAGGCTGTAGGGGATCTTGTTCCAATTGACCGCGACGCCGTTGGCGCATTCGCCGCCGTGCCCCGGATGCAGCTTCTCGACCACCGCGCGCGCACGCTCGACCTGTTCGGCGATCGGCAGCTGGGCGAAGCGCGCCGCGCGTTCGCCCGAGGAATAGCAGGCGAGCAGCATCCCGCGCGGGCTGAACAGCCCGGCGCTGGGATACCAGACCAGCGAGGTATCGCCGCCGACGAAGCTGATCCCGCCGAAGATCTGGTCCTTTTCCCAGAAGCGCGGCGCGTCGAACGCCACCTTGTTCGAATGATCATAGACGACGTTCTTGATTGCCTGCGCGACCGGTGGGGCGAAGTCGCAATCGACCTTCGCCAGCACGGGGAAGGGGATGGTGCAGACCATGTAATCGGCCGAGAGCGAGCGCATCGCGCCGGTGCGCGTGTCCTTGAACGCCACCTCGACCTTGCGATCGCCGTTGCGGACGCGCTGGACGTCGGCGTTGAGGATCACCGGGCGCTTGAGGGCGCGCTGGAAGCCCGCGGCGATCCGGTCCATCCCGCCGACCGGCTGGAACATCGTCGCCTGCATATAGACATTGTCCTCGAACAGCGTCGCAGGGAGCTGTTCGTTGGCGAGCAGGTCGCGCAGCGGCACCGCCTCGGGCGGTGCGGCGAAGGATCGCACCCCGGCATCGGGATAGGTCTTGAACCCCGATCGCAGCGTGCCCTTGAACCCGCCCTTGTCGTCGAGATCGCCATAGGTCTTGAGGAACGGCAGCAGCGCCGCCTTGTCCTCGGGGGTCAGCGACTGGTCTAGCGCGCCCTGGTTCACCGCCTTGGTGAGCAGTTCGGCGATATGCCCGCGGGTGTCGTTGATCGCGACGCGCATCCGCTGCTTCCGCCCGTCGCCGCCCATGATGTAGGCGCCGCGGCTCGAATTGATCTCGACCTCGAGCGGAACGCCCAATTTGCCGCAATAGCCGAGCAGCCGCTCGTGGAAGCTGGGGATGCGCGCCGGTCCGGCGTTGAAATAGGCGCCTTCGGAGAAGCGAGCGACCTGGTCGGCCTCGCCGTTCATCACGATGCGGTCGCCGTCGCGGACGGTCCAGCTGCGGCCGCCAACGCGGTTGCGCGCTTCTAGAACATGGACGGTATAGCCCGCTTGTTGCAGCTCATACGCGGCGGTCAAGCCGGCGATCCCGGCGCCTAGCACCACGACCGACTTGCCCGATCCGAAGTTCCTGGGCAGCGACGGCAAGCTTTGGGCGGCGGCGATATTGCCGAACAGTCCCAACGCCTGCATCGCGCTCGCCGCGGCTGCAGTACCGCCTACATTCCCGATATGCTGTAACAGGCTACGACGTGAAATGCTCAAGACATGCCCCCCGGCTGTCCCGCACCTGATCGATGCGGGTGGTGGTGTTCAGGGGCCTTCGATTCGTCCGCTATTGGACGTCTCGGACATACACTCTCCCGATGAGCAAAGCACAACGCGCCTGCTCTTGTCTGGAACCCGTCAAATCATGACCGGGACATGACAACGTATATTCGGGGCGCTGACAAGAAGGAAAATTGCTGCAGAGCAAAGTTTTTCGATCGATCGTTGCAATGTGACGATTTGGTCACACTGGCGGCGTCACTCAGGCCGCTTGCGCTGCGATCTGCCGCTGGTCATCGGGTCGGGTCGGGGCGGGGGCTTCCATCCGGGGGGCGGGGTCGGGCGGCTGCGGCTGCTGCCAAGCCCCATCGCGCCGGGCTGCTGGCGGGTCAGCCCCGAGGTGTCGGCTTTTGCCGCCTGGTCGGCGTCGGCGCCGCCGCGCATCAGGTTGAGCTGGTCGCGCAGGCGTCGCGCCTCCTCGAAGTCGAGCGCCTCCGCCGCTTGCGCCATACGGTGTTCGATCGAAGCAATCGTGTCTGCCATCGCTGCGTAACGCCCGACCTGCCGAAACGACGCAACCGATCGGCGCAAGTTCGCCCAGCGTAACGACTATCTTTCCCCGGCGCGGCAACTCCCAGCAGCGGGGCACGTTTCCTCTGCAACTTTCCCCCACCATCGCAGCGGAGAAAAAACGATGCGCAAAACTTCCCAGTCGCCATCTGCCGGGGTGCCATCCACCGGCGTCATCGCTGCCGGCTTAGGCCTCCTGGCAGTTGCCGGGGTTGCCGCCGTCGCAGCGACGCGCCCACGCAAGCCGCCGCACGGTGGCGAGGACAGCGCGCCTGGCCGCACCGCGCGCCGCAGCAGCTTCGGCGACTATACCGTGGTCGGCAAGACGGTGACGATCTCGAAGCCGTCGCGCGCCGAGCTCTATGCCTTCTGGCGTGACTTCACCAACTTGCCCGCCTTCATGGAAAATCTCGATTCGGTCGAGCTGACCGGCGGCAAGCAGTCGCGCTGGACGATCAAGGCGCCCGGCGGCACCGTCACGGTCGACAGCGAAATCGCGCAGGAGCGCGAGGGCGAGCTGATCGCCTGGCGGTCGGTCGAAGGGTCGGAGATCGACACCGAGGGACGCGTAACCTTCCGCGACGCCCCCGGCGGGCGCGGCACCCAGGTGGCGTTGATCGTGGCGTACAAGGCGCCGTTCGGCACCGCGGGCCGGCTGGTCGCTAAGCTGTTCCAGCGCGAACCCAACATTCAGGCACGGCGCGACCTTCGCCGCTTCAAGAGCCTGATGGAAACCGGCGAAATCGCCACGTCCGACAACCGTCTCAACATCGAGGAGGCCGCCTGATGCGCGCGCTTACATTCCACGGCACGCAGGACGTGCGAGTCGACACCCATCCCGACCCCGAGATCGTCAATCCGCGCGACGCGATCATCCAGATCACCTCGACCGCAATCTGCGGCTCGGACCTGCATCTGTATGACGGCGTGATCCCTGCGGTGATGAAGGGCGACATTCTGGGTCATGAATTCATGGGCCGGGTGATCGAGACCGGTCCGCAATCGACGCTGCGCAAGGGTCAGCGCGTGGTGGTGCCCTTCACCATCTCGTGCGGCTCGTGCTTCTTCTGCGGCCAGCAGCAGTTCAGCGCGTGCGACAATTCGAACCCGGTCGAAAAGCGCGACATGTCCGAGCAGCTCTACGGCACGCCGATGAGCGGGCTGTTCGGCTATTCGCACCTCACCGGCGGCTATCCCGGCGGCCAGGCCGAATATGTCCGCGTCCCCTATAGCGATGTCGGCCCGATCGTGATCGAGGACGACAGCCTAGACGACGACAAGGTGCTGTTCCTGTCGGACATCCTGCCCACCGGCTGGATGGCGGCGGAAAATGCCGAGATCACCAATGGCGATACCGTCGCGGTGTGGGGCGCAGGGCCGGTCGGGCTGTTCGCGGCGCAAAGCGCGCTGCTGATGGGCGCGCACAAGGTGATCGTGATCGATCATTATCCCAACCGGCTGAAGCTAGCCAAGGGGCTGGGCTGCGACGTGATCAACTTCCGCGAAAGCAATGTCCGCGAAGCGCTGATGGAGATGACCGGCGGGATCGGTCCCGACGCGGTGATCGATGCGGTCGGCATGGAATCGCACGGGTTCAGCTTCGACAACATGATGGACATCGCCAAGCAGACGGTGGGCATCGGTGCCGATCGCGCTTCGGCGCTCAAGCAGGCGATCCTGGCGGTGCGCAAGGGCGGACGCGTTTCGATCCCCGGCGTCTATGGCGGGATGACCGACAAATTCCCGCTCGGCGCGCTGATGGAGAAGGGGCTGAGCGTGAAGGCCGGCCAGACGCATACCCAGAAGTATATGGAGCAGCTGCTGGGGATGATCACCGATGGCAAGATCGACACGACCTTCCTGATCTCGCATCGCCTGCCGCTCGAACAAGCGGCCGAGGGCTATCGCAACTTCAAGTCGAAGCAGGACGAGTTCACCAAGGTGATTCTCAAGCCTGGCATGGGAGCCTAAAGGCATGGCGAACAAACTCGCAGTCATCACCGGCGCATCGACCGGTATCGGCCTCGAACTCGCCAAGATCGCGGCGGACGAAGGCTATGACCTGCTGGTCGTCGCCGACGAGCCGCAGATCGATGCCGCGGCGGGCGAATTGCGCGGTCGCGGCGTCGACGTCCAGTCGGTCGAGGCCGATCTTGCGACCTTCGAGGGCAACGACGCGCTGCTGGCGGCTACCGATGGTCGCCCTATCGATATCCTCATCGCCAATGCAGGGCGCGGCCTCGGCCATGCGTTCGTCGAGCAAGCGCCGGCCGATTGGCGGCGCGTGATCGACACCAACGTCACCGGCACCACCTATCTGTTGCAAAAGACCGCGCAGGCGATGGTCGCGCGCGGCGAGGGACGGATCCTGATCGTCGGATCGATCGCCGGGCTGATCCCCGGCAGCTTCCAGGCGGTGTATAACGGCACCAAGGCGTATCTCGACAGCTTCGCCTACGCGTTGCGCGACGAACTCAAGGATACCGGGGTGCAGGTGACCGTGCTGATGCCCGGCCCCACCGATACCGAATTCTTCCGCCGCGCGAACATGCTCGACACCCCGGTCGGCAAGGACGACGGCAAGGAAGACCCTGCCAAGACCGCGCAAAATGGTTGGAAGGCGATGATGGACGGGTCGGCGCATGTCGTTTCGGGCACCAAGAACAAGATCCAGGCGGCGCTTTCGCACATCACCCCCGACAGCGTGCTCGCGGGCCAGCATCGCAAGATGGCCGAACCCGAATAACCGATGACGCCCGAGCCGCGATTGCGGCTTCGGCTTTGGCGGTGCAGGATCGGGACTGCAACCAGGTTGAGGGTGGGGATGATCCGTGCTGCGTTTTTGGGGTTTGCTGCGATCGTGGCTGCGCCTGTCGCGGCGCAACAGGACAGCGTCCCCTATGTCCCGACGCCGCAAGCGATCGTCGAAGGCATGCTCGATCTCGCCGAGGTCGGACCTGCCGACAATCTTATAGATCTTGGATCGGGCGACGGGCGGATCGTCATCGCCGCCGCACGCCGGGGTGCGAGCGCATTGGGGATCGATCGAAGCTCGCCGCTCGTCGCGCGCGCGCGAATGCTGGCGCGCGGGGAGGAACTGCCCGGACGGACGCGCTTCGAGCAAGGCGATCTGTTCGAAGCGCGTATCCGCGATGCCAGCGTCGTCACCCTGTATCTGCTGCCGACGGTCAACGTCGCGCTTCGCCCCAAGCTGGTCAACGAATTGCGTCCCGGTACGCGCATCGTCAGCCACGCGTTCGACATGGCCGAATGGTCGCCCGACGGGCATCGGGTGGTCGAGGAAAGGAACCTCTATCTTTGGATCGTTCCCGCGACGGTCGGCGGCACCTGGCGGCTGACGATGCCGGGTGGGCGCAGTGGCACGCTGGCGTTCGAGCAGCGTTTCCAGCGGATCAGCGGCACGCTCGACGGGGCGTCGATCGGCCGGCCAACGTTGCGCGGTACCCGGGTGAGCTTCGTCGCGGCGACGCCCGGGGGCCAGCGTCTGTACCAGGGGATCGTCGGTGACCGGTCGATCGAACCCGACCCCGCCGCGCCCGCCGACGCCGCGACCGGCTGGCAGGCGGTGCGATCCGATTGAACCCCTCGGTTCGAAACGAACGGTTACTGCTGGGTTCGCAAGGTTCTAGGGTGGTCGCATGAAATCATTGCTAGCCCTCGCGATCGTCCTTGCCACGCCGGCACAAGCCGAAACGATCCTCTTCGTGGGCAACAGCTTCACCTATGGCGCCGAATCGCCGGTCCATCGCTACCGCCCCGACAGTGTCACCGATCTTAACCGGGAGGGCGTCGGGGGTGTTCCCGCGCTGTTCGCAGCCTTCGCCGAACAGGCGGGGTTCGATTATGACGTCCATCTCGAGACCGGCGGCGGGCGCAGCCTCGCCTGGCATCTTGCCGAACGCCGCGAAGCGATCGATCGCCGCTGGGACCATGTCGTGCTGCAGGAATACAGCACGCTCGACGCGACGCGTCCCGGCGATGCAACGCGCTACATCGCCGCCTCGCGCGCGCTCACCGCGCTGTTTCGCCAGCGCAACCCGCGCGTCGCGGTGCGCCTCAATGCCACGTGGAGCCGGCCCGACCTTACCTATCGCCCAGGCAGCCGCTGGTCGGGTAAGGCGATCGCCTCGATGGCGAACGACGTCCGCGCCGCTGCCGACCGGGCGCAGGCAGCGACCCCCGAAATCACCGACGTCGCGCCGGTGGGACAGGCCTTCACCTGCGCGATCCGCGCCGGGATTGCCGACGCCGATCCCTATAACGGGATCGATGCGGGCAAGGTCGGGCTGTGGGCGGCCGACCGGTATCACGGCAGCATGTACGGCTATTATCTCGAGGCACTGGTGTTGTTCGGCCAGATCACCCGCCACGATCCGCGCTCGCTGGGCCGCGACGAACGCGCGGCACGCGACTTGGGGATTGCGCCCGAACAGGCCGGCGCGCTGCAGGCGATCGCGGCCGAGACGCTCAAGTCCGACGGCGGATGCGGAGCCTGACCTTCGCATCAACTCCGTTCGTTTCGGGCGAAGTTGAGAAACCGCCGCGAGCATGGGCATCCCGATTTCTCGACTTCGCTCGGAATGAACGGTTGGACGGGCTCTCATCACGATGACCGCTGTTGCCGCTCCTCTTCGTCCCGGCATCCCCCGGCTGCTGCTGTTCGGCTCGGGCGATTTCGCCTTCAACCTCTATTGGCAGAGCGTTACGCTCTATCTGTTGTTCTTCTACACCGACACGCTCGGGCTGCCCCCGGCGACTGCGGGGCTGGTGTACATGGCGGGGGCGATCTGGGACGGGGTTGCCGACCTGATCGTCGGGATCGCCGCCGAACGGTCGCGCCGCGGCTATCGGCGCTTCGTCGTGCTGGGGGCGGTGCCGCTCGGGCTGTCGTTTCCGCTGCTCTACCTGCTGCCGCCGTTCAACGGGGCGCCGCTGGTGGCGCTTTCGATCGGTGCGCAGCTAGCGTTCCGGACGCTCTACGCGGTCACCAACGTGCCTTATGCCGCGTGGAGCACGCGGGTGAGCGACGACAGCCGCGACCGGACGCTGATTGCCGGCTTCCGGCTGCTGTTCGGCGCGGCGGCGGCGGCGGTCGTGGCGCTCGGCACGCCGTGGCTGCTCGCGCGGACCGGGGCGGGGGGCCACGCGCTGGTCGCTGCCTTGTTCGCCGCGGTCGCCACCCCGTTGCTGCTGATCGTCGGTGTTGCGACCCGGCAGGCGACGCGGATCGCGCCTGCGATCAACCAGGCGTCAGTGACGTGCAACCTGGCTGCGCTCGCCCGCAACCGTGCCTTCGTGACGCTGGGCATCGCCATGACCGCGGCGGCGATCGCGGGCGCGATCCTCAACCAGTCGGTGCTCTATTATTTCCGCCACGTCGCTGGTGACCCGGCGGGCGGCCCCGCCACCTTTGCCGCGATGGCCGCCGCAGGGGTGCTGGCGGTCCCCGTCTGGACCGCGATCACCGTGCGGATCGGCGCGCGCGCCGCCTGGGTCGTCGCGGCGACGCTCGGGCTGGTGGCGCTCGCGATCTTCGCGGTTTCCGGGCCGCAGGCGATCTGGTTGGCCAGGCCCTTCCTGATCGCGATGCAGGTAGTGCTTACCGGGCTCGGCCTTGCCGGTTGGGCGATGCTGCCGAACACCGTCGATTATGGCGAGGCGCGCGGCGGGCTTCGCGTCGAGGCGACCGCGTTCGGCGTTTCGGCGCTGTTGCAAAAGCTCGCGCTCGCCGCCGCGGCGATGCTGCTCGGCGGGGTCTACACGCTGCTTGGCTATGACGGCAGCGTCGCCCCCGACGCGGCGGCACGCGAGGGGATACGCTGGCTGATGATCGCCGCCCCCGCCGCCGGGCTGGTCCTGTCGATCGCGGCGATGCTCGCCAACCCGCTGCCGCGCGGGCGGCACGCCGCGATCATCGAGGAACTGGCGGCGGGGCGCCCGGCTTAGGCGAGGGTGAACTCGCCGCTCACGCCTTCGGCCTCGGCGGAAGGGGCGATCCACAGGCGGAACTTGCCCGGTTCGACGGTGGGTTTCAGATCCTGCCCAATGAAGGTCAGGTCGCCGCGTGCCAACGTGAATTCGACCGTTTCGCTCGCGCCGGCCGCGACGCGCACCTTGCGGAACGCCTTTAGCTCGCGGACCGGGCGGGTGATGCTGGCCGTAACGTCCTGGACGTAGAGCTGGATGACTTCGTCGGCTGCGCGCGAGCCGCTGTTGGTCACCGTCGCGCGGACGGTGAGCTTCCCCCCCGACGCCAGCACGCCGTCGCCCGTATCGAGCGCCGAATAGGCGATCCGGCCATAGGTAAGCCCATGCCCGAACGGGTAGAGCGCGCCGCCCGGCACGTCCATATAGCGCGCCTTGAATGCGACGCGATCGCCCGGCGGGTTGGGACGCCCGGTATTCTTGTGCGCGTAATAATAAGGTGCCTGGCCGCTGCTGTGCGGAAAGCTCACCGGCAACCGTGCCGAGGGTGCGACCGCGCCGAACAGGATGTCGGCGGTCGCCGGACCCGATTCCGATCCCAGGAACCACGTCGCCAGGATCGCCGGCGCGTCCTTCACCGCGCCATCAAGCGCCAATGCGCGACCGTGGCGCAGCAGCACCACCATCGGCTTGCCCACCGCCGCGACGGCTTCTGCGAGTGCCATTTGCGGCGCGGGGATGGTGATGTCGGTGCGCGATTGCGCTTCGCCCGACATCGTCTGCGCTTCGCCCACCGCGAGTACGACGATGTCCGCCGCGCGCGCCGCCGCCGCCGCGGCTTCGATCCCGCCGGGCAGCGGCTCGAGGATTCCCGAGCCGTCGGTCGCGGTCACCATCGACGCGTCGCGCAGGGCGGCGCGGACGCCGGTGAGCAGATCGACCGCATCGGCGTCGGTGCCATAGACGTTCCACGGCCCGATCAGCTCGCGCTTGCCCTGCACGAACGGCCCGATCAGCGCGATCCTTTTGCCGCTGCGGGGCAGGGGGAGCAGGTCGCCTTCGTTCTTGAGCAGGACGATCGACTTGGCCCCCGCCTCGCGCGCCACCTTGCGGTGCGCCGGCGTGCCGATCCGCGTGCGTTCGCGCCGCACGTCGATCCGGCGGAAGGGATCGTCGAACAGCCCCAGCATCACCTTCATCGCCAGCACGCGCCGCACCGCCTCGTCGAGCCGCGCCATCGGCACGTCGCCCTTGGCGACCAGGTCGGGCAAGTGGTTGATGTAGAAGCTCGACTGCATGCACATGTCGACGCCCGCCAGGAAGGCGAGCTTGGTCGCCTCGCGCTCATCGGCGGCGAAACCGTGTGCGATGAGCTCCATGTCGCCGGTATAGTCCGACACCACGACGCCATCGAAGCCCCATTCGGTCCGCAGCACATCGGTGAGCAGCCAGTGGTTGGCGGTCGCGGGGACGCCCGACAATTCGTTGAACGCCGCCATCGTCGTGCCCGCACCCGCCGCGAACGCCGACTGGAAGGGCGGGAAATAGATTTCGCGCAGCGTCCGCTCGGATACGTCGACGGTGTTGTAGTCGAGCCCGCCCTCGGCCGCGCCATAGGCGGCGAAATGCTTGGCGCAAGCGACCATCGCGTCGGCCGCCTTCAGCCCCTTGCGTCCCTGGAAGCCACGCACCCGCGCTTCGGCCATGATCCGCCCGAGCAGCACGTCTTCGCCCGCGCCTTCGATCCCGCGACCCCAGCGCGGGTCGCGCGCGACATCGACCATCGGCGCGAAGTTCCAGTCGATCCCCGCCGCGGTCGCCTCGACCGCCGCGACGCGCGCGGTGCGCTCGGCGAGATCGGCATCGAAGCTGCCCGCTTCGGCAAGCGGCATCGGGAACACGGTGCGGAAGCCGTGGATGACGTCGGCCGCGAACACCAGGGGCAGCTTGAGCCGTGCCTCGCGCATCGCCACCAGCTGCATCTGCCGCGCCATTTCGGCGCCGTTGCCGTTGAACACGCCCCCGAGCCGGCCTTGGCGGACCTCGGCAAGCTGGCCTTCGAAATTGGTCTGCGCGCCGGCGGGGTTGAGCGCGGTCGCCGCGCTGCCGGCCCAGGCGGCAGCATTGAGCGTCAGCTGGCCTGCCTTTTCGACCACGGTCATCTGCGACAGCAGCGACTCGACGCTGGTGGGAAGCGCGTTTTTGGCGGCTTGCGCCAGCAGCGCACGCGCTGGAGAGGCCGCCCAAGCGGTCACCGCGCCCGCGCCCAGCAACATGGCGCGTCTCGAAATCGCGGGTGTTTTCATCGGCATGATCCTCTCTCGGTGCCCCGTCGCAGCGGGGCGTCATCAATCGTGTTGATGCCCGTTGTAGATTGATGTAACCGGTTACATCAAGGGTGATCGGCAGGCCAACGTGCCTGCCGACAATGTCCGCGAGAAGATGACCCTGTTGAGGATCCGGTCTGAAACGATGGCGAATGCCACCATTCGTGATGTTGCGCGTGAAGCGGCGGTTTCGGTCGCCTCGGTTTCGCGCGTGCTCAACGGGCACGAGAATGTCCGCCCCGAATTGCGCCAGCGGGTCCAGGCGGTCGCCGCGCGGCTGGGCTATGTGCCGCATGCCGGCGCGCGCAATCTCAGCCTGTCGCGCACCGGGTCGATCGGCGTCGTGCTGCCCGACCTGCACGGCGAGTTCTTCTCTGAAATCCTGCGCGGCATGGACCGTGAAGCGTCGGCGCGCGGGCTGCAGCTTTTGCTCACCAACATGCACGCCGATGCCGATTCGGGCATCGTCGCGCTCAAGGCGATGCGCGGGCGCGTCGACGGGATGGTGGTGATGGCGCCGCATGTCGACGCCGACGAGCTGTTCGCGCACCTTCCCCCCAGCGTTCCAGCGGTGCTCGTAAATTGCGCACCGCATCACCAGCAGCGCGCCGAGCTACGCGTCGACAATGCCGGCGGTGCCGCGGTGATGGTCGAGCATCTGGTGGCGAGCGGCCGCCGCGCCATCGTCCACATCGCTGGCCCTGCGGGCAATATCGATGCCGACGAGCGCCGGCGCGGCTATATCGCAGCGATCGAACGCGCCGGGCTCGAGCGTCGCATCGTCGAAGGCGATTTCCAGGAGGAATCGGGTGAGCGTGCCGCGCAGTTGCTGCTCGCCGACGCCGTCGCGGTCGACGCGATCTTCGCGGGCAACGACATGATGGCGATCGGCGCGCTGATGGCGCTGCGCGACGCGGGCATCGACGTGCCCGGGGGGGTCGCGATCGCCGGCTTCGACGATATTCCGCTCGCCCGTTTCGTCACGCCGTCGCTGACAACGATGCGCATCGACATCGCAGCGCTCGGGATGCGCGCGGTTGCCAGACTGACCGACATGATCGGTGGCGGCACCGATACCCAGATCGAACAGACCATGCCGCAGCTGGTCGTTCGCATGACCACCGCCATTCACCATTAACCAAAAACCCCCGGAAACAGGGGGGTCAGCAGGGAACGACACCATGAAGACGACACAGGCATTCCGACTTCTCCTGGCCAGCGCAACCGCGCTTGGCGGCACCGTGGTGATGGCGGCCCCCGCCGCGGCGCAGACGACGACCGCGAGCATCCGCGGTACCGTGACCGACGCGTCGGGTGCGCCCGTCGCCGGCGCGACCGTCACCGCGGTGGCGACTGCGAACAACATCACCCGCACCGCGACCACCGCGGCGAACGGCGCCTATATCCTGAACGGCGTGCGCACCGGCGAATATCGCGTGACGATCGCGGGTAGCGACGGCAGCACCTTCGAACGCTTGGTGACCGTCGCGATCGGCCAGTCGGCGACGCTCGACGCGCAGCTCGGCGCCGCGGCTGCCGACGAACCAGCTGACGTCACCGTCGGTGACCAGTCGGCGCAGGAGGGCGACATCGTCGTCACCGGATCGGCGCTGGCTGAAACCCGCACCAGCGAGATCGCGACCAATGTGTCGCAAGCACAGATCCGCGCGCTGCCGCAGACCGACCGCAACTTCCTGTCGTTCGCTGCGCTCGCCCCCGGCGTTCGCTTCAACGACAGCGAAACCGACAAGGGCTTCCAGTCGGGCGCGTCGCCCGCGAGCCAGGTCAACGTCTTCATCGACGGTGTCAGTTTGAAGAACAAGCTGCGCGAGGGCGGTGTCGCCGGCCAGCAGAACAGCCGCGGCAATCCCTTCGGCCAGCTCGCGGTCCAGGAATTCCGCGTCATCACGCAGAACTACAAAGCGGAATACGAGCAGGCTGGTGCGGCGGTGATCACGGCAATCACCAAGTCGGGCACCAACGAGTTCCATGGCGAAGCATTCGGGCAATATACTGACAAGGCTCTGTCGCAGAAGAGCTACATCGACATCCGCGATGGCAACGCAGAGCCTGCGTTCGAGCGCAAGCAATATGGCATTTCGCTTGGCGGTCCGATCATCAAGGATCGGCTGTTCTTTTTCGCGGCATATGAGGGCAACGATCAGGATCGGGCGTTCAACGTTAACCCGAGCGTCACGGCTGACCCCAATGCGATACAGGAATTTGAACAAGCCTCGGGCCGCCGCCTGTCGGATTTTGAGGGCGCATTTGTCAGCCCCTTCCGCCAGGATTTCTATTTCGGCAAGATGACGCTGACGCCGGATGACAACCAAGTGTTCGACCTGTCGTTCAGCCGTCGGGAAGAAACAGATATTCAGGGCTTTGGCGGTATCGTCGCGTTCGAGGCTGCGGAGAACAAAATCAACGTAGTTGATACCTATGTGTTTAAATGGACGTACAACGGTAATAATTTCGTCAATGAATTCAACGCGAACTATCTAAACTATGTCTTCAATCCCACGTCGTTGAACCCTGATCTGCCAACGTTCGACTACGCAGGCGTGGTGGTGTTTGGGGGTAAAGATTCGACGCGTCGCGAACTGCAACAGGGCTATACGCTGCGCGACGACCTTACCTGGACAGGATTTGAGCGCCACGCGATCAAGGCGGGTGTTCGGGTTGAAGTGACCGATATCGAATTCACCAACAACGCCTTCATCCAGCCGCGCTACAACTTCTTTCGGAGCGACGATGCGGGTACCCCGCTGGATCCTGCCGACGACTTGAACTTTGCTTTTCCGGCGGAAGCCCGATTGGGCTTGGGCAACGGCCGCATCTATGGGTCTAACACGCAAGTTGGGCTGTATCTGCAGGATGACTGGGACGTCACCGATCGGGTGCAGTTGAACCTTGGCGTGCGCTGGGACTATGAGACCAACGCCAAGAACAACAACTTCGTAACACCAGCCAATGCAGCGGCTGCACTCCGCTCCTTGCCGGCAACCGACTATTTCAACCCGGAAGACTACATCAGCACGGGGGAGAACCGCGAACCATTCATGGGCGCGATCGCACCACGCGTCGGCTTTTCGTGGGACATTTTCGGTACCGAGAATACGGTTATTTTTGGCGGCGCGGGCCGCTATTATGATCGCAACAATTTCAATACGACGGTCGACGAACTTTCGCGGACGATAAACCCGGTAGGTGTTTTCCGATTCTCTCCCGATGGAACGCCGCGACGCGGCTTGCCAACCGTTGCCTTTGACGAGTCCTATCTGACCCGCGACGGGTTGTTGCAGTTGTTGGCGAGCAATCCTGAAACCGGCTTGCCCGAACTGTTGGTGACCAAGAATAACACCAAGCCGCCGGTGAATGACCAATATTCGTTCGGCGTGCGCCAGCGCCTGGGGGTCTTCCAAGCGTCGGTTACCGGTTCGTACCAGCGCGGACGCAACGGCTATACCTATCTATTCGCCACGCGGAACAATGCCGGTCAGGGTGGCTGCTGCGACGGGGATGCGCTGACCACGCTGCGTAGCCTTGGCTATTCAAACGCGCTGATCGGCTTTGACGGGCTGGATACCCGGTACAAGGCGTTGTTCGTCACGCTGGACAAAAACTATACGGCCTCGTCGGGTTGGGGGCTGAATATCGCCTACACGCTCGGTAAGGCCGAGCGGAATGGCGGCGATCTCTTCAGTCTCGACGAAGTCACCCCCGATGATTATGGCTGGCGCCCCACTATCGGCGATGAGCGGCATCGGCTGGTGCTGTCGGGCATCGTCGATTTGCCGCTCGGCTTCCAATTCTCGACGCTGACGACGCTTGGTTCGGGGCAGGCGTATAATGTCGTCGATGCATCGGATGGCTTTGAGCCGGGCCAGCGTGAATTCACCGCAGCCTATCCCGACAAGAACTGCATCGCCGGCGTCTTTGCTTTTTGTGAGGTCAATCTGACGCTTGCCAACCGGCAGAAGCTTTTCGGCACCGGCAACGAGGTCGAGTTCGCAGTCGATGTCCTGAATGCGTTCAACAACAAGAATGGGGCCGGCTTCGACGAATTCATCAACCGTAGCGCGACGCCAAATCCCGATTTGTTGCAGCCGGCAACGATAGAAAACGCCAGCCGGTTGCTTACCCTGCCGCGGCGTATCCAGTTCCGCGTCGGCTATCGCTTCTAATCGCTTACCTGCCGGGACGGGCCGTGCCCCCCTACTGCCCGTCCCGGGCTTTTGTATCTTAGCGTAACCCTGGGAGCTGCATTTGCTGAACAAACGCCAATTCATGGCCACGGCGGGGCTCGGCCTCGGTGGCTTGATGGCAGGCTGCGCGCCGCGCGCCGACAGCCTTGGCGATCCGCGGATCGCCGTCGATGGCTGGACCCCGCTCGACAATCTTCCCAGCCCCGATGTGCCCGTCAATCCGCTGCTCGACGATATCCAGCGCCGCGCCTTTCGCTTCTTCTGGGAAACCACCGATCCCAAGACCGGGCTGGCGCCCGATCGCGGGCCGACCCCGTCCTTCGCCTCGATCGCGGCGATCGGCTATGCGCTCACCGCCTATCCGATCGGTGCGTCGCATGGCTGGGTGACGCGCGCCGCCGCGCGCGACCGGACGCTGGCGACGCTCGAGTTCCTCGCCGCCGCGCCGATGGGCGAGGGCGAGGGCACCAGCGGCTATCGCGGGTTCTTCTATCATTTCCTGGGCGTCACCAAGGGACTGCGCTTCGCGCGCGCCGAACTGTCGACGATCGACACCGCGCTGCTGATGGCCGGGGTGTTGTTCGCGCAGAGCTGGTTCGACCGCGCCGACGATCCCGCCGAGGCGCGGATCCGCGCGCTCGCCGAACAGCTCTACACCGCGATCGAATGGCCCTGGGCAACGCCGCGCGCGCCGTTGGTGTCGATGGGCTGGCATCCGGAGAGCGGGTTCATCCCGAGCGACTGGGATATCTATAATGAGGGGATGATCCTCTACATCCTCGGACTGGGATCGCCGACGCATCCGCTCGCCGACGGCACGTGGCAGGCGTGGACCGAGCGGTTCGAGCCGAGCTGGGGCAATCGCTGGGGCGAGCCGCATCTGCAGTTCGCGCCGATGTTCGGCCATCAATACAGCCATGTCTGGGTCGATTTCCGCGGGATCCAAGACGGTTACATCGCCGGCAAGGGCATCGACTATTTCGAGAATAGCCGCCGCGCGACCTATGCGCAGCGCGCCTATGCGATCGAGAACGCGGGCGGCTGGGTAGGCTATGGTGCCGATTGCTGGGGGCTGACCGCGTGCGACGGCCCCGGCGACTTCCCGATGACGATCGCCGGGCGCAAGCGCGACTTCTTCAGCTACTCTGCGCGGGGGCCGGGAGAACGCGACGACGGCACCTTGGCGCCCACTGCCTTGCTAGGTTCGCTGCCCTTCGCCCCCGAGATCGTCGAGCCCGCGGTCAGTGCGATCTACGCGCGCTACGGTGCCGGGGTGTACGACAAATATGGCTTCCTCGATTCCTTCAACCCGACGCTGACCGCGCGGCCGCCCGAGCGGCTCAAGCATGGCGAGATCCGGCCGGGCGTCGGCTGGGTCGACAAGGATTATCTGGGGATCGATCAGGGGCCGATCGTCGCGATGATCGAGAACCATCGTTCGGGGCTGGTTTGGAAGACGATGCAGCGCAATCCGCACATCCGCCGCGGGCTGGCGCGTGCAGGGTTCAGCGGGGGTTGGTTGGGCTGATCGCCCTTCCTTGGTAGGGGGCAGGAGGAGGGTGGGGGCCGGTAGTTACGGCGAGCGGCTCGGCTGGCTTGGCCGTATATCGAGCAGTCCACCCACCCCCGACCTCTCGCTTTCAGGGAGGGGAGTGACTTCCCAACGAAAAAGGGGCGCCCCGCATGGGACGCCCCTTTTCCTAAAACCTGTTCGGTCGCCGCAAGGACGACCGAGCCGATTACATAGCGTTGACGACGTTCGAACCGTCCATCTCGCCCATGTCGTCAGCGTTGTCGGCAGCCTCTTCGAGGTTGTCGGCAGCGTTCTCGAGCATCATGGCTTCCGACTCGGTGGTGGCGTTGTCGGCCATCATTTCCATGTTGTCGGCTTCCATTTCCAGGTTGGCCGCCATGGCGTCGCCTGCGTTCTCAGCAGGGGTACCCTGGTTGCACGCCGCCAGAGACATCAGGCCGGCGGCAGCAGCGACAAGAACCATCTTCTTCATGTGCGATTGCTCCCAAGCAATAATCTGTTTCGCATCCGGCCCGAATGCCGTCACGAAGATGCCGCATTTAGCGATGCAGCGTGGCAGGTCAACGTCAAATTCATCCAACAGTGAGGTTCAGGGGGTGCTGAGTGCCTCAATTCGCCGCATTTCGCATCCCGATTTCCTCTGGCGCATCGGCAACCACGGCCAGCATCGCGGTCCATGCGGCGACATTCTGCTGCATCTGCACACGATCGATCTTGTCGAGCGTATCGTCGGGAGTGTGGTGCAGGTCGAAGTATCGCGTGCCGTCCTGCTGCAGGTCGATCCCCGGCGTTCCCGCGGCGATGACCGCCGACACGTCGGCGCCCCCGGTGGCGGGCGCCGAGCCCGCAGCGATCCCCAGCGGCAGCAGCGCGGCCTTTAGCCGGTCGACGACGGGCTTGGCGGCGGGCGCGAAGCTCGTATCGACCCGCCAGACGCGATCGGCGCCGAAATCGGATTCGGCCGCGGCCACATGCCGCTCGGCCTTGTGCTTCTCGAAATAGGCGCGGCCGCCGAAGATACCGACCTCCTCGGCGCCAGCCCACAGGATGCGGATCGTGCGGCGCGGCTGTCCTGCGTCCATGATCCGCTTCGCCGCCGCGGTGACGATCCCGCAGCCCGCGGCATCGTCGAACGCGCCGGTCGCGAGGTCCCAGCTGTCGAGATGGCAGGCCACCAGCACGATTCCCGCCGCCGGGTCGCTGCCGGGCACTTCGGCGATGACGTTGCCCGATTGGCGCGTGCCGATCGCGCGCGGGGTGAGCGTCAGTTTCAGCCGCACCGGCTGCCCGCGTTCGATCACCCGCTCGAGCTGTTCTGCATCGGGGATCGACAGCGCAGCCGCGGGAATCGCGGTGACGCCTTCGGGGAAGTTGGTGCCGCCGGCGTGCGGGTTGCGGTGGCTGTCGGTGCCGATCGAGCGGATCAGGATCGCCGCCGCCCCCTTCTTGGCCGCTACGCCGGGGCCAGCGCGCCGTACGACGCCATAGGTACCATATTGCGAACCGTCCTGCGTCCGCGTCATCGCATGGCTGACGAACGCGATCTTGCCCTTGAGCGATCCGTCGGGCGCGGCGAGCAGCGCGTCATAGCTCGCGAAATACACGACCTCGCCCTCGATCCCGCGCGCGGGGGTGGCACCGGAATTGCCGAGCGCGGTCAGCCGCAGCGGCTGCGGGAAGGGGGCGAGGATTTCGGCGGTCTCCTCGCCGCGCACCCAGGTCTTGAGCGGGAAGGGTTCGTTGCGGACGTTGCTGAAGCCCATCGCGGTGAGCCGTCGGAGCGCCCAGGCGCGGGCGCGCTCCTCGGCTTCGGTCCCCGCCAGCCGCGGCCCGATCTCGGTGGTAAGCCCTTCGGTGATCGCATAGGCGACCTGATCGTCGAGCGCGGCATCGCGGAGCTGGCCGACCCGATCGGGCACCTGCTGCGCGGTGGCGGGGATAAGCGGGGACGCAAGGGCGAGTGCGGCAATCCAACGATGCATTTCAGTCATTCTCCGGCATTGGCGATTTCAAGGGGGTGTAGCGGCACAACGCCACAGGCGAGCGCGGCGTGCAGCTGAATTCGGTCGAGCGAAACGATCGGGCAGCCGATGCGGTACGCTACCGCGATGTGGATCGCGTCGGGCAGGCGCAGGCCGGTCTCGAACCGCCGGATGAAACCGGTGGCTGCTTTGATATCGGCGCTGGTGATGGGGATGATTGCGTCGGTCGTCAGCCAGGTATCGAGCTGCGTCAGCATCGTATCCGCAGCGGCCGCACCAATGGTACCCGCACGAACCTTTGCACCCACGGCGGCTGCGAACTCGCCTTTGCCAAAGTCGCTGAAGCGAACCGTCAGCGAAAGATCGACCAGGCGGTCCTGGACTGGCTGATAACCGCTTTCCTGGAGGATCAGGCAGACGATGACGCTTGTATCGAACAGCGCGATCAATGCTCGTCGGCTTCGCGCATCTCGCGTACCAGCAATGCGGCGTCGGTGACTCCTGAGCCGCGGACCATGGCGCGCAACGCTTCGAGCTGCTTGAGCCCTTCGAGCGAAAACGGAGCGTCGGCGGCATCGGCGTCGGTGCGCACCGGTTCGACCGTTGCGACTACTTGACCAGCACGTCGGATGACCACCGCTTCGCCGCGCGCTACGGCGTCGAGCATCGGGATCAACCGCGCGTCGGCATCGACCTCATAGCGTTCCATGCCGCGATGCTATCGCGCATCGGTTCGTTTGCCAATGCGCCGCCGCATCGCTATGTCCCGGCCACGAAATTCCCTTCATCGCAATTCCGTCTAGCGGAGACCTCGCTCGTGGCCGTCCAATACAGCTTCGTCATGAAAGGCCTGACCAAGACCTTTCCCGGCGCCAACAAGCCCGTCCTGAACAATATCAGCCTGCAATTCCTGCCCGACGCCAAGATCGCGATCATCGGCCCCAACGGTGCGGGCAAGTCGACGCTGATGAAGGTCATGGCGGGGATGGACACCGAATTCACCGGCGAGGCCTGGGCCGCCGAGGGGATCAAGGTCGGCTATCTGGCGCAGGAGCCGCAGCTCGATCCGAGCAAGGACGTGATGGGCAACGTCAAGGATGGCGTCCGCCCGGTCGCCGACCTGGTAGATCGCTTCAACGAAATTTCGAACATCATGGGCGATCCGCCCGAGGATGCCGATTTCGACGCGCTGATGACCGAGATGGGCGAGCTGCAGGAAAAGATCGACGCGGTCGATGGTTGGACGCTCGACAACCAGCTCGAAATCGCGATGGAGGCATTGCGCTGCCCGCCGGGCGATGCCGATGTCAGCAATTTGTCGGGCGGCGAGAAGCGCCGGGTGGCGCTCTGCAAGCTGCTGCTCGAAAAGCCGCAAATCCTGCTGCTCGACGAACCGACCAACCATCTCGACGCCGAAAGCGTCGCGTGGCTCGAAAACTACCTCAAGGAATATACCGGCAACGTCATCCTCGTGACGCATGACCGCTACTTCCTCGACAATGTCGTCAACTGGGTGCTCGAGCTCGATCGCGGGCGCTATTACACCTACGAAAGCAACTATTCGGGCTATCTCGAAAAGAAGGTCAAGCGGCTCGAGCAGGAAGAGCGCGAGGAGCAGGGCAAGCAGAAGGCGATCGCCGACGAGCTCGCCTGGATGCGCCAGACTCCCAAGGCGCGCCAGACCAAGTCGAAGGCGCGGATCCGCGCGTTCGACGATCTGGTCAAGAGCCAGGAAAACCGCGCCGTCGGCAAGGCGCAGATCCTCATCCAGATCCCCGAGCGCCTGGGCGGCAAGGTGATCGAGGCCGAGGGTCTGACCAAATCCTATGGCGACAAGTTGCTGTTCGAGAACCTGACGTTCAGCCTGCCGCCCGGCGGCATCGTCGGCGTGATCGGCCCCAACGGCGCGGGCAAGTCGACTTTGTTCAAGCTCATCACCGGCCAGGAACAGCCCGACGAGGGCAAGATCGACATCGGCCAGACGGTGAAGCTTGGCTATGTCGACCAGTCGCGCGACGCGCTGAACCCTGCGAACAATGTGTGGGAGGAAATCTCCGACAAGCTCGAAGTCTTCCGCTTCGGCAAGCAGGAGCTGGGCACGCGCGCCTATGTCGGCGCGTTCAACTTCAAGGGCCAGGACCAGCAGAAGAAGGTCGGCCAGCTCTCGGGCGGTGAGCGCAATCGCGTGCATATCGCCAAGATGCTGAAGGAGGGCGGCAACGTCCTGCTGCTCGACGAGCCGACAAACGATCTCGACGTCGAGACGCTGCGCGCGCTCGAGGAAGCGCTCGAGACCTTCGCCGGCTGCGCGGTGGTCATCAGCCATGACCGCTTCTTCCTCGATCGGCTGTGCACGCACATCCTGGCGTTCGAGGGTGACAGCCATGTCGAATGGTTCGAAGGAAACTACGATAGCTACGAGGAAGACAAGCGCCGCCGCATGGGCGACGCTGCCGACCGCCCGACGCGGCTGGCGTACAAGAAACTGACTCGCTGAGCGCATGGCCGTGGTAGAGGAAGCTTCAGCAGATCCAGGCCCGCGCCCGCAGGGTGAGATCGACTATCGCCTGGGGCAGCAGCGCATCCTCGCCCGGTTCGGGATGGACGCGCTGCGGTCGCGCGACCTCGACGAGCTGTTGCAGCGCGCGACCGAGTTGTGCGCCGCGGGGATGAATGCGGGGTTCTGCAAATATCTCGAAGCGCCCGATGCAGAGGGGCGGATGTTGGTGCGCTCGGGCGTGGGCTGGGCGCCGGGTATCGTCGGCACCGCCTATCTCTATGCCGATCTCGGGTCGCCCGCAGGCTTCGCCTACAAGATCGGCGAGCCCGTCATCTCGAACCATCTCGACGACGAAGAGCGCTTCCGCACCCCCGCGATCATGGCCGAGCATGGCATCAAGCGCGCGATCAACGTGCTCGTCGAGGCCGACGCCAACCGCTATGGCGTGATCGAGGTGGACAGCACGCAAGAGGGCAAGTTCGACGAGGACGACCTCGCTTTCATGCAGGGTTTCGCCAACCTCATCGGCGTCGCGATCGAGCGCCAGCATGCCGAAGGCCGGCTCAACGCCGCGCTCGAGCATCAGGAGTTGCTGGTGCGCGAAGCTAGCCACCGCGTGAAGAACAGCCTGGCCTTGGTGTCGGCGATGCTCAACCTCCAGATGCAGGAAGACGACGATCCGCGGATTGTCCGGCTGCTGGGCGATGCGCAGGCGCGGATCACTGCGATCGCGCAGACGCATGACCAATTATGGCGCGGTGACCGGATCGGCATCGTCGCGCTCGACGATCTGGCAAGCGGGCTGGTGACCGGGCTGCGGGAACAGGCGCCGCAATGCCGGATCGAATGCTCTGCCGAACCGATCGCGATCAGCGCCGACACCGCGATCCCGCTCGGGCTGATGCTGACCGAGCTGGTCACCAACGCGATCAAATATGCCGGCGGCGAGGGCCAGCATGGCCGCATCGACGTGCGTATCGCCGAGGAGGACGGAGCGATCGCGATGACCGTCAGCGATAACGGTCCGGGCATGCCCGAGGGCTTCGACATCAAGACGCAGTCGCGCGCGAGCCTCGGCATGCGGATGATCGCGAGCCTGACGCGTCAGCTGGGCGGCACGATCGCCTTCACCCCCGACTTCGAAGATCAGGGGACGCGCGTGCGGTTGAGCTTCCCCAACCCGCGGACGTTATAGGGTGGAGGTCGCGATCCCGAGACCCGGGATCGTGACCGACTCTATGGCGCTGCCGAAAGCGATCACGCGGCGGCCGGTATAGCCGTCGGCGCCAGGCGCAGTGAGTTGTTGAACGACGCGGCCATTGACGTCGACAACCCAGTATTCGGGCACCGCATGCCGCGCATAGATCGCTGCCTTGCGCGTCAAGTCGCCATGCAGCGACGCATCTGCAACTTCGACGATAAGGCGAACCGAGGTAACGGGTATCAGCCCGTCGCCTTCGATCTCGCTGGTGACGACGATATCGGGCATCGGCGCGTTGGCGGGCGGCATTGCAACCGATCCCTCGATTGCTGCTTCCAGATCGCTATCGAGCAGTTCGAGCCCGCGGGCGATGAGCAGATGTAACCGGGATTTGATCCGCGTGTGCGGGCGATATTCCGAATTCACCGCGAAGACTTCCCCCTCGATCAGCTCGGTCTTACCCACCGCCTCGTACGTGCCCGCGCCGTCGAGCAGCAGATAATCCTCTATCCGCAACCCGATCGGTCGGGTGATTGGCTCGAGCGGAAGCATCTCGTTCATACGGTAAGGATATCACGATGTGGCGCGCACTTGAACCGGCTGCGCGCCTCGGATCGCTCAGGCGGTGAACCGCTTGGTAAAGCCCTTCGCCGGCTTCTCGCTGTCGGGATGCGCCTCGACATTGTCGACGCGGCAGAGCATCGGCCCGCCGCGCGAGGCTTCGACAAACGCCGCCAGCGCATCGTCCTCGCCCGACGCGAGCATCTCTACCCGACCGTCGCGGGTGTTTCGGACCCAGCCGACGACGCCATGCTCGCGCGCCTTGCGTACCATATAGTCGCGATAACCGACGCCCTGGACCTTGCCCGAAACATATACTCGCTGCGTCGCCATCATCATCGTACCCGCTTTACAAACACGCGGCCGCCTTCGCGCCGCTCGACCTGGAAGTTTGGCACGTCGCCGATCAGGTCGGACAGCCGCGCATAACCATAATTGCGGGTATCGAAGCTCGAACGGTTGCCCGCCAATTGGCCGACATCGTTCAGGCTGGCATATCCCCGCTCATCGCGCTTGCTAGCATTATATGCGTCGATCAGCAGCTTCACCAACTCGTCGCTCACCGCACCCTTGGTGGTTTCCATCGCAAGCGGGGTGTCGATTTGCTGCGCGCGGTCCTTTTCGAGCCGGTCGAGGTCGATGAAGCGGCTGCACGCGGCGCGGAACCCCTCGGGCGCGCGCTGGGTGCCGAAGCCATAGACCGGTAGCCCTTCCTGGCGGATCCGCATCGCCAGCGGCATGAAGTCGCTGTCTGACGACATCAGCCCAAAGCCGGTGACGCGCCCGCGGAACAGCAGGTCCATCGCGTCGATCGTCATCCGCATGTCGGTGGCGTTCTTGCCCTTGGTGATGTCGAACTGCTGATAGGGTTCGATCCCGTGCTTCATCGTCAGCTCGGCCCAGCGCTTGAGGCCGGGCTTGCTCCAATTGCCATAGGCGCGGCGGACATTGACGGTGCCGAGCTCGGCCAGCACGGTCAGCACCGGGTCGATCGTGGCGGAGGAGGCGTTGTCGGCGTCGATGAGCAGCGCGACGTTGCCGCTTGGTGCGGCGTCATTTGAAAAATCGGTCATGCCCGCGTTCTTAGGCCAGCCGATCGCAAACCCCAATGCTCTTAAGCGTCGGTTGTGACATCGGCGGGGCAGGGGGGATAGGCGATCGCCACGATTTCATATTCGCGCTCACCCGCCGGGAGCACGACGCGGCGGACATCGCCGAGCGTCGCACCGCGCACCGCGCGTGCGATCGGCGAGTTCCAGCCGACCAGCCCCGCGGCGGCATCGGTCTCGTCGTCGCCCACCAGCGTCAGCACGCGCTCGGCATCGTCTTCGCCGGCGAGCGTCACCGTCGCGCCAAACCACACGCGGTCGCGATCGGGTTGGCGCGCGGGATCGACGACCTTGGCCGCCTTCATCCGCCGCGAGAGGAAACCTAGCCGCCTATCGATCTCGCGCAGCCGCTTGCGGCCATAAATATAGTCGCCATTTTCAGACCGGTCGCCATTGCCCGCCGCCCAGGAAATCACCTCGACCAGCTTGGGACGTTCGCCGCTGAGCAGTGCTTCATATTCGGCCATCAGCGCCGAATAGCCTGCAGGGGTGATGTAGTTGGGGCGATCCATTCTGAACTCTATCCACATGCGTCACCCCAGCGAAGGCTGGGGTCTTTGGCGACCGTAGCGTGCCGGCCGCCCGAGACCCCAGCTTTCGCTGGGGTGACGGCGATGGCGTGGTTCAGCCCGGCGTCTTCTTCCCCATATACCAGGACAGGTTCGTGGGCCCCCGCGACCGCGCCTTGTCGGGGTGCATCAGGTCGTACACCACAGCATTTTCGAGCACGCGCTGGACGTAGTTCTTCGTCTCGAAATACGGAATATCCTCGACCCAATCGAGCCAGTCCACCGCGCCGGTGCGCGGATCGCCATTGGCGCGGAGCCATTTGTTCACATTGCCCGCGCCGGCGTTGTACGCTGCGATCGCCAGTGGGTAGCTGCCGCCATAATAGCTGAGCATCCGCTGGAAATAGGTCGAGCCGAGCTGGATATTGTAGCTCGGATCGCTGGTCAGCGCGCCGGCGTCATAGCCAATGCCGATCTTGCCCGATTGCTCGCGGGCAGTCGCTGGCATCAGCTGCATGAGCCCGCGCGCGCCGACGCGGCTCACCGCCGCGCGGTCGAACTGGCTTTCCTGGCGCGCGATCGCGTGGATCATCGTCCAGTTCGACGCCTGCGACCCCGGCACCGCGACGCTGGGGAAGCCGAACGCCGCCTGGGCATAATGGCCGTTGGTGGAGGCGCTACGCCCCACCATCACGCCGAGATCGGGGCGTCCGATCGCTTGGCCGAGATCGGCAGCGAGGATATGGTCTTCGGCGCTGGTGGCGTCGGCCGCGATCTGCCGTAGGAACAGCCCCTGATCGCCGGGCCGGTTCATCTGGCCGAGCGAGCGCGCCGCGCGCACCACTTCGCGGTTCTGGAACGCCGCGCGCACCGCGGGATCGACCGAAGCCACGGTCGGTGGCGCAGGAAGCCGGCGGATCGGCTGCCCCATCCGCTCGAGCGACAACTGCCCGTAATACAGGTCGGGGAACACCGCCGCACGCTGGTAAAAGCCCTGCGCTGCAGTCCGGTCGCCCGCCGCCTCGGCAGCGCGCCCCGCCCAATACATCCCCTTCGACCGCGTCTGCGGCGTCTGCGATGCCATGCCATAGCGTTCGTACATCCCGATCGCATCGCGCGGACGGTTGAGCCGGCGCATCGCGGTCTGCCCCGCGAGCCATGCCAGGCTGGTATAGTCGTCGCGCTCGCCATAGGGGCGCGTCGAGACATCGGTGCCCGCCGGATAGGCATCGTCGATCTGGCGCGCGATGTCATAGGCGGTGCTGTATTGCCGATCGGCAGCGGCGCCCTGTGCCTGCTGGAGCAACACCTCGTACCAATCCTCGACCCGGCCGGGCAGCGCCGACAGCCGGCGCGGTTGCGCGAGATAGGCGCGCGCGGCGGGCGATTGGTTGCTCGCGCGCAGCCAGGTCGCGCGATCGGCGATATAGCCCGGATCCTGCCGGTCGCTCTCGCTCGCTTGTGCGGCGAAGGTCGCCGCCTCGGGCGAGCGTTTGCGGAACGCGAGCCGCGCGGCGAACAGCGCGCGCTTGCCGGGCGATACCAATGCCAATTGCCGATCGGCCGCACTCGTCGCACGCTGCCACAGCAGCGCATCCATCCGTGCGTCGTGATCGGCAGGCCCGATCGCGCCGGGGAAGCCCGTCATCAACCTGGCTTCGTCGGGCGCACGCAGCGATCCCTTGCGCCATGCCGCGCGCGCGGCTGCCTGCGCCTGGGTACGCTGGCCGCTTGCCATCAACGCTTCGGCGTGGCGGGTGTGGCCCGCCGCGGTCAACGGTGGAAAGCGCCCGAAGAAGCGCGTTACCAGCGGGGCGTTGGTCGCCCCGCTGTCGAGCACCGTCTCGGCCGCCGACCGCCGGCTCACCTCGCCCGGCCAGCCCGGATGCGCGAGCAGGAAATTGGCATATTCGGCGAAACTGTAATTGTCCGACTGCTGCAGCCGCTTCCATTCGTTGATGTCGCGGGTGAGCGGGTCGCTGGCATAAGCGGGTAGCGGCTGCACCATCGGGCTGGTCTGCTGCGGCAAAGCCTGTGTCGCCATACCCCGCGGCGGCCAACTTGGCGCACTTTGCGGCGCCGTTCGCGCTTGCGGCGCGAGCGAGTGAGCGGAAACGGCGACGCCCGAAACACCGGCGATGACCAATGCGAGCTTGGAATACGACCCTAGCATGCTGGACAGACTATGCCACTGCGACCTATCTGTCGCCCCCGAATTACCTCTGATCGGCAGTTTCATTCCATGTTTTCCGGTTCCATCACGGCGCTCGCCACGCCGTTTCGCTCTGGCCGCTTCGACGAGCCGCAATATCGCGCGCTGATCGACTGGCAGATCGAGCAGGGTTCGTCGGGGCTGGTGCCCTGCGGCACCACCGGCGAAGCCGCGACGATGTCGATCGAGGAGCATAATTATGTGCTGTCGGTGTGCATCGATCAGGCGGCGGGCCGCGTGCCGGTGATCGCCGGTTGCGGCTCGAACGACACCGCGGTCGCGCTCGACCATATGCGCGCCGCCAAGGCAGCGGGCGCGGCGGCGGCGTTGCTCGTCCCGCCCTATTACAACCGTCCCAATCAGGAAGGCGTGTTTCGCCATTTCGAGAAATTGGCGAGCGAGGGCGGCCTGCCGATCGTGCTGTACAACGTCCCCGCGCGTACCGTCACCGACATCCAGGTCGAAACGATGGCGCGGATCGTCGCGGCGTTCCCCGAGGTTATCGTCGGGGTGAAGGACGCGACCGGGGTGCTCGCGCGCGTATCGATGCAGCGCGCGGCCTGCGGTGAGGGTTTCGTCCAACTGTCGGGCAATGACGACACCGCGCTCGCGTTCATGGCGATGGGCGGGGCAGGGTGTATCTCGGTCACCGCCAATGTCGCGCCGCGCTTGTGCGCCGATTTCCAGGCGGCGTGCCGAGCGGGCGATTACACGGCGGCGCTGGAGCTGCAGGACCGGCTGTTTCCGCTGCATTCGGCGCTGTTCAGCGATGCGTCGCCCGGGCCGGTGAAATATGCGCTGTCGAAGGTGCGCGCGGGGTTTCCCGACGAGTTGCGGCTGCCGATGACGCCACCGTGCGATGCGTCGAAGGCGTTGGTGGACGCCGGGCTGGAGCATGCGGGGCTGGTGTGATCGCTCCCCTCCCTGGCAGGTAGGGGTTGGGGGTGGGTAGGGTCCGGGGGTACCGCTTCCGCGCACTTCGTCGCGACCGTATCGCGAGCACCCGACCCACCCCCGGCCCCTCCCTTCCAAGGAGGGGAGAGAAGGCCCTTACATCACGGCATCAACACGCCATCGACCACATGGATCATCCCGTTGGACTGGCGGACATCGGCGATGGTGATGTTCGCGGTGCCGCCCTTGGTGTCGGTCACGGTGTAGCCGCTGCCTGCCTGGCGGAAGGTGAGCGATCCGCCCTGCACCGTCGGAACCGTGGCGCTGCCGCCGCCGGCTGCCACCAGCGCCGCGACATCAGCCGCCGAGACCGCACCCGAGACGACGTGATAGGTCAGGATGCTCGTCAGCGTCGCCTTGTTCTCGGGCTTCACCAGCGTTTCCACGGTGCCTGCGGGCAGCTTGGCGAAGGCGGCGTTGGTCGGCGCGAACACGGTGAAGGGGCCGGGGCCGCTCAGCGTATCGACCAGCCCGGCTGCCTTGACCGCTGCCACCAGCGTAGTGTGGTCGGGCGAGTTCACCGCGTTTTCCACGATCGTCTTGTTGGCGTACATCGCCGCGCCGCCCACCATCGGGTTGGCGGTTTCCTGTGCGCTGGTTTCGCCCGCCGCCATCGGCGCGGTGCCGTCGGGCATTGCGCAGGCGCTCGTGCCGACCAGCATCGTCGCGGTCAGCAGCATCGTCTTGAAGGTCCGCAGCATAGAATATCTCCTGGCGTCGCCCGTCGATCGGGCTGCTCTCAAGATACGCAGTCGCCTGGGCTGCGGGATGGTGCCGATCGGTCATATGGGCCAAATCCCGTGTCGGTCGAGCACGGTCCCTTTCGTTCCGCCGTTACAGCGCCTATGTCCCGCATCCCATGGCCCGCCCCCGTCCCATCGAATTCGACAAAGTGAAGACCGTTGCCGAGAACCGGCGCGCGCGCTTCGAATATTTCATCGACGACGTGTACGAGGCAGGGATCGCGCTGACCGGCACCGAGGTGAAGGCGCTGCGCGGCGGCGAGGGCACGATCGCCGAAGCCTATGCCGAGGTGAAGGGCGACGAGATCTGGCTGATCAACGCCAACATTCCCGAGTTCAGCCACGGCAACCGCTTCAACCACGAGCCCAAGCGCCCACGCAAATTGCTGCTCAAGGAGCGCCAGATCAACAAGCTCCACGGCGCCGTCGCCCGCGATGGGATGACGCTCGTGCCGCTCAGCGTCTATTTCAACGCGCAAGGCCGCGCCAAGGTCGAGCTGGCGCTCGCCAAGGGCAAGAAGGTCCATGACAAGCGCGAGACGGTCAAGGATCGCGATTGGAAGCGCGACCAGCAACGCATCTTGCGCGACCGCGGCTGAGGTGGCGCGCAAGCAGGGCGACAAGGACTGGCTGGCCCGGACCATCGCGGCGAACGTCCCGACGCGCGAACAGCTGGAATCGAACCGCTTCCTGCGCCCGGTAGCGCACCGGGTGCTCGCCCCCGAACTGTGGCGCTTCACGCGCCGTTCTGTTCCAAGCGGTACCGCGCTCGGGCTGTTCGTCGGCATCTTCCTGATGATTCCCGGGATCCAGATGGCGGGCGCCGCGCTGCTGGCGCTGCCCTTCCGCGCCAATGTCCCCGTCGCGGTGGCGATGACCTTTCTCAGCAACCCCGCGACCACGCCCTTCATCCTCTATGCCTCGGTATGGCTGGGCAATTTCCTGCTCGGGCGGAGCGCCGATGCGTCGGGGTTCATGGCATTGGTGAATGCGCATGCCAGCATCGCCGAATGGGCCGCCTGGCTGTTCTCCGAGGCAGCGCCAGCGTTGATGCTCGGGCTGTTCGTGATTTCGGCGGGCTCGGCTTTGGTCGGCTATTGGGGTGCGGTGCTGTTCTGGCGGTTGCGCGTCGCCGCCAAGTGGAAGATCCGCCACATCCGCCATCACCACGACTGAGCCGCGTGCGTTGACGCAGCGTGTCAGCGGCGTAAGACGCTCTGCAACGACATAACTTCAGAGGTTGCCCATGCGTATCACCGCCCTGTCCGCAGCATTGCTCGCGGGCGCCGCCACCCTTGCCGGTTGCGCCACCACTACCGCTTCCGGACCCGACACCGCCGCCGCCGTGACGGCTGCTCCCGCCGCTCAGCCTGCCGCTGCCCCGCGCTACGGCGCGTTCGGCTTCGATGCTGCGGGCATGGACCGCTCGGTCGCGCCCGGCGACGATTACTATGCTTATGCCAATGGCGGCTGGGCCAAGGCCACGCCGATCCCCGCCGACAAATCGAACTATGGCCTGTTCAACGTCCTCGACGACCAGGCGCGCGAACAGACGCGCGCGATCCTGGAGGAGCAGAAGGGCATCGCCGGATCGAAGATCGGCACCGCCTATGCGACCTATCTCGACCAGGCGGCGATCGACGCCAAGGGCCTCGCCCCGATCCAGCCCTGGCTCACCAAGATCAAGACCGTCCGCGACAAGCCGGGCTATGCCGCATTGGTCGCCGAGGCGCAGCGCAACGGCGTCGACGGTCCGATCGGCACCTATGTCGGCATCGACGACAAGAACCCGACCAGCTACGCGGTGAATATGGGCCAGTCGGGGCTCGGCATGCCCGATCGCGATTACTACCTGTCGGCCGACGCCAAGCAGGTCGAGACGCGCGCCGCCTATCTCGCCTATCTCACCAAGCTGCTGACGCTGGCGGGCGAAGCGAACCCGGCACAGCGCGCCGCCGCGCTCCTGGCGTTCGAGACCGGCATCGCGCGCGTCCACTGGACGCGCACCGAAAGCCGCGACAGCGAGAAGACCTACAACAAGACCAGCCTTGCCGACCTGGCACGGACGGCGCCGGGCTTCGACTTCGCGCGCTATCTGCAGGCCGCGGGTACCCCGGTCGACACGCTGATCGTCGCCCAACCGAGCGCGATCGCGGGCACCGCGAAGCTGATCGCCGCGACCCCGATCCAGGTGCTGCAAGACCAGCTGATCGTCCGCTCGCTCGAGAATTTCTCGGGCAGCCTGCCGAGCGAGATCGACCGGACCGTCTTCGCCTTCACCGGCACCACGCTTGCCGGCACCCCCGAACAGGAGCCGCGTTGGAAGCGCGCGGTGAACTTCACCAATCGAGCGCTGTCGGACGAAGTCAGCAAGCTCTACGTCGACCGCCACTTCCCCGCCTCGACCAAGGCCGCGGCCGACGAGCTCGTCAAGAACGTGATCGTCGCGTTCGACAAGCGGATCGACAAGCTCGACTGGATGGACCCCGCGACCAAGGTGAAGGCCAAGGCCAAGCTCGCCGCCTTCACCCCCAAGATCGGCTATCCCGACCAGTGGCGTGATTATTCGTCGCTCGACATCCGTTCGGGCGACGCCTTCGGCAACGCGCTGCGCGCCAATCACTGGGCGTATCAGGACAATATCTCGAAGCTCGGCCAGCCGATCCGCAAATGGGAATGGGGCATGACCCCGATGACGGTGAACGCCTATGCCAATTTCGGCATGGTCGAGATTGTCTTCCCCGCCGCGATCCTCCAGCCGCCCTTCTTCGATCCCAACGCCGATCCCGCGGTCAATTATGGCGGCATCGGCGCGGTGATCGGGCATGAGCTCAGCCATCATTTCGACGACCAGGGGTCGAAATACGATCTCGAAGGCCGTCTCACGACCTGGTGGACGCCGCAGGACGTCGCGCGGTTCAAGCAGCGTTCGCAGGCGGTGGTCGCGCAATATTCGGCGTATGAAGGCATGCCCGGCGTCAAGGTGAACGGCGAACTGACGCTCGGCGAGAACATCGCCGACCTCGCCGGCCTCACCATGGCCTATGACGCCTATCAGGCATCGCTCGGCGGCAAGCCCGCCCCGGTGATCGAAGGCTTCACCGGCGACCAGCGCTTTCACCTAGGCTGGGCGCAATTGTGGCGCCGCAACTATCGCGACGCCGAGCTTCGCCGCCGGCTGCTGACCGATCCGCATTCGCCCTCGGAGCAGCGCGTCGCGGTCGTGCGCAACCTCGATCCCTGGTATGCGGCGTATGACGTGAAGCCGGGGGCGCAGCTGTATCTCGCGCCCAAGGATCGTATCTCGATCTGGTGATGGGGGTGGGGGCGTCTTCGAGGCGCCCCCAGCGCAGGCGTGACGAGCCGGTGCCGCCATCCCGACCCACTGACGGCACCCCAGCGAAAGCTGGGGTCTGCGCGGCAGGTGGATCGTTCGCCAACTGGGAGACTCCAGCTTTCGCTGTAGTGACGTGGGTTTGGGCTGGGCCGGGTGGGCCGCTCCTCGACCGGAGACCGTGGGTCGCGCGAAGCTGACGTGTAATCGCACGAAGGCGAGAAACCCACCAACCACGTCGCGCCGCACCCCATGTGCTTGACGCCCCGAAACCCCGGGCCCAACACGCCGCGATGGCATCGCTCGCACCTCCCGACCCGCAATCCCCCGCGACCCGCGCGACGCTGATCGCGGGCGGGGCGGGGGTGCTCGCCGCGCTTGTCGTCTTCCTCGTGCTCGGAGACTGGCGCGTCGCCGCCGCCTTCCTCGCCACCGCTATCGTCCTCGGTGGCGCCGCGTTAGCGTTTCGCGCCGCGCGGCCCGCGCCGCTCGCGCCAGCGCCTACGATCGACTGGTCGGTCGCCAACGCGCTTGCCGCCGCGAGCGCCGATGCGCTCGCGGTTACCGATCGCGACGGCAAGCTCGTCTGCGCCAACCGCGCCTATGAAAAGCTGTTCGAAGGCCTGCCAATCCCGCCCAATCTGCCGATCGATCCCGCCGCCGCGGCGGCGCTCGGCACCACCGGGCGCGCCGCCTGGCGCGATGGCGAGAGCGAGGCGACGCTGACGCATGGCGGCGCCGCGCTCGACATCGGCATCGTGCGCGCGGGCGACGACATGCTGGTGTGGCGGTTCGCGCGCGCCGCCGACGCGGGATCGGCGGTCGATCTCGATCCGTTGCTCGGCGGTAAGGTCGGCGATCGGCTGGCGAGCGCGGGGATCATGGTCGCGTCGCTCACGCCGCAGGGCCGGGTGCGCGCCGCCAACCGCGTGCTTCGCCTGCGCGCGATGGGGCAGGCCGATGCCGCGATCGAGGGCCGCGATTTCGCGCGCTTCCTCACCACCGACAGCAGCGGGCTGCTGCGCTTCGAACGCGAAGGCGCCGCGGGCAATCCGCTGCGGCTGTTGCAGGTGCCCGTCAGCGCGCAGGACGACGCGCCGCTGGTGGTGGCGCTGCTCGACGAGGAGGAATCGGGGCTTCCCGCGGCGATCGGATCGAACGTCACCGCGCATGTCCGCGCGCTGGTGTCGCTGCTTCCCTTCGGCATGGCGCTGGTCGATCGCGAGGGTCGCTTCGTCCATATGAACGACGCCTTCGTCCGCGCCGCGGGGATCGCAGCGGGCCCGCCGCCGCTCTATCCCGGCGACCTGGTGGTGCGCGAGGACAAGGGCGCGCTGGCCGACGCGATCCGCCGTTTCTCGGGCGGTGCGGCGCATTCGGCCGACATGCAGGTGCGGCTTGCGGGCCGCCCCGACGAACCGATCGCGCTGACGCTCGCGGGCGCTCGCGGCCTGGGCGAGGCCGCGGTGCTGATCAGCCTCAAGGAAACGGGGCAGGAGGGCGAGCTCAAGCGCCAGGTCGCGCAGGCGATCAAGATGCAGGCGGTCGGGCAGCTCGCGGGCGGCGTCGCGCATGATTTCAACAACATCCTCACCGCGATCATCGGCCATTGCGACCTGATGCTGATGCGCCATTCGCCCGGCGACAGCGATTATGACGACATCCAGCAGGTGCGCGCCAATTCTAACCGTGCCGCTGCGCTTACCCGTCAGTTGCTCGCCTTCTCGCGCCAGCAGACGCTGCGCCCGCAGACGCTGCAATTGCCCGACATTATTTCCGAAGTGTCGAACCTGCTCACCCGGCTACTGGGCGAGACCGTGCGGCTCGACGTCAAGCATGGCCGCGGGATCGGCGCGGTGCGCGCCGATCCGGGGCAGCTCGAACAGGTCGTCGTCAATCTGGCGGTGAACGCACGCGATGCGATGCTCGCCAAGAACCCCAATGGCGGCGGCACGCTCACGATCGAGACGCTCGCAATCACCGCTGCCGAGGTCCGCCGGATGGACGACGACGTGCTGCCGATCGGCGATTATTCGGTGCTGCGCGTCAGCGATACCGGTACCGGCATCCCGATCGAGGCGCTGTCGAAGATATTCGAACCCTTCTTTACCACCAAGGAGATCGGCAAGGGCACCGGGCTCGGGCTTTCGACGGTGTATGGCATCGTCAAGCAATCGGGCGGCTATATCTTCGCCGAATCGCCGCCGGGGCAGGGGGCAGTCTTCACCATCTATCTGCCCGTCCACACCGCGACCGAGGCGCCGGTGAAGCCGCCCCCCAAGCCGGTGCGCAAGGCCGATACCTGGGGCACCGGTACGATTCTGCTGGTCGAGGACGAAGCGATGGTGCGCGCGGTCGCCGAGCGCGCGCTGACGCGGCAGGGCTATAAGGTGCTCACCGCCGAGCATGGCGAAGCGGCGCTCGATCTGCTGGCCAATTGCGATCGCCCCGATCTGCTGATTTCCGACGTCGTGATGCCGATGATGGATGGCCCGACGATGGTCCGCCATGTGCGCGCGCGCTATCCCGACCTGCCGATCCTGTTCATGTCAGGCTATGCCGAGGAACAGTTGCGGCGTTCGATCGACCTCGACAATGTTGCGTTTCTTCCCAAGCCCTTCTCGGTCCAGCAACTCGCCGAGGCAGCGCGCGCTGCACTGCTAACCGATTGAGACTTGGCGAAACCGCCATGTTCTGCCTATGACCCGCGCATGACCGAACGCCAGCGTATCCTGATCGTCGAGGACGAGCCCCTGATTGCCATGATGCTCGAGGATTTCCTCGACGCACTCGACCGCGATGTGGCGGGAACCGCCGAGACCGTGACCGCGGCGCTCGAGCTGGTGAACGCCGGCGGCGTCGACGCCGCGATCCTCGACGTGAACCTGCGCGGCGGCGAAAAGAGCTGGCCGGTCGCCGACGCGCTGGCGGCGGCGGGCATTCCCTTCGTGCTGGCAACCGGCGGCGACGTGCTGGCCGACGACCATCGCAACCGCCCGGTTTTGTCCAAGCCCTTCACGATGGACGGCGTCGAGAAGGCGCTCGATTCGCTTTAAAGCTTTGAAGGCACCATTGTAGGGCTCCCCTCGCTGAAAGGGAGGGGCTGGGGGTGGGTCTGTGCCTGGCGTATGCTGTCACCGGCTGCGCGTCAGGGACTCGCAACCACCCCGTTCGCTTCGAGCGAAGTCGAGGAACCGCCCTGTCACACTCGGCACGCGCTTTCCCCCACTCCCAAAGAAGCAGCCAACCCGGCGCAAGCCATAGCCGCGCCACAATCGGGCTCAACGATCACGTTTCCCTAGAGGAAGCCCGCCATGCTCGAACTCCTCGCCAACCTCCTCCAGGCAGCCAACCCGGCGAGCGCCCCGCTGATGCGTATCGACATCCTCGATCGCTGCGCTGCCCCCGCCGGCGACGAAATCATCGTTTGCGGCGATCGCAACGCCAACGAACGCTTCCGCCTGCGCCCGCTGCGTGGTGACACGGCGGGATCGTCTGCGCTACCCAAGGCAGAAATCCTGCTGTTCGGCGATACCCGCGCCGCTGCGGAGGTCGAAGCAGAACAGATCGGCCCCGGCCTCACCAGCCAGCGCATGATGCTCCGCCTCAAAACCCCCTTCTGACTTCGCCCCTCTGTGGAAGCGAGCGACTGGAGGTGCGTCGGTTGCGGTAACGGCGGGCCTCGCCCCGAACGCACTCCGAAGTTCACCTCTTGTTCTTGCGGAACAGACCATATACATAACCATCATGCGTTGAACGGTTCGCGCGGTTGTTCTAGCGATAGGGGGGCTCCAACATGGCAGCACAACTCAAGGTGATCGACAGCAAGATGGCAGCTTCCACCGACAAGGTCGCGGGCGACCGGCAAAAGGCGCTCGACGCCGCACTCGCGCAGATCGACCGCGCATTCGGCAAGGGCTCGGCGATGCGGCTGGGCTCGAAGGAGGCGATGCAGGTCGAGGTGATCTCGACCGGATCGCTCGGGCTCGACATCGCCTTGGGCGTCGGCGGCCTGCCGCGCGGCCGGGTGATCGAAGTTTATGGTCCCGAATCGTCGGGCAAGACCACGCTGGCGCTCCACGTGATCGCCGAGGCGCAGCGCGGCGGCGGCACCGCGGCGTTCGTCGATGCCGAGCATGCGCTCGACCCGGTCTATGCCAAGAAATTGGGCGTCAACATCGACGAGCTGATCGTTTCGCAGCCCGACACCGGTGAGCAGGCGCTCGAGATCGTCGATACGCTGGTGCGCTCGAACGCAATCGACGTGCTGGTGATCGATTCGGTCGCCGCGCTGGTGCCGCGCGCCGAAATCGAGGGCGAAATGGGCGACAGCCATGTCGGCCTCCAAGCGCGGTTGATGTCGCAGAGCTTGCGCAAGCTCACCGGCTCGATCAGCCGCTCGCGTTGCATGGTGATCTTCATCAACCAGCTGCGGATGAAGATCGGCGTGATGTACGGCAACCCCGAGACGACGACCGGCGGCAACGCGCTCAAATTCTACGCCTCAGTCCGCCTCGACATCCGTCGCACCGGCCAGATCAAGGACCGCGACGACATCGTCGGTAACGCCACGCGCGTGAAAGTGGTCAAGAACAAGGTCGCGCCGCCTTTCAAGCAGGTCGAATTCGACATCATGTATGGCGAGGGCATTTCCAAGATCGGCGAAATTCTCGACCTCGGCGTCAAGGCCGGCCTCGTGGAGAAATCGGGTGCGTGGTTCAGCTACGACAGCGTCCGCGTCGGCCAGGGCCGCGAGA
Organism: Sphingomonas qomolangmaensis; assembly: GCF_024496245.1. NCBI lineage: Bacteria > Pseudomonadati > Pseudomonadota > Alphaproteobacteria > Sphingomonadales > Sphingomonadaceae > Sphingomonas > Sphingomonas qomolangmaensis. Next base: position 814,369 of record NZ_CP101740.1, read on the forward strand.
ATTCGAAGAATTATCTGCGCGAGCATCCCGAAATGGCCGACAAGCTCGAAAAGGCGATCCGCGCGCGCACCGACAAGGTCGCCGAGGAGTTGATGGTCGGCCCCAGCGCCGAGGACGATCTAGACGACGAATGATTCGGGAGGGCAGGGGCCTTGTGCGCATCGCGCGCGGCCCCTGCTGAGCTGCCGACGGCAGCGTGCATGCTTTGAGAGTATACCATCGGATAAATGTTGGCGCCGGCGCCGGCGCCGCCTGAGACAGGCGGGGATCGGCTATCGCCTGCCTTCTTTGGCACCTTCCGAAGGCAGATGGGACATGTGCGGCAAAGGTCGAGACTGCCCCTGCTAACCCAGCAGCTTCTGCACCAGCACGACGGCCGATACTGCGATCGTGGCGGTGCCGTCGGCTCCGCCAGTCGTCACCGGTCGCGGGCAGGCGGTGAACCGAGGCACGCGCGAGCCATCCCGCGATACGCCTATTCATCGTCGGCGATCCGACGGTCGCGATCGCTGCGGCCTGTGCGAGCCGGGATTACTGCTCGCGCGGACGATGACAAATGCCTAGCGTGTCCGAAATCAGCGCGTCGCGGGGCGAACGCGGCATGGGGAGCGGCGGGGGAGCGATGAGCAGGGCGATAGGTCGCGTGGGCGCAGGTATCGCGATATGGGCGCTGGCGACGGTCGGCGCGGCCCAAGGGCGCGACGCCGCGCTGCCACGTATCGCGGCGGAGAATGGTCGGCACGCGTTGATGGTCGATGGCGCGCCGTTCTTGATGCTGGGCGTCCAGGCGAACAATTCGAGCAACTACCCTGCAATGCTGCCGCAGGTTTGGCCGATGGTCGAGCGGGTGCACGCCAACACGCTCGAAATTCCGGTCGCGTGGGAGCAGATCGAACCGGTCGAGGGACAGTTCGACTTCAGCTATCTCGACGCGCTCCTGCCGCAAGCCCGCGAACGCGGTGTACGGCTGGTGCTGCTGTGGTTCGGCACGTGGAAGAACACCTCCCCAAGCTATGTGCCCGCTTGGGTGAAGACCGACAATCAACGCTTCCCGCGGATGCGCACGAAAGCGGGCAAGGCGCATTATGCCTTGTCGCCGCATCACCGCAGCACGCTCGAGGCGGACAAGAAGGCGTTCGTCGCGCTCATGCGCTATCTGAAGGAGCGCGATCCGCAGCACACCGTCATCATGGTTCAGCCCGAGAACGAAGTGGGTGTCTATGGCCAGAATCGCGACCATTCGCCCGAAGCAAATCGTCTGTTTGCGGGGCCGATCCCGCAAACCCTGGCAACGGCCACCGGCAAGCGTGGCAGTTGGACGCAGGCGTTCGGCGATGGGTCCGAGCAGGCGTTCAACAGCTGGTACACCGCGCGCTACATCGACGAGATCGCGGCTGCCGGGCAGGCGGTCAAGGATCTGCCGATGTTCACCAACGCGGCGGTGGGCGATCCCTTCGCCGCGCCGGGCAAGGCTGGCGGCGCCAGCGGCGGACCCGATTGGCAGGTGATCGACGTTTGGAAGGCCGCTGCGCCTCATATCGATGCCGTGGCCCCCGATCTGTACGGGCGCGAGGCCAAGAACTATATCAGGTTCCTCGACCATTATGATCGCCCCGATAACGCGCTGATCGTTCCCGAAACCGGCAATGCTACCGAATTCGCGCGCTTTCTGTGGCCGGCGCTAGGGTATAATGCGATTGGCTGGGCGCCGTTCGGGATGGACGAGACAGGATATTACAACCATCCGCTGGGCGCGATCGCGCTCGATCGCGCGACCATCGAGGCATTCGCATCCAAATATGCGCTGCTGGCGCCGATCGCGCGCGGGTGGGCGCGACTGGCCTATCGGCATCCGACCTGGGGCACCGCCAAGGGGGCACCCGACGAGCAGCAGTCGAAGGTGCTCGGTCGCTGGCGGGTGTCGGCCCAATATGGCGAGTGGCAATTCGGCAGCCTCGATTCGCCCTGGCTGAAGGCGTCGCCGCCGCCGACCGCCGACCAACCCGTCGGCGGTGCCGCGGTGATCCACATTGCCCCCGATCAGTTCCTGGTAGCGGGCAGCGACGTCCGCATCAGCTTCGGGATGGCCAGCGAAAGCGCTTCGGCGACCGGGCAGATGCTGCGGGTCGAAGAGGGGAGCCTGGCGGATGACGGCAGCTTCCGCTTCCGCCGGATGTGGAACGGCGACCAGACAGATTATGGACTGAACTTCACGCACCAGCCGGTGTTGCTGCGCGTCACGATGGGAACCTACCGGCCATGATCATGCCGGGCGCGCTGCGCCTGACGCCTCTGCCGTCGGCCTGGGCGGCGCTGCCCGCTTTATCCGTCCTTGCGCTCCCCACGGGCAGCGAAGCGCCCAGGTGCAGTCGCTCGGCCGGGTGACTCCTGGGATCACGAAGCCGATGCGCCTCGGATCGATCAGGTAATCGCGGCGAATGCCTCCACCTTGTTGGTCGGTCCGGACACGATGAGAAGATCCCCCTTTTCGACGATCGTTTCGGGGGTGGCATGGGTGAAGTCGGTCATCGCCCGTTTGACACCCACGATCGTGACGCCGTGTTTGCTGCGAAGCGCGGCCTCCGCCAACGTCTTGCCGATCGCCTCCGAAGGGGCTCGTGTTTTGACGATGGCGAAGCCGTCATCGAACTCGATGAAATCGATCATCTTTCCCGTGACCAGATGCGCGACCCGCTCGCCCATCGTTGCCTCGGGATATACGACGTGATGTGCGCCGGTCCGCTCTAGGATGCGACCGTGCTTGTCGCTGATCGCCTTTGCCCAGATGTCGGGAATGTTGAGTTCGCTCAAGGCCAGGACTGTGAGCACGCTTGCCTCGACATCGCTGCCGATGCCTACGACCGCGTGATCGAAATCGGCGGCGCCCAGCCGCCGCAGCGTGTCGGTGTTGGTGGCATCCGCCTCGACGACGTGCGTGAGACGTTCTGCCCACTCGTGAACCAGATCCGCGTTGCGATCGATGCCGAGGACTTCATGGCCGAGGCGTGCGAGCGACAGCGCAACCGAGCTTCCGAAACGACCCAGTCCGATGACAAGGACGGCGTTGTTTCCGGGGGATGTGAATTTAGCCAACGATAGGGCGCTCCTGCGGATAACGGAAAGGCCGCCGGCCGCGTTGTAACGCCAGGGCGGTTGCGACGGTAATCGTCCCCACCCGACCGATGAACATCAGGACGATGAGGGTTGCCTGGCCGCCGGGGGGCAAGGCCGGCGTGATCCCCGTCGAAAGGCCGACCGTGGCGAATGCTGAAATCGTCTCGAAGAGGATGGCGGACAGGTCGAATTGGGAAACGCTGAGCAGGATCAGCGTCCCGGTCGAGATTGCGGCGAGTGCGAGTAGCAACACGGTCAGAGCCTGGCGTTGCACGTCGGACGATAGTCGCCGCCCGAAAGCCGTGGGATCGGGTTCACCGCGAATTTCCGCCCAGACGACAATCCCCAGGAGGAAAAATGTCGTTACCTTGATCCCGCCCGCGGTACCCGCGCTGCCACCGCCGATGAGCATGAGGAAGTCGCTCACAAAAAGCGTCTCGGGGCGCATCTGCGCGATGTCGAGCGAGTTGAACCCCGCCGTCCTGGTGACCACCGAGTGAAAGCTTGCAGACAGCAGCTTTCCGCCAAGATCAAAGGCACCGAGTGTCTTCGGGTTGCTCCATTCGAAACCCAGGACCGCGACGACGCCGAGGATCAGCAGGATGGCATATCCCAGGAGCGTGATCTTGGTGTGAAGTGACCATTTGTCCGGAGCGAAGAGTTCCCGCCGCAACTCGTAGATGACCGGGAAGCCGATCCCACCGATCACCACCGCCACCATCAACGGGACCAGGACGAGCGGGTCGAGCGCGAAGCCGATGACGTTGTCAGCGTAGCGTGCGAAGCCGGCGTTGTTGAACGCCGAGATCGAATGGAACGCACCGTTCCACAGCGCCTCTCGCAGCGGTTGATCATAGCCGAAGTGGAACCGCAGGGCGAGTGAAGCCGCGATGACAAGCTCGACGACGGCGGTCGTGATCAGGATCAATCGCAATACCGAGGAAACGTCGCCAAGCGAGAGGGTCTTGGTTTCTGCCTGCGCGATCAGCCGACGGTTGAGCCTCAGGCGGCGGGTCACCAAAAGACCGAGCATCGTCGCACCCGTCATGATTCCAAGCCCGCCCAGCTGGATCAAAAGCAGGATCACGCCTTGCCCAGAGGTAGACCAATAGGTTGGCGTGTCGACCACGATCAGGCCGGTTACACAGACGGCAGAGGTGGCGGTGAAAAGAGCAACCAGGAAAGGTGCTGACGCGTCCGCGGATCGAGCGAACGGAAGCATCAATAGCGCCGTTCCCACCGCGATGGCGAACAAGAAGGCGAGTGGCACCAGGCGTGCTGGATGCTGGATCGAGCTGAGCATCGACTAGGCGCTCGGGGAACCCGGTCCGCGCAGGCCGACGCATTCGAATGCCTTCGCGACGGCCCGCCCGCGCTCGACCATCAGGATTTCGGGCCGGTCCAGTCGGTATGCCGCGATCGCCATGTCTGCCGAGGGAGCGACCTTATGGGTAAGCCATATAGCTTCCCGCTTTGGTGCTCGGTTTTTGCCGATGACCGCGCCGCAGGCGACGCCATTAAGCGTGACGTCCATGGCTTCGATGTCCGCCGCGAAGGGCTGCGCGGGTGGTATCGGGGCGTGGTCCGCTTTCCCCTCAACCCTCTTTACGGTCGGTGCACACCGCTGCGCGAGGCTCTTCGTCGCCGCCTCTTCTCCAGGCTGTCCGAAGCCGCCGATGATATACGAGGTAAGCACTGCGACTGATTAGACCTTCTCGCGGGTTGCGCAACTGGTGAGGGCGCCGGCTCCGCCAGCCGGGCTCGGAATGGAATGAAGGGGGTGATGGCGACGATCGCGACCGCAAAGGTGAGGAGGTTGAGCGGCACCCCCACGCGTACGAAGTCCATGTGGCGATATCCGCCCATTTGGTAGACGATGACGTTGGTTTGGTATCCAAACGGGGTAGCGAAGGCGAGGCTGGCGGCCATCATCACCGCGATCAGGAACGGGCGCGGGCTGACGCCCGGGCTCTCGGCCAATGCTACCGCGATCGGGGTGACAAGGACCGCCACGGTCGCGTTCGACAGCAATTCGGAGCACCGTGGTCGCCGCATACAACACGATCAATGCCCATAACCGGCTGATTTCATGCATCGATCCGATCAGCACCCCGGTAGCGGCGTCGGCAAGCCCGCTCTCCTCCATCGCGATTCCGACCACCACCATTCCGGCGATCAAAATGAGAATGTCGGGCTTGAGCCCGCCATACGCATCGTCAGCGGTGATGACGCGCAACAGGATCAGTAGCACCGCCGGCAAAGGCAGATGCCGCGATCGGCGCGATGTTCAGCGTGGCGAGCGTGATCGCGGCGATGCATACGGTGAGCGCGGTCGCGGCGTTGGCAGGCTGGAACGGGCGCGGCTCGGCGAAGACCTCGGCATGTCCGACCTGCACGCCGCCGACCTGCACGCCGCCGACCTGCGCGTCGTCGATCGCCGCCCTTGCCGCCGAAACATCGGCTTCGATGGTGGCTGGCTCGGGCATCAGCGCTTCGATCGCGCCCCGCATCAACCTGCCGCTGAAGAAGAATAGGTACAGCCCACCCGCGATCGCGGTGGCAAGCGCAGCCGGCGCGATCTCGAACAGGCCGAACCGCGGCTGGTCCGCAATCCGCGCCATGTCGTCGACGAGGAGATTGGTCGAGGTGCCGATCAGCGTGCAGCAGCCCATCAGCACCGTGGCGGAAGCCATTTCCTGCCCAGCACGCATGGGGCCGAACCGGCGGACCTTATCGAAGCGCAGGTGCAAGGGGGGCTTCGGCCATAGCGAATGGCCGGTTCCGATGAAGCCGTGGTAATGGTCCGGCGGGTGGTTGCGCGGAATATGCTGACACGCAGGCGTTCCGACAAGGCCCCCGTAGGTAGCGAGCCGGCAATCGCAGTTGGGAATGCAGTGTTCGCCGGCATCCCGGCCGTTTAAGCGACGGTGTAGCGGGGTAGATGCCTCGATGGGCTCGGTCGGTCCGGGTGCGCCAACCGTCGCATTGTGGCGGTTAGGGGCCGAGGATGAACGCCGCTCGCAACGGCTGTGCATTACAGAATATGGTGGACGCACTTGGGCTCGAACCAAGGACCCGCTGATTAAGAGTCAGCTGCTCTACCAACTGAGCTATGCGTCCATACCCTGGCAAATTCCGCGGTTTGGTGCCGCTTTGCGTTCGGGAGGCGCGCCACTAACATTGCGGATCGGGGATGGCAACACCTTATCTCGCTACCAGCTCGGTTGGCGGGTCGAGGCGCGGTTTATCGACATCAGGATGCCGACGCAGATCAGCGTGGTCATCTGTGCCGAGCCGCCAAAGCTCACCAGCGGCAGCGGGATGCCGACCACCGGGGCGAGCCCCATCACCATCATCAGGTTGATCGCGACATAATAGAAGATCGTCGTCGCGAGCCCGGCCGCGGCGAGCCGCGAGAAGCGATCGGGCGCGCGGTGCGCGACGTTCATCCCCCAGCGAATCAGCAACATGAAGGCCAGGATCAGCAACAGTCCGCCGACCAGCCCCCATTCCTCGGCCATCGTCGCGAAGACGAAGTCGGTATGCCCCTCGGGCAGGTAATCGAGATGGACCTGGCTGCCATTGCCGAACCCCTTGCCCAACAGCCCGCCCGAGCCGATCGCGATCTTCGACTGGCTGATGTGATAGCCGGTGCCGAGCGGGTCGTTTTCGGGGTTCAGGAAGATCAGCACGCGGTTGCGCTGATAATCGTGCAGCAGGTAATTGACCGCGAGCGGGATGAAGAGCGCGAGGCCGAGCGCACCGCCGATGAACAGCCGCAGCGGGATGCCGGCGAGAAACATCACCACCACCCCGCCGCCGGTGATCATCAGCGCGGTGCCGAGGTCGGGCTGGAGCATCACCAGCCCCGCGGGCAGCCCGATCAGGATCGCCGCGGGCCAGATCGCACCGAATTTGCGCGTCTCGTTGGGGGGCAGCATGTCGTAGAATTTGGCGACCGCCAGGACGATGAACGGCTTCATGAATTCGGAGGGCTGGAGGCGGATCGGGCCGAGTTCGAGCCAGCGCTGGCTGCCACCGCGGACCGCCCCCAGCATTTCGACCCCGAACAGCGCCGCCAGCGTGATCGCATAGCCCGGCAGCGCGATCGCCCCCCAGATGCGCGCCGGCACCCAGGACAGCGTGATCGCCATGCCCATGAAGATGCAGAAGCGCAGCGCCTGCGACGACGCCCAGGGGGTCACGCTGCCGCCTGCCGCCGAGAACAGCACCACGGTGCCGAAGCCGCCGATCGCGGTGAGCAGCAGCAACACGCCCCAGGGGAGGCGGGCGACGGGGGCGGGGACGAGCTCGCCCAATCTCATGGCGCGCGCCTCATTCGGTATTGCCGCTGGGCGGGGTAGCCGTGTCGGCGGCGGGGTCAACCGGCGCGGGGTTGGCGCGCGCGGCGCGATAGGCGTCTGCCTTCACCGCCATCCGGGTGCGAATGTCGCCGCCCCAATTTTCCTCGAGCACCGCGAGCGAATCGAGCGCGCGCTGGCGGTCGAACAGATAGGTCAGCACGTCGCGCGCGACGGGGGCGGCGGCGCCCGATCCCGACATGCCGTGTTCGATCACCACCGACACCGCATAGCGCGGCTGCTCTACCGGTGCGAAGCCGATGAACAGCCCATGGTCGCGATATTTCCACGGCACGTTCATGCCGCCGCGCGCGCCGCCAGCGATCCGCCGGACCTGCGCGGTGCCGGTCTTGCCGCCCATGCGGATGCCGTCGAGCTGGAGCCGGCTGCGCACCGCCGTGCCCGCGCCGTTGACCACCTCGTCCATCCCCGATCGGATCAGCTCCATCCGTTCGGGCGGCACGTCGAGCATCGGCGCGACGATCGGGGTGTCGGCAAGGATCCGCGGCACCAACCGGCGACCCGACGCGATGCGCGAGGTCTGCACCGCGAGCTGCAACGGGCTGGTGAGGATATAGCCCTGGCCGATCGCGGCGTTGAGCGTGTCCGACGGGGTCCATTTCTGGTCGTATTTGCGCAGCTTCCACGCGGGATCGGGGATCGTGCCGTAGCGCTGCGAGGGGAAGGGCAGCGGATATTCGGCGCCCAGGCCCAGTTCGCGCGCTGCCGCGGCGACCGCGTCCATCCCGACTTCGCGGCCCATGGTGTAGAAATAGGTGTTGCAGCTGCGCGCGATCGCGCGGTGGAGATTGACCGAGCCGTGGCGCCCAAGGCAGCGGAAGAAACGATTGCCCAGCTGATAGCCACCGCCGCAATAGACGGTTCGGTCGGGATCGATGCCAGAGCGCAATGCCGCCAGCGCGGTCGCCGGCTTGAAGGTCGATCCCGGCGGATACAGGCCCTGCAGCGCCTTGTTGGTAAGCGGCAGGTGATCGTCGCTCGACATCATTCCCCATTCGATCTGGCTGATGCCGTCGGAAAAGCTGTTGGGGTCATAGGCGGGCATCGACGCCATCGTCAGGATGCTGCCGTCGAGCGTGTCGATGACCACCACCGTGCCCGATTCATTGCCCAGCCGGCGCGCTGCATACTCCTGCAGGCCGGCATCGATCGTCAACCGGACGGTCTTGCCGGGCACGTCGCGCCGCGTTTCCAGGTCGCGGACCGGGCGGCCGCGCGCGGTGACCTCGACGCGCTTGGCGCCGGGCGCCCCGCGCAGCGTCGATTCGAGCGCCTTTTCAAGGCCATCCTTGCCGAGCTTGAAACCGGGGGTGAGGAACAGCGGGTCCTTGGTTTCCTTATACTGGTCGGCGGTCGCGCCGCCGACATAGCCGACCAGATGCGCCACCGCCGCGCCGCTGGGATAATTTCGCGCATACCCTTGGGTCGGCGCGACCCCGGGCAGTTCGGGCTGGCGTACCACGACCGAGGCATAGCGGTCCCAATCGAGATTTTCGGCCACCGGCACCGGGGTGAAGCCGCGCGCATTCTGCAAGTCGCGGCGGATCCGATTGAGCGCTTCGGTATCGAGCGCGAGCAGCTGGCTGAGCTTGCCCAGTGTGCCTTCGGCGTCGGTCAGCCGTTCGGGGATCAGGTCGATGCGGAAATCGGTGCGATTGTTGGCGATCGGCGTGCCCGCGCGGTCGACGATCCAGCCGCGCCGCGGCGGCAACAAGGTGAGGTTCACGCGGTTGCTCTCGGCGAGCAGTTCATAGCGCTCGTTCTCGGCCACCGCGATCCACGCCATGCGGCTCGCGAGCAGCACGCCGACCCCCGCCTGCATGAAGCCGAGCATCGTGGCGCGGCGCGAAAAGCTAAAGCTTTGCGCGGCTTCGGTGACGATCTTGATCGGCCCGCTCATGGCCGCCCCCGCTGGTCGATCGCGGCGCACATACGCGAGATGAGCGGATACAGCGCGACACTCAACGCTAGCTGAAGCAGCAGGACGGTATCAACATGCGCGCCGAGCGGCGACGCGATGAGCCGGCCGGCGATCAGGCAGAAGCCGATGGCGCCGGTCGCGAGAAGCCAGTCCTGCCAGAAATCACGCCACACAAGGCGGCTATCTAACACTTCGATCGCCAGAAAGCACGTGGTCCATAGCAGCATCGCGCTGCCCAGCGGTTGGCCGCTCAGCAGATCGTCGAACAGCCCGAGCGGTACCGCGACCCAGACCTTGAATACGTCGGGACGCAGCAGCCGCCAGCCGAGCAGCACCATCAGTCCGAAGGGGGGCATCCACGGGATCGTCGATATGACGGGGAACAACACCATCAGCGATCCGAGCATCACCGTGATCGGCGCGAGCCGCTTGGACCGGACCGGCGCGTCGGGCTCGGCGAAGCCGGTGCGCAGCGGCTCGTTCATTTGGGCGCCGATTCGGGCTTGGGCGCGGGCGGCGGGGGCGGCAGATAGGGGCGCTCGACCACCGCGAAGTCGAGCCGGTCGGGATCGGCGAGCGGTCGCGCCTCGGCAAGGTCGCGGGTGTTGCGCAGCACGCGCGCGACCGGGATCCCAGGCGGATAGATGCCGCCGGTGCCAGAGGTGACGAACAGGTCACCCGCGCGGAACGGCAGGTTGGCGATCGTCGCCGAGCGGATCTCGAGCAAGCCGTCGCCGCGGCCGGTGACGATGCCGGGCACCCCGTCGCGCGTTCGCCGGACGGGCACGATGCTTTCGGGATCGACCGCGAGCAGCACCCGCGCAGTGTTGGGGCTGGTCTCGAGGATGCGGCCGATCAGCCCCTCAGGTCCGCGCACGGGTTGGCCGGTACGGACGCCCTGCCAATAGCCAGCGTTCAGCGTGGCATAGCGCCGCGTGCTCGACGATGACGCGTTGACGAGCCGCGCGACCGCCACTTGCTCGGTGCCGCGATCGCGAACCGCGAGCAACCGCCGCAGCCGGGCATTCTCGAGCACCAATTGGCGCGCCTTTTCGACCAATGCGCGGTTGCGCTTGATATCGGCGCGCATCCGGCGGTTTTCTTCGATCACGCCGAAATATTCGCCGATCCCGCGCGGAATGCCGGTGATGCCGCGGCGCATGCCGTGCAGCCCGCTCGATACCGGTGTCGTCAACTCGCGCAGCGCGCCGCGGACGATCGCATAAGCGGGCGGGTTGAGCGTCGACAGCACGAGCAGCACCGCGCCGAGCAGCGCCCCCAGCGCGGCCGCGACATAGCCGATGAACAGCACATATTGCGCCCGCCGCGAAAATCCCGGGCGCCGGTTACGTTGCGGCGCCATGTCGTCCCCGCCGTCAGACCGCGAGCAGCACGCCGCGGAACTGCGGGTCCTCGAGCGCGCGCCCGGTGCCCAACGCCACGCAGGTCAGCGGGTCCTCGGCGATCGTCACCGGCAGCCCGGTTTCGTCGCGCAGCACCTCGTCGATTCCCTGCAGCAACGCCCCGCCGCCGGTGAGGACGATCCCCTGGTCGACGATGTCGGCGGCGAGTTCGGGCGCGGTATTCTCGAGCGCGATCCGCACGCCTTCGACGATCGTGCCGACGGGCTCGCTCAGCGCCTCGGCGATCTGGCCCTGGTTGATCTGGATTTCCTTGGGAACGCCATTCACCAGATCGCGACCCTTGATGTGGATCGTCATGCCGATGCCGTCGGCGGGGGGCTTGGCGGTGCCGACTTCCTGCTTGATCCGCTCTGCGGTCGCTTCGCCGATCAGCAGATTATGGTTGCGACGGACATAGCTCACGATCGCCTCGTCCATCTTGTCACCGCCGACGCGGACCGAGGTCGAATAGGCGAGGCCGCGGAGCGAGAGCACCGCGACTTCGGTGGTACCGCCGCCGATGTCGACGACCATGCTGCCGATCGGCTCGGTGACGGGCATGCCCGCGCCGATCGCCGCCGCCATCGGCTCCTCGATCAGGAAGACCTGGCTCGCGCCGGCGTTCGACGCGGCATCGCGGATCGCACGGCGCTCGACCGAGGTCGATCCCGAGGGAACGCAGATCACGATCTGCGGCCAGCGGATGAAGCGGCGGCCGCCATGCACCTTCTGGATGAAATGCTTGATCATCTGCTCGGCGACATCGATGTCGGCGATGACGCCGTCGCGAAGCGGCCGGATCGCCTCGATCGTGCCCGGGGTCTTGCCCATCATCAGCTTGGCGTCGTCGCCGACCGCCTTGACCTTCTTCACGCCGTTGATCGTCTCGACCGCGACCACCGAGGGCTCGTTGAGCACCACGCCGCGCCCGCGCAGATAGACGACGGTGTTCGCCGTTCCCAGATCGATTGCCATATCGTGGGACATGAACTTGAAAAAGCGGGAGAAAGCCATGAAGTAATCCGTCCCTGGCCGCGTGGGTGCAACGCGGCTGTTCGCACATCGATCTTTAGCGCGGCCCGCCGGTTGCTGAACGTGCCAGCTCCCAAAAGTCTGCGGATGCGGGTCGCGGGATGGCCGCGATTGGGCTAGAGCGGGGGGCATGTCAATACGCCGCCTGCCCGAGCATCTCATCAACCGCATCGCCGCCGGCGAGGTGGTCGAACGCCCCGCCGCGGCGCTCAAGGAACTGGTCGAAAACGCGATCGATGCGGGCGCAAGCCGCGTATTTGTGCGGCTGTCGGCGGGGGGCACCGCGCTGATCGAGGTGGTCGACGATGGCTCCGGCATGGACGCGGCGGCGATGGCCTTGGCGCTCGAGCGTCATGCGACCTCCAAGCTGCCCGAATCATTGTGGGAATCGGGGGCGATCGAAGGCGTCACGACGCTCGGTTTTCGCGGTGAAGCGTTGCCGTCGATCGCCAGCGTCGCGCGGTTGACGCTCGAAAGCCGCCCGCGCGAGGGCGAGGGCTGGACGCGGATCGTCGACAATGGCGCGGTGGTGCATGACGGCCCCGCCGCGCTGCCACCGGGAACGCGCGTGAAGGTGGAAGGCTTGTTCGAACGCGTGCCCGCGCGGCGCAAATTCCTGCGCTCGCCGCGCTCCGAATATGCCGCCTGCCTCGACGTCGTCCGCCGGCTGGCGATGGCGCGGCCCGATATCGCCTTCTCGCTCGAGCATGACGGTCGCCGCAGCCTGTCGGTGCAGGGCGGCGACAGCCAGGCCGAGCGCGTCGCGGCGCTCACCGATCGCGCGCTGTTCGACAACAGCGTCGCGGTCGATTTCGCGCGCGAGGGGGTCGTGCTCGGCGGCGTCGCGGGGCTGCCGACCTTCAACCGCGGCATCGCCGATCACCAATATCTGTTCGTCAACGGGCGACCGGTGAAGGACCGGCTGCTGGTGGGCGCGGTACGCGGCGCCTATGCCGAGATGCTCGCGCGCGATCGCCATGCGGTGGTGGCGCTGTTCCTCGACGTTCCCGCCGACGCGGTCGACGTCAATGTCCATCCCGCCAAGACCGAGGTGCGGTTTCGCGATCCGGCGCTGGTGCGCGGGATGATCGTCAGCGGGCTGCGCCGCGCGCTCGATGCCGCGGGGCATCGCAGCGCGCGGCCGAGCGAGGCGGCACTTGGGTTGTGGACGAGCGAGGGCGGGGGTGCGGCCTCCACCCGTCATCCCAGCGAAAGCTGGGATCTCCCGGTTGGGGAGCGCGACGCTTACAACGAAGAGACCCCAGCCTTCGCTGGGGTGACGACCGAAGTAAGTCGGACCGTCCGCGACTATCGCCCGACCTTCTTCACCGCCCCGCCGCAGGCGCGCGCCGAACCCGCGACCGAGCCCGTTCCCTCAACCGTCGCGCACCATCTCGGCGCAGCGCGCGGACAGGTGGCACGGACCTATATCGTCGCCGAAGCCGAGGACGGGCTGATCCTGGTCGACCAGCACGCCGCGCACGAACGGCTCGTGCTCGAACGGCTGCGCGTCGGGCTCGCCAATGGCGGGGTACGCGCGCAGGCGCTGCTGCTGCCCGAAGTCGTCGAGCTAGATGAGACCGCGTGCGACCGGCTCGAGGAACGAATCACCGAGCTGAGCGAGTTCGGGCTCGACCTCGAACGCTTCGGCCCCAATGCGATGCTGGTGCGCGCGACCCCGGCGCTGCTGGGGCAGGGCGACGTCATCGGGCTGGTTCGTGACCTTGCCGATGAACTTGCGGCGCACGATCAGGCGCTGAGCTTGCGCGAACGGCTCGATCACGTCGCCTCGACGATGGCGTGCCACGGATCGGTGCGCGCGGGGCGGGTGCTGAGCGTCGCTGAAATGAACGCGCTGCTGCGCGAGATGGAGGTCACCCCGCATTCGGGGCAGTGCAACCATGGCCGCCCGACCTGGGTGAAGCTGCGGACGCAGGATGTGGAGAAGCTGTTCGGGCGGAAGTAAGCCCACTCCTTGACGCTGTCCTTCGCTGATGCATTCAGGTCACCCGTTCAGATCGCAACTAGGCGAGCTTGGATAAACCAAAGGCGGTCAAGAAGCCGAAAACCGCGATCAGCCCTGTGAAGTCGTGCATTCCCTCGAACGCTTCGGGAACCATGGTGTCGATGATCATCGCCAGGATGGCCCCCGCTGCGACACCCTGGACTGCAGCGAGCACGGCTGGCGAGGCGCCGTCGAACACGGTGTACCCGACGAACGACGACAACCCAGCCACCAGCGCTATCCCGGTCCACAGCGCGAACGTGAAGCCCGCAGATTTTCCCTCGCGGCGCGCGCCTGCGGCACTCGAAAGTCCCTCGGGCAGGTTCGACAGGAAGACCGCCGCAACCGCTACCCCGCCGATCGCGCCCCCTGAAAGAAGGCTGGTGCCGATCACGATCGATTCGGGGATGCCGTCGATCAACGCACCGAGCGCCAGCGACGCGCTGTTGCCCTTGGGCGCGGCGGTCGCGTGCTCCTTCCGTGAGAAAGCGTCCGAACGCTTGCGATGACGCGCACCCCTAGCGGCCAGCGCCATGTTCAGCACGGTGTACACCGCCGCGCCCGCGACGAACCCGACCGCGACAGCGAGGAACCCGCCCTGCTTCCACGCCTCGTCCATCAGCTCGAACGATAAAGCGGATATCAGCACGCCCGAGCCAAACGCCATGATCGCGGCCACCGCCTGGCGCGGCATCGCCACGAACCAGCCGATCGTCGCACCTATCAGCAAAGCCGAGCCGCTGAGCAGGCCCCACAGACCGGCTTGAATCGACAACGGGATCATGGCCTCTCCAAGACGTACGGGATTGCGGATCAATACACGGTGCCCCGGCGGCGATCACTACGTGATTCCTCGGTCGCGCTTGGGCGCCGTTCATCCCCGGGAAACCTTTTCCCCGACCGTGCATTTCACTCGCCACACTCTTTCGAAAAGTCAGGCGATATCATGGGTAAGGCAATGCCGGTCATCCTCGCACTCATCCCGCTCTTCGCGGTCGTGGGCGCCTGCGTCGCGGTGCCCTGAGCTTTGGCGAACGACGCCGATATGAAAAAGGGCCGCCCGGCATAACCGGACGGCCCTTTTTCATATCCAAACGTCGAAAGGCTTAGGCCGGTTCGGCTTCGTCTTCGTCGGTCGTCGTCGGGGCTGGCGCCGCTTCGTCGCCGCGCGAGATTTCGCCCGGCTCGGCGTTGGCGTCATACTCCTCGGTGAAGCCAGCGGTGTCGGTTTCGAACATCGCCGCCATCACGTCGACACCCTTTGCCTGCATCTCGGCTTCCTCGGGCGAACGGGCGACGTTCACCTTGACGTTGACCGAAACCTCAGGGTGCAGCGCAACCTTCACTTCGTGCATGCCGAGCGTCTTGATCGGCTTGCCGAGCACCACCTGGCCCTTGTGGACCTTGTGGCCATCGGCGACCAGCGCCTCGACCAGATCGCGAACCGCGACCGAGCCATAGAGCGCGCCGGCATTCGATGCCTGACGGATCAGCGTCACCGAAGCGCCCTCGAGCGACTTCGATTCGGCAGTCGCTTCCTCGCGGCGCGAAGCGTTCTCGGCTTCGATGCGCTCGCGATTGGCCTCGAAGACCTTGCGGTTGGCGGCGTTGGCGCGGAGCGCCTTCTTGTTCGGCAGCAGGAAGTTGCGGGCGAACCCGTCCTTCACGGTGACGACATCGCCAATGGCGCCGAGCTTTTCGACGCGTTCGAGCAGGATGATTTGCATGGGGTGCCCTCCTTACTTAACGATGTAGGGCAGCAGGCCCAGATGACGGGCGCGCTTGATGGCCTGGGCCAGTTCGCGCTGCTTCTTGGCGCTCACCGAAGTGATGCGCGACGGCACGATCTTGCCACGCTCCGAAACGAAGCCCTGGAGCAGCCGGACGTCCTTATAGTCGATCCGCGGCGCGTCCTTCGCGCTGAAGGGGCAGCTCTTGCGGCGGCGGAAAAACGGGCGGGCCATTAGTTGTTCTCCCCTTCTTCACGGTCGCGGCGCGGGCCACGGTCGGGACGGTCGCCCCGGTCGGCACTTGGGCCACGGTCGTCGCGGTCACGACGGCGCTCGCGGTCGCGCTCGCCCTTGCGCATCATCACGGTCGGACCGGCTTCATGCTCGTCGACGCGGACGGTCATGTAGCGGATCACGTCTTCGTTGATCGCGGTCTGGCGCTCGAGCTCGGCGACGACGCCTGCGGGCGCGTCGATCTCGAGCATGACGTAATGCGCCTTGCGGTTCTTGGCGATGCGATACGCCAGGCCGCGCAGGCCCCACGTTTCGGTTTTCACGACGGTGCCGTTATTGTCGGTGATGATCTTGGTGGCGTTTTCCGCCAGCGTGTCCACCTGCGCTTGTGCCAGATCCTGGCGCGCAAGGAACACATGCTCGTACAGAGCCATGCCTTGTCCTTCGTCCTGGCCGATCGCTGACCGAGCGCCAATCGCGCGGCCCCTCCGGCTGTCGTCTCACGTATCTCGCAAATGCGAACCGGGGCGGAAAGGACGATGCCTTACCACCCCGGATGCGCGTGCCTTATCGATTTGTGGCGCAAAGGCAAGGGGCGAACCCCTTGCCTTCCGCGGTGCGGCTTAGAATGCGCCGCCGATGACCGCGCCGATCAGGCCGCTTGCAAGTGCCACGAGGACTGCATCGTTGCCCGACTGCACCCACTGCTGGCCACGCGGCGGGGCATAGAGGCCGCGCTGCTGATACGACCGATAGTCGATCTGGCGATAGTTGGGCGCGAACGACCGGTTGAACTGCTGGCCACGCTGCCAGCTGCGATACTGGTTCGCCGGCTGCGCATAGCGGACCTGCTGGCGAACGATCGGGCGCTGCGCGACCCGGACGTTCTGGCGAACCACCGGCCGGTTGGCGACGCGGACGTTCTGGCGAACCACATTGCCGCGGCGATTGTTGACCACGGTGCGCTGCTGGACGCCATTGGCGCGGTCGACGATGACGGTGCGGTTGCCGCGCTCGATGACGGTGCGCTGCTGCGCCTGCGCCATGGCGGGGACGGTGAGCATCGAGGCTGCGACGGCTGCGATTGCGATCTTCTTCATGTCGATCTCCTTCGACGGGGTGACTGGTGCACCGGACTGTCCGGCGATGAAGACAATCTAGAAGCCGCCTGTCGCTGGGATGTGCCGAGGAAGAACAAAAGCGTCACAGAATGTCGCAAGTCGGTCGGGACTTGAAAGCTTTCGGCGTTCGGGCGTACCCCGCCGCGCCTGAAAGCAGGAGATCACGATGCGCGCGTTCATTTTTCCGGGGCAGGGCAGCCAGGCGGTCGGCATGGGGATGGCGCTGGGGCAGGCGAGCCGCGCGGCGCGCGAGCTGTTCCAGGAGGTCGACGATGCGCTGGGCCAGCATCTGTACCGGCTGATGACGCAGGGGCCCGAAAGCGACTTGTTGCTGACCGAGAATGCGCAGCCCGCGATCATGGCAAACGCGATTGCGGTGCTGCGCGTGCTAGATCGCGAATGCGGGGTGCGGGTAGCCGACAAGGCTGGGTATGTCGCCGGGCACAGCCTGGGCGAATATACCGCGCTGTGCGCCGCGGGCGCGATCGACGTCGCGACCACCGCGCGATTGCTGAAGCTGCGCGGGCAGGCGATGCAGGCGGCGGTGCCGGTGGGCGAGGGGGCGATGGCGGCGCTGCTGGGGGCCGACCGCGACAAGGCGCAGGCGATTGCCGACGCCGCCGCACAGGGCGAGGTCTGCACCGTCGCCAACGACAATGACCCGGGGCAGGTGGTGATTTCGGGCGCACGCGGCGCGATCGAGCGCGCGGTGGCGCTCGCCAAGGAAATGGGCGCCAAGCGCGCGGTGTTGCTGCCGGTCTCGGCGCCGTTCCACTGCCCGCTGATGCAACCCGCCGCCGAGGCGATGGAAGCCGCGCTCGCCGACGTCGCGCTGCAGGCGCCGCTGGTGCCGGTGTTCGCCAATGTCACCGCCGCGCCGGTCGCCGACCCGCAGGTGATTCGCGCGCTGCTGGTCGAGCAGGTGACGGGGATCGTCCGCTGGCGCGAATCGGTGCTGGCGATGTGGGATGCCGGGGTGACCGACTATGTCGAACTGGGTGGCAAGGTGCTGGGCCCGATGGTGAAGCGGACGGCGCCCGATGCGACCACGGCGAGCGTGATTACTATGGATGATATCGAGGCGCTGGCGAAAGCGCTGTGAGGAGTTCGAATATGTTCGATTTGACAGGCATGACCGCGCTGGTGACCGGCGCTTCGGGTGGGATCGGTTCGGCGATCGCGCAGGCGCTGGCGGCACAGGGCGCGCGGTTGGCGGTTTCGGGGTCGAATGGCGACAAGCTGGAGGCGTTTCGGGCGCAGTTGGGCGGCGAGCATGTCGCGCTGGCGTGCAACCTTTCCGACGGCGCGGCGGTCGATGCGCTGGTGCCACAGGCGGTCGAGGCGCTGGGCGGGCGGCTCGATATCCTGATCAACAACGCCGGGGTCACGCGCGACAATCTGGCGATGCGGATGAAGGACGACGAATGGAACGACGTCATCCGCGTCAATCTCGAGGCGGCGTTTCGCCTCTGCCGCGCGGCGGCGCGGCCGATGATGAAGGCGCGGTTCGGGCGGATCGTGTCGATTACCTCGGTGGTCGGTGCGACGGGCAATCCGGGCCAGGCGAACTATGCCGCGTCGAAGGCGGGGCTGGTCGGCATGTCGAAGGCGCTGGCGCAGGAACTCGCCAGCCGCAACATCACCGTCAATTGCGTCGCGCCGGGCTTCATCCGATCGGCGATGACCGACGGACTGCCCGACGCGCAGAAGACCGCGTTGCTGACGCGCATTCCCGCGGGCGATCTGGGCAAGGGCGAGGACGTCGCAGCGGCGGTGGTGTATCTCGCCAGCCGCGAGGCGGGCTATGTCACCGGGCAGACGCTGCACGTGAATGGCGGGATGGCGATGCTGTAAGCGCAGCGCGCCAGCAGCCCAGCAGCAGCCCTGCGGTAACCAGCGGCGCGAGCGGCAGCGATGCGGCGGTCGCCAGCGTCCGGAGGAACAGCGGCGCGATGAAAAGCGCGAGCAGCGCGGCCTTTTCATAGGGCAGGAACCCGCGCCGCTGCGTCTGCGCGAACCACCACGCCAAGGGTATCGCCATCAGCGTCAGGTCATAGTCCAGTAGGAAGGGCGACACCGTCAGCGTCGCCGCCGCCAGGATCGCGTCCTGCGCTGGGCGGGGAAGTCGCGCGCGGGCGGCGTAGATGACCGCAGCGGCGCCGACCGCGGCAAATGCCGCTTGTGCGGCGTAGGCGGTCGCGACGTCGAGCGACAGCACGCGCATCGCTGCGAACATGCTGACCATCTTGGCGGGCGCCACCAGCCCGTCCTCGAGCGTCGAACGTGCGAGGCCGGTATTGGCGATGAAACCCGCCCACGCGCCGGTGCCGAGGATTGCCCAGCTCAGCAGGCACCATCCTGCAGCGGCTGCCCCGGTGGCAATAAAGGTCCGCCACTCGCCGCGGCATGCCAGCGCCAGCGGCAGCAGGATGGCCAGATGCGGTTTCATCACCAGCAGGCCGAGCAACAGCCCCGCCAGCCAGGGGCGCGTGCGCATCGCGATCAACCCGCCACCGAATAGCGCGGCGGTGAGGAACGCGTTCTGGCCGTGCCCGGCGTTGAGCAGGGTGGGCGGGAAGGCTGCCAGCGTCAGCGCGGCGCTACCAAAGCTGCCGCCGAGCCAATGCCGGACCATGACGAGGTAAGCCAGCGCAGTGCTGCCGAGCCAAAGCCCGAGTGCAGCGAAATAGGGCAGCAACGCCATCGGCAGGCACAGCATCAGGAAAACCGGCGGATAAAAGAAGGCTACATAGCCGTCGCCGGGGCCGAACGCTGTGCGCTGCGCGATACCATGCGCAACGATATCGTACGCAGCCGCACCGCCCTCAGCCAACGCGACCTGCGACGCGATCCAGAAGCTCACGAAGTCGGTGCCGATCGCGCGGCCTGCGGCGTCTTCGCCATTGCCCCCCGCCGCGAACCATAGCGCCACCACTCCGAAAACTATCGCCACCGCTATCGACCGGTAGCTTCGCGCGCGCTTGCCGTCGAACGCGGTCAATTCGCGCAGCGGTGAGAAAGGGGAGGGCCATCGGCGCATCGCTGTGGCATACCTACGCAAATGTTGACCGACCGCTAAGCTTCGCACGGGCCTTGCCACTGATGGAGGTCCGTTCTAGGTGCGTTCAGGAATCACGAATAGCCGCAACTGAGGATCAAGCTACCATGAGCGACACCGCCGATCGCGTGAAGAAGATTGTCGTCGAGAACCTGGGCGTCGAGGCCGAGAAGGTCACCGAGGACGCGAGCTTCATCGACGACCTGGGCGCAGACAGCCTCGACATCGTCGAGCTGGTGATGGCGTTCGAAGAGGAATTCGGCGTCGAGATCCCCGACGATGCCGCCGAGAAGATCACCACCGTGCGCGACGCGATCACCTATATCGACGAGCACAAGGGCTGATCGCAGCTTATGTCGCTTGCCCCTGCGAACGGGGCGACTGATTGCAACGGCTCTCCGCCAACGGGCTAATATCCCGGGTGGGGAGCCGTTTTGCTTTGATGAACTGAACGGAGAGATGCGATGCGTCGCGTAGTCGTGACCGGCCTTGGCCTCGTCACCCCGCTAGGGGCCGAGGTGGAAACCGTCTGGAAGAACCTGATCGCGGGCAAATCGGGCGCCGCGACGATCACGCGCTTCGACGCGAGCGAATATCAGTGCCGCATCGCCTGCGAAGTGAAGCCCGCCGACCATGAATATGGCTTCGATCCGGGCAAGCGCGTCGATCACAAGGTGCAGCGCCAGGTCGACCCGTTCATCATCTTCGGCATCGATGCCGCGGGCCAGGCGATCGAGGATGCCGGGCTGACCGACATGACCGAAGCGCAGCGCTATCGCGCGGGGTGCTCGATCGGTGCGGGGATCGGCGGGCTGCCGGGGATCGAAAGCGAATCGCTGGTGCTCGCCGCCAAGGGGCCGCGCCGCGTGAGCCCGCATTTCGTCCATGGCCGGCTGATCAACCTGATCTCGGGCCAGGTCAGCATCAAATACGGGCTGATGGGGCCGAACCACGCGGTCGTCACCGCCTGCTCGACCGGCGCGCATTCGATCGGCGACGCCGCGCGGATGATCGCGATGGACGATGCCGATGTCATGCTCGCTGGCGGTTCGGAGGGGGCGATCTGCCCGCTCGGCATCGCGGGCTTCGCCCAGGCGCGCGCGCTGTCGACCAATTTCAACGACACCCCCGAGCGCGCGAGCCGGCCCTACGATGTCGATCGCGACGGGTTCGTGATGGGCGAGGGCGCGGGCGTCGTCGTGCTCGAGGAATATGAGCATGCCAAGGCGCGCGGCGCCAAGATGTATGCCGAGGTCATTGGCTACGGCCTGTCGGGCGATGCCTATCACGTCACCGCGCCGCACCCAGAGGGTTCGGGGGCGTTCCGCTCGATGGAAATGGCGATGCGCAAGTCGGGGCTGAGCCTGAGCGACATCGATTATGTCAACGCACACGGCACCTCGACCCCGCTTGGCGACGAGCTCGAGCTCGGCGCGGTGCGGCGGCTGTTCGGGTCGTCGATCGACACTATGTCGATGAGCTCGACCAAGTCGGCGATCGGCCATCTGCTGGGCGGCGCAGGCGCGGTCGAATCGATCTTCTGCATCCTGGCGATGCGCGACCAGATCGTGCCGCCGACGCTGAACCTGGATAATCCCAGCGAAGCGTGCCGCGGGGTCGACCTGGTGCCGCATGTCGCCAAGGAACGGCGCGTGAAGGCGGTGCTGAACAATTCGTTCGGTTTCGGCGGGACCAATGCAAGCCTGGTGATGGTCCCAGTTACCTGAACCCCGTATAGGGCAAGCGCGCGCATGAAACGTCTCGGCTGCTTCGGCCTGTTTGCCGGTCTCGCGCTCATCGCGGCGCTGTTCTTCGTCATGCAGAGCTGGGGCGGCGCCGGATCGCTCGAGCGCAACGTCAACGTTGTCGTGCCCGAGGGCGCAACGCTGACGCGAGCGGCGCAGGAGATGGAAAAGGCGGGGGTGATCCCCTCGGCCAGCCGGTTCACGCTGTATGCGCGATTCTTCGGGTCGGACGACCCGATCCGCGCGGGCGAATATCCGGTGCCTGCCGGAATCAGCCAGTCCGACGTGCTCAAGCTGATGCAGGGCGGACGGACCGTCCAGCGCTTCGTCGCGGTACCCGAGGGCTGGCCTTCGGTGCTGGTGCACGAGGCGCTGATGAAGGCGCCGCAGCTCGACGGCAAGCTCGATGTGCCCGCCGAGGGATCGGTGCTGCCCGACAGCTACAGCTATGAACGCGGCGAGGCGCGGCAGGCGGTGCTGGGGCGGATGCAGGTGGCGATGCGCGACTATCTGGCCGCCGCCTGGGCCAAGCGCAAGCCGGGGATCGCGGTGTCGACGCCGCAAGAAGCGCTGATCCTGGCGTCGATTGTCGAGAAGGAAACCGCCAAGGACGAAGAGCGGCGGACGGTCGCGGCGGTCTATTCGAACCGGTTGCGGATCGGGATGCGGCTGCAGGCCGACCCGACGATCATCTATCCGATGACCAAGGGACGCCCGCTCGGCCGGCGGATCCTGCGATCGGAGGTGAACGCGGTGAACGACTACAACACCTATGCGATGGCGGGACTGCCCAAGGGGCCGATCGCCAATCCGGGGCGCGCCAGCATCGATGCGGTGCTCGATCCGGCGCAGACGAGCGCGCTCTACTTCGTCGCCGATGGCACCGGCGGCCATATCTTCGCCGACACGCTCGAGCAGCATAACGCCAATGTCGCGAAATGGTACGCGCTGCGGCGCGCGCGCGGCGAGATGTGAGCCGTCCCCCCTCCCGCGTGGGAGGGGGAAGCGCAGATTAGCGAAGGTTCGCCGCGGCCCTTGCCTTGGCTTCGACATCGGCCATCGCCGCGCCCGCCGGCGTGACCCAGCTGCCGCCGACGCACAGCACCTTCTCGAACGCCAGCCAGTCGCGTGCCGATGCTTCGGTGATGCCGCCGGTGGGGCAGAATTGCGCCTCGTGGAACGGTGCCGCGAGCGCCTTGAGCGCCTTCAGCCCGCCCGAGGTTTCGGCAGGGAAGAATTTGAAGTGCCGCAGGCCCAGGTCGTAGCCGCGCATGATGTCGCCTGCGGTCGCGATGCCGGGCAGGAAGGGGACGCGGCTGTCGACGACGACGCGACCGAGTGTTTCGGTAAGGCCAGGCGACACGATAAATTCGGCGCCGGCGTCCATTACGTCGTCGAACTGGCCGGTCGACACCACGGTGCCCGCGCCGACGATCGCGCCGGGCACCTGCTTCATTTCGCGGATCGCGTCGAGCGCGGCGGCGGTGCGCAGCGTCACCTCGAGCACCCGAAGCCCGCCCGCGACAAGCGCTTCAGCGAGCGCGCGCGCGGTGGCGGCATCGTCGATCACCAGCACCGGGATGACCGGGCTGGTGCGCATGATGGTTTCGATCGTCACGTCTTTCATTGGGTGTGCTCCTGCGCGAAGGCGGCTGCGGCGCCGTAAAGGCCCGGCTGCGGATGGGTGATGAGCTTGACCGGGATCGACGCCATCAGCGACTGGAAGCGCCCTTTGGCGACGAAGCGCTGGCCGAAGCCGGACGAGATCAAATGGTCCTTGAGCCGGAGCCCGAGGCCGCCGGCGATCACCACGCCCTTGGGGCCGTGCGCGAGTGCGAGATCGCCCGCGACCGCGCCGAGGCTGAGGCAGAAGCGGTCGAGCGCGGCACTGGCCAGGCTGTCCTTCCCGCTGAACGCCAGGTCCCAGATCGCGCGATCGTCGAGCTGGAGCACCGGGCGACCCTCGATCCCCGCGAGCGTTTCGTAGATCGCGACGATGCCGGGGCCGGCGACGATCCGCTCGGCCGAGACGCGGGTGAAGGTGCGGCGCAGGCGCTTGAGGATCGCGTCCTCGATCCCGTCGAGCGGTGCGAAGTCCATGTGCCCGCCCTCGGTTTCGATGACGTGGTAATGGCTTGCGGTGCGCAGCACCTGCGCGACGCCGAGCCCGGTGCCGGGCCCGCAGACGGTGATCGAGCCGTGCTGGGGCAACGGGGTTTCGGGGCCGCAGATATGGATGAAGGCGTCATCGTGCATCTGCGCAACGGCGTGGCCGACCGCGCCGAAATCGTTGATGAGCGTATAGGTATCGACCCCGAGCCGCTCCTGGATCAGCCGCGGGCGGATGATCCAGGGATTGTTGGTCATGCGGATCATCTCGCCGTTGATCGGCGAGGCGATCGCGATCCCGGCGGCGCGCGGCAGCGGACGGCCCAGCGCCTCGCCGAATGCCTGCCAGGCGAGCTGGAGGCTCGAATGATCCTTGGTCTTCTGGGTGATCGGGTCGCTCATCGACAGCACGCGGCCGTTCTCGACCTCGGCAATCGCGAAGCGGGCATGGGTGCCGCCGATATCTACCGCGATGATTTCCATATCAAATACTCCCCTCCCGCTTGCGGGAGGGGCCGGGGGTGGGCCTATCCTGTGCAAGCGGCGTGTTCACTTTGGGGATACGCCCACCCCCAACCCCTCCCGCAAGTGGGAGGGGCGCAATTACAATCCCGCCGCGGCCAACATCGCCGAGGCGCCCTTTTCGGCTTCGTCGGCGCCGAAGTTCATCATGTTGAACAGCTCGCGCCCGGTGCCGTCGGCGCGCGGCGGTTCCTCGACCAGCTCGCGCGCTTCCCATTCGGCGGCATCGACCAGGGCCGCGAGCGTACCCGCTTCGGCATCGAGGCGGATGATGTCGCCGTCGCGTACCTTGCCGAGCGGCCCGCCGCCCAAAGCCTCGGGCGACAGATGGATCGCGCAAGGCACCTTGCCCGATGCGCCCGACATCCGCCCATCGGTGACCAATGCGACGCGAAAGCCGCGATTCTGGAGGACGCCGAGCGGCGGAGTGAGCTTGTGCAATTCGGGCATGCCGTTGGCGCGCGGCCCCTGGAAGCGGACGACCACGACGACGTCGCGGTCAAGCTCGCCCGCCTGGAACGCGGTCTGGACCTCGGCCTGAGTCGCGAAGACGCGGGCAGGCGCTTCGATGATCCAGCGGTCCTGCTCGACCGCCGACACCTTGATGCACGCGCGACCCAGATTGCCCTGGAGGATGCGGAAGCCGCCTTCGGGCGAGAAGGGCGCGTCGATCGTGCGGACGATGGTGTCGTCGCCGCTGGCGGCGGGCAGATCCTGCCAGACCAGCTTTTCGTCCTCGATCATGGGCTTGCGGCCATATTCGGTGAAGCCGCCATCGGCGATCGTGAGGATGTCGCCATGCAGCAGCCCGCCGCGCAGAAGTTCGCGGATGACGAAGGGCGGGCCGCCGGCGTCCTCGAAGCCGTTCACGTCGGCCGATCCGTTGGGATAGACATGGGTGAGCAGCGGCACCGCCTTGCTCAGCCGGTCGAAATCCTCCCAGTCGATGATGATCCCCGCCGCGCGGGCGATGGCGGGCAAGTGGATCAGATGGTTGGTCGACCCGCCGGTGGCGAGCAAGACGACCGCCGCGTTGACGATCGCGCGCTCGTCGACGCATTCGCCGAGCGGGCGGTAATCATCGCTGTTCCAGCCGATCTGCGGCAGCCGCTGGACGGCGGCGCGCGTCAGTTCCTGGCGCAATTTGGTCTGCGGATTGGCGAAGGCGGCACCGGGGACGTGGAGCCCCATCGCCTCCATCATCATCTGGTTCGAATTGGCGGTGCCGTAAAAGGTGCAGGTGCCCTTGCCGTGATAGGCGGAGATTTCGGCGTCGAGTAAAGCCTCGCGGCCCACCTTGCCCTCGGCATAGGCCTCGCGCACCGCCGCCTTTTCCTTGTTCGCGAGGCCCGATCGCATCGGGCCGCCGGGGACCATCACCATCGGCAGATGGCCGAAGCGGAGCGCACCCATCAGCAGACCGGGAACGATCTTGTCGCAGATGCCGAGCAGCGCCGCACCCTCGAAGGTGCGGTGCGACAGCGCAATCGCGGTCGCCATGGCGATCGCGTCGCGGCTGAACAGCGACAATTCCATGCCCTGATAGCCCTGCGTCACCCCATCGCACATCGCGGGCACGCCGCCTGCGACTTGCGCGGTGGCGCCCGCCTCGATCGCCCAGACCTTCATCTGTTCGGGGTAGCGATAATAGGTCGCGTGCGCCGACAGCATGTCGTTGTAGGCGGTGACGATGCCGATGTTCATCGCCTTGCCGTCGCGCATCCGATCGCGCTGCTCGTCGGTGCCGGCATAAGCGTGCGCGAGATTGGCGCAGCCCAGCTTTGGCCGATCGAACCCCGAATCGCGCTCACGCCGCATCAGTGCGAGATAGGCGGCACGACCGGGCTTCGATCGCTCGATGATCCGGTCGGTGACGGCGGCGAGGGCGGGGGCCAAAGCTGGGGCCGAAGCAGGGCTGGGGGACATCAGGCGCTCCAGTGGATGTCGACGGGAAGCTCGGTGTCGGCGAGCACGCGGCCGATCGGATAGGGCGAGCCGGCCCCCTCGGCGATCGCGGCTTCGAGCACGTCGCGCTTGGCCTGGCCGCTGATCGCGATCAGCAGCGCGCGCGCGGTGACGATCGCCGAGCGCGACAGCGTGACGCGCGCGACGGGGGCTTCGGGGGGGAGGGGATCGGGCATCACGCCGAGCGCGCGGCGTTCCTTGGGACCCGACAGCGCTTCGTCTAGGTCGGGGCCGGGGAAGATCGAGGCGGTATGGCCGTCACCGCCGACGCCGAGCAGGCAAAGGTCGAGCGGCCAATGGACGTCCTGCAGCCGCGCATCGGCGGCGCGGCCGGCGGCGCGATAGTCGGTCGCGGCTTCGCTGGTGATCGGAAACACGCGCGCGCCCTTGGGGACGAAGACCTTGCCGATCGCGGTGATGTTGCTGAGCGGATCGCCCATCGGCACCAGCCGGTCGTCGGTGGGGACGATCATCACCTTCTTCCAGTCGAGCTTGGCGGTGGCCAACTTCTCATAAATCGGCAGCGGGGTCTTGCCGCCGGGCAGCGCGATTACCGCGCCGCCGCGGGCATCGAGCGCGCTTTCGATGATGAACTGCACGTCGCCTGCGACCGCTTCGGCCATTTCGGCAGCGTCGTCATATTCCCACCATTCGATCTCGGTCATGCTTGTTCCTTTATCTTCTTCCCCTCTCCCGCGTGCGGGAGAGGCTGGGTGAGGGGCTTCTTCCTCGCGTCGTTCAGCGAAAGAAGACCCTCACCGACTGCGACTAGGCCGCGCAAGGGCGCGACCAAGTCTTCGTTGCCTCTCCCGCGTGCGGGAGAGGGTGCAAAACCTACTCGTTCCAGGTCACGCCGTCGCGTTCGGTCAGTGCGACGCTCGACGACGGACCCCAGCTGCCCGAGGCATAGCCCTTGGGCTTCATGTCGCTCGATGCCCAGCCCTCGCGGATGCCGTCGATCCATGCCCATTGCGCCTCGACCTCGTCGCGTCGCACGAACAACGTAGGGTCGCCTTCGATCAGGTCGAGCAGCAATCGTTCATAGGCGATGCGGCGGCGGGTGCCGGCGAATTCGGTGTCGAGGCTGAGGTTGAGCGGTACCTCGCGCAGCCGCACCCCGTCGCGGTCGAGCCCGGGCTGCTTGGCCATCACGAGCAGGCGGACATATTCCTCGGGCTGCAGCCGGATCACCAGCGTGTTGGGCTGGAGCGCGCCGCCGCGTTCGGCGAAGATCGAATGCGGCACCGGCTTGAACTGAATGCTGATTTCGCTGCGGCGCTCGGGCATCCGCTTGCCGGTGCGCAGATAGAAGGGGACCCCCTGCCAGCGCCAATTGTCGACATGCGCCTTGATCGCGACGAAGGTTTCGGTGTTCGAATCCTTGTCGAGCTCCTCGTCATAGCCGCGGACGATCGCGCCCTTGACCGCGCCGCTGTCATACTGGCCGGTGACGGTGAGCTGGCTGACGTCGGACCCGGTGATCGGGCGCAGCGAGCGCAGCACCTTGACCTTCTCGTCGCGCACCGCGGTGCCATCGACCCGCGCGGGTGGCTCCATCGCGACCAGCGCGAGCAACTGGAGCATGTGGTTCTGCACCATGTCGCGCAGCGCGCCGACTTCGTCATAATAGCCCGCGCGCCCTTCGAGCCCGACGGTTTCGGAGATGGTGATCTGGACGTGATCGATGCCGCGGGCGTTCCAGCTTGGCTCGAACAGCGAATTGCCAAAGCGCAACGCCAGGATGTTCTGGACGGTTTCCTTGCCCAGATAATGATCGATGCGGAAGGTCCGCTCCTCGGGAAAGGCGCCGGCGACGATGTCGTTGATCTCGCGGCTCGATTCGAGGTCCTTGCCGAGCGGCTTTTCGAGGCTGATGCGGACGTTGTCGCCGGCAAGGCCCGCCGATTGCAGCCCCTTGATCGTCGGCCCGAACAACCACGGCGCGGTCGACAGGAAGATCGCGAGCCCGCCCGAAATGTCGCCAAGCTTCTTGGCCAGCTGGTCGAACCCTTCGATCGTCGAGGCATCGAGCGGCTGATAGTGGAGCCGTTCGACGAAGCGATCGATCGCCTCGGCATCCTTGTGATCGTCGGCGAGATGCTCATCGAGCGACTTGCGCGCGAAGTTGCGAAACCAGTCGTCGTCCTGCTCGGATCGTGCGGTGCCGGTGATCGTCAGCCCCTCGGGCAGCAGCCCGTCGGCGTGGAGCCCGTAGAGCGACGGTATCAGCATCCGCTGCGACAGGTCGCCGGTGGCGCCGAACAATAGCAATTTGCCGACCGGTTCGCGCATGCCGTTACGTCTCCTTAGATATCGGGGGCCGGACTAGCGGCTGCAGGGATGCGCGCAACCCACCCTGCGCGATGCCTCGGCGAATATCCGCCAGAGGGACGCGCGTCAGAGCCGCAATCCCGCGGTCGCGTCGATCCCCGCCATGATGTTGAGGTTCTGCACCGCGGCACCCGCGGCGCCCTTGCCCAAATTGTCGAGCGTCGCGATCAACCGCGCCTGGCCGAGCTCGGCATTGCCGAACACGCGCAGCGTCATGCGATCAGTGCCGGCATCTTCCTCGATCCGCACCAGCCGCGTTTCCTCGCTGTCGATCAAGCCGACGATCGGCGAATCGCGATAGGCATCACGCAGCGCGGTTTCGATCGAGGCGAGCGACGGCTTGCGCGGCAAGGCGTGGAGCGGCAGCGGCACTTCGACCAGCATCCCGCGATGCGTGTGCGCGACCGCGGGCTGGAAGATCGGCGCGCGCTCGATCCGCGCGTGGCGCTGCATCTCGCCCAGATGCTTGTGCGACAGGTCGAGGCCGTAGGCACGGTGCGCGGTCGTTTCCTCGCCGCTCTCGAAATCGGCGATCATCGCCTTGCCGCCACCCGAATAGCCCGAGACCGCGTTGACGCTGAGCGGCCAATCATGTGGCACCAGCCCGGTGCGAACCAACGGGCGGATCAGCGCGAGGAAGCCGGTGGGATAGCAACCGGGGTTGCTGACGCGCGCACTCTCGGCAATCGCGGCGGCCTGCGCGGGTTCGAGCTCGGCGAAGCCATAGGTCCAGCCCTCCGCGACGCGATGCGCGCTCGAGGCGTCGATCACGCGGGTACGGTCGTTGGCGATCATCGCCACCGCCTCGCGCGCGGCGTCGTCGGGCAGGCACAGGATGACGAAGTCGGCATCGTTGAGCGCCTGGGCGCGCGCCGCCGCGTCCTTGCGCGCGTCGCCGCCGAGCGTGATCACGTCGAATTCGGTACGACCGGCAAGTCGCTCGCGGATTTCGAGCCCGGTGGTGCCTACCGCGCCGTCGATGAAAACCGAATGAGTCATGCGATTCTCCGCCGGGTGAGCACCGGCCCATGGTCGCCCGCCCGCAAGGCGGTGCAAGGAATTTCGCGGACCCGATCCGCGACGTGGATCGCCGCGTCGGGCGAAATCAGGATCGCGGCGTGATCGGCGAAGAACCACAGATCGCCCGCGCGTGCCGCGTCGTCCTCTGACACCTCGGTGCCCAGGGTGGTGGCCTGCAGGTCGGTAAATCGGGGCGCGCGAACGCCGCACAGGTCGTGGGCGAGGAATACCAGCCCGGCGGTGTCGACCCCTGCGCCCGATCGCCCGCCGGCGCGTGCAGGCACGCCCACGAGCCGCGCAGCGATGGCGCCGACGGTACTGGTCGGCGCGTCGAGCGCGGCGACGTCGGCGGCTGCGATATAACCATGGTCGGTGA
The DNA here is from genome assembly GCF_024496245.1 of Sphingomonas qomolangmaensis. NCBI lineage: Bacteria > Pseudomonadati > Pseudomonadota > Alphaproteobacteria > Sphingomonadales > Sphingomonadaceae > Sphingomonas > Sphingomonas qomolangmaensis. The sequence continues at coordinate 844,437 of NZ_CP101740.1, forward strand.
GCAGGAACGCGTCGCGCTCGCCGAGCGCGGCAATACGCGCGCCGGCGGGGAGCGTTGCCAGCACGGCGGCGTTGGCGTCGGGCGCTTCGCGGAGCCGTCCGGCGATGGCAGTCACCCGATGGGTGGGGGCGGCGAAATCCTGCAGGCGGCCCGCATCGACATAGCCGACGACGCCATCGGCGGTGCCGATGCCCCAGGCGACCTGCTCCGACAGTTCGAGCATTTCGAAGGTTTCGCCCGGTAGCACCTCGGACACCACTGCCGATGCCGGATCGGGGGTCTCGCGGATCGCGATGATCGACGAAGCGGTCTGGAGCATCGCGGCGGCATAATGCGGGGCGAACACCGATCCTGCGAGCCTTACGTCGGTAAGGTCGGGGCGCACGGCGGTGGTGCGGCGATCAAGCGCGGTCGATCGACCGGTCAGCGCATGGCGGTTACGCGGCTGCTCGGCGATCACCTGACCCATTTGGGGCGTCGCCAGCGAGGAAATGCCCGAACTCTGCAAGAAACTCCGTCCCTTCCGGTGTCTGCGTGACGAAGATATTGCGCTTGTCGCTGTCGTCGCGTTGGCGGCGCAGATAGCCGAGCGTGCCTAGTCTGTTCAAGGCGCGTGTGACGACGGGCTTCGAGACGTTGAGCGCGCGCGCCAACCCGCGCACCGTATGCGGTCCCCCTTCGAGATAGACCAGCAGCAGCAAAGCCATCTGTCGGTTGGTCAGATCGGGTTCGCCCGAGCGGACATAGTCGACCAGGGTCTTCTTCCAGGAAAAGAGCGAGGTATCGCTAATGGCGTTCACAGGGCAAACTCATATTGTTACAGTCGCGCAAGAATCGAGACTCTCTGCCCAGTGAACGCCCGCCAAGCGCTGGGGTTTCGCAGAGGGTGAATGAATTGTTACATTAGGTTCATGCGAGGGCGCCGTCGCGCGGCGTGGCGGTCGTAACGGCGGGGTGTTGATCGTCCGCGCGCACCCGCCTATGTGCCGCGCTTTCCAGAGGTTTGAAAATCACGCCATGCTGTTCACGTTCCTGCTCATCGTCCACGCCATCATCGCGGCGCTGCTCGTCACCGTCATCTTGATGCAGCGCTCGGAAGGCGGCGGGCTGACGTCGGGCGGCAGCTCGAACGGGCTGATGTCGGCGCGCGGCGCCGCCGATTTTCTGACGCGGTCGACATCGGTGCTGGCCGGCGTGTTCATCACGATGAGCATCGTGCTGGCGGTGATCGCGGCGAATCGCGGATCGGACACGATCGATACCTCGCTGGCACGCCCCGGCGCGGCGGCACCCGCCACCGGCACCGCGCCGGCGGTCGATCCGCTCGGCGCTGCCGCGGGCGAAGTCGTGACCAACCAGTCGGCACCGGCCGACAATGGCGCGGTCCCGCTGGCGCAATAACGCGCCCGCGCTGCACCGGCGGATGCGTCCGCCGGCACCTTTATTCCATCGGCGCCGGATTCGCGCGCTTGTTGTTCATCGCGGTTCGGCGGTAGGCCCTTTCTCCCATGGCACGGTACATCTTCATCACCGGGGGCGTGGTCTCGTCGCTCGGTAAGGGCCTCATGGCGGCCAGTCTCGCGGCGCTGTTGCAGGCACGCGGTTATCGAGTGCGGATCCGCAAGTTCGATCCCTATCTCAACGTCGATCCGGGCACCATGAGCCCGTATCAGCATGGCGAGGTGTACGTCACCGACGACGGTGCCGAGACCGATCTCGACCTTGGCCATTACGAGCGCTTCACCGGCGTTTCGGCGCGCCAGTCGGACAACATCACCTCGGGCCGCATCTATCAGACGATCATCGCGCGCGAGCGGCGCGGCGATTATCTGGGTGCTACGGTGCAGGTGATCCCGCACGTCACCGACGCGATCAAGGCGTTCGCGCAGGCCGAAACCGAGGATCTCGATTTCGTGCTGTGCGAGATCGGCGGCACCGTCGGCGACATCGAATCGCTCCCGTTCATCGAAGCGATCCGCCAGCTCCGGAATGATCTGGGGCGCGGCAATTCGGTCAGCATCCATGTGACCTTGGTGCCGTACATCGCCGCGGCGGGCGAACTGAAGACCAAGCCGACGCAGCATTCGGTGCGCGAACTCGCCGCACTCGGGGTCCAGCCCGACGTGCTGGTGTGCCGCTGCGAACATCCGCTGCCCATGAGCGACCGCAACAAGATCGCGCTCTTCTGCAACGTGCCGACCGCGGCGGTGATTCCCGCGCTCGATGCCAAGAGCATCTACGCGGTGCCGCTGCAATATCATGCCGAAGGGTTAGACGGCGAAGTGCTGCGCGCGTTCGGTATCGAGCCGGGCGAAGCGCCCAACCTCGATCGCTGGACCGAGATCGTCGATCGCCTGACCAATCCCGAGGGCGAAGTAACCGTCGGCGTCGTCGGCAAATATGTCGGGCTGCAGGATGCGTACAAGTCGCTCAACGAAGCGCTGATCCATGGCGGCATCGCCAATCGCGTTCGCGTCAACATTCGCTGGATCGACGCCGAATTGTTCGAAGGCGACGACGATGAAGTGGCGGCGGCGTTAGAGCCTTGCGACGCTATTCTGGTGCCCGGCGCCTTCGGCGAGCGCGGGGCCGAGGGCAAGATCGCCAGCGTCCGCTTCGCGCGCGAACGCGAAATCCCCTATTTCGGCATCTGCTTCGGCATGCAGATGGCGTGCGTCGAAAGCGCGCGCGACCTGGCGGGGATCGACGGGGCCTCGTCGACCGAGTTCGGCACCACGCCCGAGCCCGTCGTCGGCCTCATCACCGAATGGATGAGCGAGAAGGGGCTCGAGAAACGCGAGGCCAATGGCGACCTGGGCGGCACGATGCGGCTCGGCGCCTATGAAGCGCGGCTCGCGGGCAACAGTGTCGTCGGATCGATCTATGGCGGCGACACGATTTCGGAACGGCATCGCCATCGCTACGAAGTGAATACGCATTATCGCGAGGCGCTCGAAAAGTCGGGGCTCGTGTTCTCGGGCATGTCGCCCGACGGCACGCTGCCCGAAATCGTCGAGCGCCCCGATCACCCCTGGTTCGTCGGCGTCCAGTTCCACCCCGAACTCAAGTCGCGCCCTTTCGAGCCGCATCCGTTGTTCGCCAGCTTCATCGCCGCGGCGGTTCGCCAGAGCCGCCTGGTCTGACGCCTAACCGACGCTGATACGCAAAAGGCGCCCGGACCAATGGTCCGAGCGCCCTTCGCTGCGGCACCCAAGGGAGCAAGGCGCCTGCTAGTGGGTCAACGCACTCAGGCGGCTTCGGCCGTTGGGTGCGTCAGGATCGAATGGTCGCCGGGCTGACCGTCGCTGATGGCGATCTTGCGCGGCTTCATCGTATCGGGGACTTCGCGGACCAGATCGATCGTCAGCAGCCCGTCAGCGAGCGCTGCATTTTCGACCCGAACGAAATCGGCAAGCTCGAAGCGACGCTCGAAGCTGCGGTTGGCGATCCCCAGGTGCAGGAACGCGCTGCGCTGCTCGGCGCTTTCGTCGGCCTTCTTGCCGCTGACCAGCAACAGGTTCTGCTGCGCGACGATGTCGATCTCGTCGGTCTTGAAGCCTGCAACCGCTAGCGTGATGCGATAGCGGTCCTCGGCGGTCCGCTCGAGATTGAACGGCGGGTAATTGTCGCCCGACGCCTGGCGCGAGCTTGCCTCGAGCAGGTCGAACAGGCGGTCGAAGCCGATCGTCGAGCGGCGATAGGGGGTGAAATCAAAACGGCTCATGTCAAATCCTCCTTGTGAGCAACGTGACGATGTGAAGGCGCCCACCGATGGCGCGGCGCGGATTGCGAGCGGCCCGAATGGCACCGTTGCCTGACTGATTTGGTTCGAGCGCGACGATTTTCAAGCATCGTTGCCGGCAAAAACTTCACCTACGTCGGAGGCAAAAGGAATCCATATCGACTGACTGGGTATGAATTGAGATACTGGGGCATATTCGAAGCCCGGGAGCGATTTGATGACACTAACGTCCGTAAGCCTGATGACGCTCGCCATGCTGCAAACCGCGCAGGCGAAGGAACCCGCCCAGCCCGCGATCGCGCCGGTGGAGCAACAGGTTTCACCGGAGCAGGGAGGCGCTTCAGCAGAAGCGTCGAGCGCTACGCCGCCACAGGGGGGCGGCGAGATCGTCGTCACCGCCCGCCGCCGGACCGAGTCGGTGCAGACCGTGCCGATCGCGATCTCGGTAATCGGCGGCGAGACGCTCGATGCGCAGGGCACCTACAATATCAGCCGGCTGACCCAGCTGCAGCCAACGCTGCAATTCTATTCGCAGAATCCGCGCAACACCTTCATCAATATCCGCGGGATCGGCGCGCCGTTCGGCCTGACCAACGACGGGTTCGAACAGGGCGTCGGCATCTATGTCGACGATGTGCATTACAACCGGATCGCCTCGGCGACGCTCGACTTCGTCGATGTCCAGCAGATCGAAACGCTGCGCGGGCCGCAGGGGACGCTGTACGGCAAGAACACCACCGCGGGCGCGATCAACATCACCACCCAGCCGCCGAGCTTCGAGCTCGAGGGCAAGGGGGAGATTTCGTTCGGCAACCTCAATTTCAAACAAGGCAAGGGATCGATCTCGGGGCCGCTGTCGGACACGATCGCCGCGCGGCTGAGCGTGACCTCGACCAGCCGTCGTGGCACGATCTTCAACAGCACAACGAACACCTACATCCAATCGCAGGACAGCCTGGGTATCCGTGGATCGGTTTTGTGGCGCGCGGCACCTAATCTCGACCTGACCTTTGCGGGCGACTTCAACCTGCAGGATCCGATCTGCTGCGCGTTCGTGAACGGAGGCTACGGGCCTACGCAGCGGCTAGCGAACCGGCAATATCCGGCGTTGCTGGGCTATTTCCCGGGATATGTCGCGCCCACCACCAACCCCTATGATCGAGTGACCGATGTCGATGCCGCGCTTCGCGCTCGCAACGAACATGGCGGCCTGTCGGCGCGTGCGGTGTGGGACGTCGGCGATCGCAGCACCATCACGTCGATCACCGCATGGCGCTATTGGGATTGGACCCCCGCGAACGACCGCGATTACACCGGCCTGCCGATCTATACGAAGGTGAACAACCCCACCGTCCAGGATCAATATTCGCAGGAATTCGGATTCAATCACCAGGGCGCCGGGTTCGATTTCGTCACCGGCTTGTTCGCATTCCTTCAGAAGATCCGCACCAGCGGCATCCAGGAGACGGGGCCAGCGGCGAGCAAATCGCTGCTCAACCCGACCAGCGCGCTGTCGAACAATCCAGCGGTGCTCGACAACGTCGTGGCGATCAACGACATCCGGCTCGATAACATCAGCCTGGCGGCATACGGCAAGCTGAACTTGGAGGTCACCGACCGGCTGACGCTGTCGCCGGGTCTGCGGGTGAATTACGACAAGAAGCAGGGGCTGTACGATTCGGTGGTCACCGGCACCGCGTCGAACGGGACGCGGCAGATCGTGTCGGCGGTGCCGGGCTCGCCCTCGTACAACGATCCCTGGACCGCGGCGCAGCGCGGCATCCAGGCATCGCAATTCTTCGAGCCCGCATTCAGCGCCTGGAACCTGTCGTATGACGTGAACCTGGCGTATGAGCTGACCGACAACGTGAACCTGTACGCGACCTATGCCCGCGCGTTCAAAACCGGCGGCATCAACCTCAACGGCGTTCCAGCCGACGCCGACGGCGCGCCGATCCTCGCCGCCTCGACGATCAAGCCCGAAAAGGTCGATCACTTCGAAGTAGGTATCAAGAGCCAGTTCTGGGGCCGCCGCGCGACCCTCAACGTCACTGGCTTCTGGACCGAGATCCAGGACTTCCAGGCGAACGTCACCAACGGCCAGTTCGGGACGGTGCGCGGCTATCTCGCCAATGCCGAGCAGGTGCGCAGCCGCGGGATCGAAGCCGATTTCTCGATCCGCCCGAGCGCGCGTATCAACGCGTATCTGAGCGGCGCCTACACCGACGCGAGCTATACCCGCTTCGTCGATGCGCCATGCCCGCCCGAATTGTCGGGGGGCACCGTCGTGACCGGCAGCCAGCAACCCGGCGCGGCCGGGGTTCCCGGCGCGCTCAGCCCCGCCAATTGCGATGTGTCGGGGCAGGTGCTGCCCGGCGTGTCGGAATGGGCGGCATCGTGGGGCGCCGAGGGCAACGCGCCGGGCGTGTTGTTCGGCGAAACCGGGCAGCTCTATGTCGGCTACGACGCGAGCTACCGGTCGGACTGGTCATCGAACCCGTCGCCATCGATCTACACCAGGGTCGATGCCTATTCGTTGCACAATTTCCGCGTCGGCTTCCGCACCGGCCGCTTCGACAGCTTCGTCTGGCTGCGCAACGCCTTCGACCAGAATTATATCGACCTGCTGCTCGCGGGCACCGGGGGCAATACCGGGCTGATCGCGGCACAGGTCGGCGATCCGCGGACCTTCGGCGGCACGATCAAGTTCGACTTCTAGTCTGCGAGCGGCGTGGAGGATCGGACTTCGGACGATCGCGGCAAGTTATCTGTTCAACGGTCGGAAGACCTGGCCAAGCGCTCGAACAGATTGCGCTGCAACCGCGAAGAAGAACGCCAGACATGCAAACGCCCGGATCGTTGCCGATCCGGGCGCCTGCGTGACGATCGCTCGTCAGCCCCCATTTTTAGCTTCCGCCCACACACCGGTCTTTCGACCAGCGGGGCCTGAAGCCTCCCCGAACCGCGGCCATTGCCTGCACTTCGATAGTCGTGGCCTAGGCCTGTCGCGGGCCGATGTCACCGGAAATGCAGGCATGTATTTCCGAATCGTTTCACCATGTGTTCATTTGGCAACAGCACTGATTGCGCGGCTTGTTGCGGAACCGTAAGGCACGCTGCAGCACATGAACCCGCTCCCCGTAACCCAAGGCTTTCCATGATCCTGTCGCGCTACGAACGCATGATCGCCCGGCGCTATTTGCTGCCGGGCAGGGGCGAGGCGTTCATCTTCCTGGTCGCGGGCATCAGCCTGTTCGCGGTGATGCTCGGGGTGGCGGCGCTCGTCATCGTGATGAGCGTGATGAACGGGTTCCGCGCCGAGCTGTTCGACAAGATCGTCGGGCTCAACGGCCATGCGGTCGTACAGGGCTATGGCGGGCAATTGCGCGACTGGCGCGACATCGTGCGCGAGGCGCGCGAAACGCCCGGGGTCACGAGTGCGACACCGCTGATCGAACAGCCGCTGATGGCCGATTTCAATGGCCGGACGCAGGCGGTGATCCTGCGCGGGATGCGGGTCGAGGATATCCGCAGCAACCCGACGATCCGCGACAATGTCATTCTGGGCGATCTGTCGCGGCTCTCCAACGGATCGAACACCATCGCGATCGGGTCGCGGCTGGCCGAGGCGCTAGGTGCGACGGTCGGTACCGATGTGTCGCTCATCAGTTTCCAGGGGGTGGCGACGCCGATGGGGACGGTACCGCGCATCGTGTCGTACCGGATCGGCGCGATCTTCGAGGTGGGGGTGTTCGACTATGACAAGGCGTTCGTGATCCTGCCGATGGAGGATGCGCAAACCTTGCTGCTGATGGGCGATTCGGTGGGGATGGTTGAGATCGACACCGTCGATCCCGACCGTGTCGGCGAGATATTGCAGCCGCTCGCCGCCAAGATCGGATCGCGTGGGGTGCTCAACGATTGGCGCCGGCTCAACGCCGAGATTTTCGAGGCGCTCGCGGTCGATCGGTTGGTGACCTTCACTGTGCTGTCGATCCTGATCCTGGTCGCGGTGTTCAACATCCTGTCGTCGCTGATCATGCTGGTGCGCGCCAAGACGCGCGACATCGCGATCCTGCGGACGATGGGGGCGACGCGCTACGGCCTGATCCGCATCTTCGTGACGGTCGGCACGACGATCGGCTCGCTGGGAATCCTCGCGGGGCTGATCCTGGGCTTCATCTTCCTGTTCTTCCGGCAGCAGGTGCTCGCCTTCATGGGCGCGGTGACCGGGCAGCAGATCTGGGATCCCTCGATGCGCTACCTCACCGAATTGCCCGCCAAGACCGATCCCTGGGAGGTCGCAGGCATCGTGCTGATGGCGTTCGTCTTCTCGTTCCTCGCCACGCTGTACCCCGCATTCAAGGCGGCGAGTACCGATCCGGTCCAGGTGCTTCGCTATGAATGAGCCCGTCCTCCAGACCACCGGGCTCATGCGCTCGTTCGAGCAGGGCGGGCACAAGATCGAAGTGCTGCGCGGTGTCGACCTGGCGGTGGCGCCGGGTGAGATCGTCGCGCTGCTCGGGCCTTCGGGCTCGGGCAAGTCGACCCTGCTGCAGGCGGTTGGCCTGCTCGAGGGCGGCTTCGAGGGATCGATCCGGATCGCGGGCACCGAAGTCGCCAAGCTCGACAGCAATGGCCGCACCGTCACGCGGCGCGACCAGATGGGGTTCATCTATCAGTTCCACCATCTGCTGCCCGACTTCACCGCCGCCGAAAACGTGATCCTGCCGCTGCTGATCCACGGCGCGACCCAGGCCGATGCCGAGGCGCGCGCCGAGGAATTGCTTTCGGCGCTGGGTCTCGCGAAGCGGCTGACGCATCGCCCGAGCCAATTGTCGGGGGGCGAGCAGCAACGAGTCGCGGTCGCGCGCGCGCTCGCCAATCGGCCTGCGCTGGTGCTCGCCGACGAGCCGACCGGCAATCTCGACGAGGCGACCGCCGACATCGTGTTCGCCGAATTCCTGCGGTTGGTGCGCGGCGAGGGATCGTCGGCGTTGGTAGCGACACATAACGAACGGCTGGCGCTGCGGATGGACCGCGTTGTCCGGCTGCACGAGGGGAGGCTGCAATGACCGACGTCACCGCGATCCCGGTAACCGCCGCCGATGGCACGCCGACCGATCTGTCCGATCATGCGGGCAAGGTGCTGCTGATCGTCAACGTCGCGTCGAAATGCGGCTTTACTCCGCAATATACCGGCCTCGAGGCGCTGCACCGCCGGTTCGCCGAGCGCGGCTTTGCGGTGCTGGGGTTTCCCTGCAACCAGTTCGGCGCGCAGGAGCCGGGCGACGCCGCCGAAATCGCGAAATTCTGTTCGCTGACCTATGACGTGACCTTTCCGGTCTATGCCAAGCTCGACGTCAATGGCGACGATGCCGCGCCGCTGTACCGGCATTTGAAGGAGCAGGCGCCGGGCTTGCTCGGCAGCAAAGCGGTGAAATGGAATTTCACCAAGTTCCTGGTCGATCGCGACGGTCGCGTGGTCGAACGCTATGCGCCGCAGACTGTGCCCGAGGCGATCGCCAAGGATATCGAAGCGCTACTGTAAATCCCCCTCCCGCTTGCGGGAGGGGGAACGAGCGTTCGGAAAGGGGGAAGAAGGTTGTGGATAATTTCCCCGCGCCCTTTCCACCCTCCGCCGCACGACCTACCCTGAAGCCATGTCCCACTCCGGCTTCGTGCCCCTCCGCGTCTTTTCCTGCTACACCATGCTCGACGGGGCGATCGAGCCCAAGGCGATCGCCAAGCACGCACGCCGGCTGAAATTCCCCGCGGTCGCGATGACCGATCGCAACGGGCTGTACGCTGCAATGGCGTTCGGCGACGCGTGCAAGAGCGAGGGCGTCCAGCCGATCGTCGGCACGATGCTGTCGATCGCGCGGCCGGGCAGCCCCGAGGGGCGCGCGCCGATCGTCGACTGGATCGCGCTCTATGCGCAGGACGAAGCCGGCTACGACAATCTGTGCGCCTTGGTGTCCGAGGCGCATCTGGGCCGCCCGGTCGAATGGGAGCCGCATGTCCAGCTCTCGGCGCTCGAAGGGCGCACCGACGGGCTGATCGCGCTGACTGCGGGCGGCGAGGGTGCGCTCGCTCGGCTACTCGCCGAGGGGCAGGACAGCGAGGCCGCCGCCTATCTCGCCGCGCTCGAACAACTATTTCCCGACCGGCTCTATATCGAGCTGACGCGGCGCGGCGACCCGATCGAGATCCGCGCGGAGGCCGGCCTGATCGCTTTCGCCTATGATCGCTATCTGCCGCTGGTCGCGACCAACCCTTCTTGCTTCGCCGAAGCCGATTTTCATGCGGCACACGACGCGATGCTGTGCATCGCCAGCTCGTCCTATGTAATGTCCGAGGACCGGACGCGCAGCTCGCCCGAGGCGTGGATGAAGCCCGCGCAGGAGATGGAGCGGCAGTTCGCCGACCTGCCAGAGGCGCTGGCGAACACGCTGGTCGTCGCGCAGCGCTGCGCGGTGGCGGCACCCTATCGCAAGCCGATCCTGCCCAGCCTTGCCGGCGACCGCGAAGGCGAGGCGACGAAGCTGCGCGATGATGCGCGCGCGGGGTTGGAAGCGCGGTTGGCGAAGATCCTCGCGATCGAGGCGGCAAAACAAGAACCGTTCGCTTCGAGCGAAGTCGAGAAGCCCGCGCCCGACCAGGGTTTCTCGACTGCGCTCGAAACGAACGGGGATCGTTTCCAGCCCTATCGCGACCGGCTCGAATTCGAGCTCGACGTCATCGTCGGCATGGGTTTTCCCGGCTATTTCCTGATCGTCGCCGATTTCATCAAATGGGCGAAGGACAATGGCATTCCCGTCGGCCCGGGCCGTGGTTCGGGTGCGGGTTCGGTCGTTGCCTGGGCGCTGACGATCACCGATCTCGACCCGATGAAGCTGGGGTTGCTGTTCGAACGCTTCCTGAACCCAGAGCGCGTGTCGATGCCCGACTTCGACATCGATTTCTGCGAAACCCGCCGCGGCGAGGTGATCCGCTACGTCCAGCAGAAATATGGCAGCGACCATGTCGCGCAGATCATCACCTTCGGTAAGCTGAAGGCACGCGCAGTGCTCAAGGATACCGGGCGCGTGCTCCAGATGAGCTATGGCCAGGTCGATCGCCTCGCCAAGCTGGTGCCCAACCACCCGACCGACCCCTGGACACTCGAACGCGCGATCAACGGCGTGTCCGAAATGGCGCATGCCTATGAGCGCGAGGACGATGTTCGCCGGCTGCTCGACCTGGCCAAGCAGCTAGAGGGCCTGCCACGCCATTCGTCGACCCATGCCGCCGGCGTGGTGATCGGCGACCGGCCGCTGGCGCAACTGGTGCCGCTCTATCGCGATCCGCGATCGGACATGCCGGTGACCCAGTTCGACATGAAATATGTCGAGGGTGCCGGGCTGGTGAAGTTCGACTTTCTGGGCCTCAAGACACTGTCGGTGCTGCGAAAGGGAACCGACCTGCTCGCCAAGCGCGGGATCAGCGTCGATCTCGACACGCTCGAATGGGATGATGCCGGGGTCTATGAACTGCTCCAGCACGGCGACACCGTCGGCGTGTTCCAACTCGAATCCGAAGGGATGCGGCGGACGCTGTCGGCCGTGCGCCCGTCGAACTTCGGCGACATCATCGCGCTCGTCTCGCTATATCGGCCAGGCCCGATGGACAATATCCCGATGTTCGGCGCGCGCAAAAACGGCCGCGAACCCGTCACCTATCCGCACCCGCTGCTCGAGCCGATCCTGAACGAAACCTACGGGATTTTCGTCTATCAGGAACAGGTGATGCAGGCGGCGCAGGTGCTGGCGGGCTATAGCCTGGGCGGTGCGGACATGCTGCGGCGCGCGATGGGCAAGAAGATCAAGGCCGAGATGGACGCGCAGCGCGCGGGTTTCGTCGATGGCTGCCTGAGCGTCAACGGCATCAAGGCGGCAGAGGCCAACGCGCTGTTCGACTTGATCGACAAGTTCGCGGGCTATGGCTTCAACAAATCGCACGCCGCCGCCTATGCGCTCCTCGCCTACCAGACCGCCTGGATGAAGGCGCATTACCCGCACGAATTCTACGCGGCGTCGATGTGCTTCGACATGGGGCAGACCGACAAATTGGCGATCTTCGTCGACGACATGAAGCGGTTGGGCGTTACTTGCCTAGGCCCCGACGTGAATGCGAGCGAGGCCGAGTTCGACGTGCAGGCGCATGGCGACGGGCTGGCGGTGCGCTATGCCCTCGGTGCGCTGAAAGGCGTCGGCGAGCGGGCGATGGAGCAGATTGCCGACGAACGCCGCACTGGCGGCAGCTTCGCCTCGCTCGACGACATTGCGCGCCGCGTCGATCCGCGGATGCTCAACAAGCGCCAGGTCGAGACGCTGGCAGCGGCAGGCGCGTTCGATGCGATCGAACCCAACCGCCCCGGCGTCCACGCTGCCGCCGAGACGATCCTGGCGACCGCGCAGCGGGTCCATGCCGGCAAGACCAGCGGGCAGGGCGGGCTGTTCGGCGAGGGGGAAGCGAGCGAGCCGCCGATCCGCCTGCCCGCCAAGGCGAGCTGGTCGCTCGCAGAGCGGATCGGCGCGGAGAAGGACGCATTCGGTTTCTTCTTCTCGGCGCATCCGCTCGATCGTTACGCCCATTTGGCCAAGGTCCACGCCGCGCGGCCGATCGCGGCGCTGGGCGACGTGCATGTGCCCGATGGCGCGCGCGCGGGCGCGACGATCTCGGCGCTGATCGAGGATGCGCGCTGGCGCACCTCGGCGCGCGGCAAGCGCTACATGATGCTGACGCTGTCCGATGCATCGGCGACGATCACCGCCACCTGTTTCGAGGAATCGACCGCCAACGCGCTCGAGGAAGCGTCGAAGGCGGGCGGATGCGGGCTGTTGCAGGTCGAGCTCGATCGACGCCCGGGCGAGGATGCCGCGCGCGTGACGGTGAAGACCGTCCAGGGGTTCGAGACGCTGTCGAACAACGCCAAGCTGGTGCTGACCTTGTGGGTCGACGCGGCATCGGCGCTGCCGCTGCTGGCATCGGCGCTGCGCGACCAGCGCGGCGGGCGCGGACGGGTGCGGGTGATGGCGACGCTGCCCGACGGTGCCGAGGCCGAAGTGCTGCTGGGCGAGGACTTCCTGCTCGACGACGAGCTGGTTTCAGGGCTGGGCGCGATACCCGGGGTGCGCGCGGTCGACCTGATGAGCCCCAAGCTGGCGCTCGCCGGCTAGCCCGCCACCTTCACCATACTCGAACCTGCTGGACGCGCGGGGCTCAGCGGCTATTCTCCATACCAAAGAAACGAATGGAGAGAGCGATGCTGGGTGGAATGCAGGATTTCGAGCTGCGCGTGCCGCGCCTGGTCGAACATGCCGAGCGCGAGCATCCGACGCGCGAGATCGTCACCCGCTGGGCCGATGGCAGCGAAACGCGGACCGACTGGGCGGGCATAGCACGCGACTCGCGCAAGCTGGCGCAAGCGCTCGAGCGGCTCGGGCTCAAGCCCGGCGACCGCGTCGCGACGCTGGCGATGAACCATTCGCGGCACCTGATCGCCTGGTACGGCACGATCGGGATGGGCGGCATCATTCACACGATCAACCCGCGGCTGTTCCCCGACCAGCTCGCCTATATCGCCAACCACGCCGAAGACCGGGTGCTGATGTACGACCGGATGTTCCAACCGATCGTCGACAAGATGAAGCCGCATTGGACGACGATCGAGCATTATATCGTCTTCGATCCGGGATCGGAGACTGGAGCGGGTGATGCCGCCACCGACAGCTTCGAGGCGCTGATCGCCCCCGAAGGCGGCGACTATGCCTGGGTCGAGGGCAGCGAGCGCGATCCGTGCATGCTGTGCTACACCAGCGGCACGACGGGCAATCCCAAGGGCGTGCTCTACAGCCACCGCTCGTCGATGATCCATGCGCTGGTCGAGCTGCAACCGTCGGTGTTCGATCTGTCGGCGCGCTCGGTGGCGATGCCGATCGTGCCGATGTTCCATGCGGTGGGGTGGGGGATGCCCTTCGCCGGGCCCGCGGTAGGGCTGAAGTTCGTCTTCTCGTGCGTCAACGAGCCCAGGATATTGTGCGAGCTGATGAACCGCGAAAAGGTCACGCACTCTGCCGGGGTGCCGACGGTGTGGTTCGGCATGTTCGAATATATGGACGCGACCGGCGAGGCGCCGCAGCATTTGCAGGTGGTGACGATCGGCGGGTCGGCGGCGCCGCGATCGATGATCGAGCGGATCATGAAGATGGGGGTGCGCGTCAACCACGCCTGGGGGATGACCGAAACCTCGCCGATCGGCACCATCGGCGCCAAGAGCTATGATTGGGACGAGCTGAGCTTCGAGCAGCAGGTCGATCAGGTCTGCAAGCAGGGGCGCGCACCCTTCGGAATCGAGATGCGGATCGTCGACGATGCCGACACCGTCCTGCCGCGCGACGGCGCGAGCTCGGGGCGGCTGCAGGTGCGCGGTCCCTGGGTGATCCACCAATATTATGGCGAGGAGGTGCCGTGCTGCGACGCCGATGGCTGGTTCGACACCGGCGACGTCGCGATGATCCACCCCGACAACACGATGCAGATCACCGATCGCGCGAAGGATGTCATCAAGTCGGGGGGTGAATGGATCAGCTCGGTCGAGCTCGAGAACGCCGCGGTCGGTTGTCCGGGGGTGGCGGAGGCGGCGGCGATCGGGGTGTATCATCCGCGCTGGGAAGAGCGGCCGATCCTGCTGGTGGTGCGCAAGCCCGACAGCGATGTGTCGGTCGAGGCGATCCAGGCGCATCTGGCGACGCAGGTCGCGAAATGGTGGCTGCCCGACGAAATCCACTTCGTCGATTCGCTGCCACACACCGCGACGGGCAAGCTGCTCAAGACCGCGATCCGCGAGCAATATAAGGACTTCAGCCTGAGCGAGGCGCCGACCGCCGCAGGCTGAAACTGGGCCAACCTAACGGACCCGGTGCGTCCGAAACCAACCGACCGGGTCCGCGTGAAACAAACGGATTTGGAGCGACGCCCTGCCGAAGCTGGCAAGGCGTCGCTCGCGATCTTTAGCGCTGTGCGCCCATCGCGGTTTCGAGGTTCACACGAACGGCTTCGAAGAACTGCTCGGTGGTCATCCACGGCTGGTTGGGGCCGATCAGGATCGCGAGGTCCTTGGTCATCTGGCCCGATTCGACGGTCTCGACGCAGACGCGCTCGAGCGTCTCGGCGAACTGCGTCACTTCGGGGGTGCCGTCGAACTTGCCGCGATATTTCAGGCCGCCGGTCCAGGCGAAGATCGACGCGATCGGATTGGTCGACGTCGCCTTGCCCTGCTGATGCTGGCGATAGTGGCGCGTAACGGTGCCGTGCGCTGCTTCGGCCTCGACGGTCTTGCCGTCGGGGGTCATCAGCACCGAGGTCATCAGCCCGAGCGAGCCGAACCCCTGCGCGACGGTGTCCGACTGAACGTCGCCGTCATAGTTCTTGCACGCCCACACGAATTCGCCGTGCCACTTGAGCGCCGATGCGACCATGTCGTCGATCAGGCGATGCTCATAGACGATGTTCGCGTCCTTGAACTGGGCCTCGAACTCGGTCTCGAACACTTCGGCGAAGATGTCCTTGAAGCGCCCATCATAGGCCTTCATGATCGTGTTCTTGGTCGACAGATAGACCGGCCATTTGCGGTCGAGGCCGTAGTTCAGGCTCGAACGCGCGAAGTCGCGGATCGAATCGTCGAGATTGTACATCGCCATCGCGACGCCAGCGCTCGGGAAGCGGAACACTTCCTCGTCGATCACGACGCCGTCATCGCCTTCGAACACCAGCCGCAGCTTGCCGGGGCCGGGCACGCGATAATCGGTCGCGCGATACTGGTCGCCGAACGCATGACGGCCGACAACGATCGGCTTGGTCCAGCCGGGCACCAGACGCGGCACGTTCGAGATCACGATCGGCTCGCGGAAAACCACGCCGCCCAGGATGTTGCGGATCGTGCCGTTGGGCGACTTCCACATCTTCTTGAGGCCAAATTCCTCGACGCGCTGCTCGTCGGGGGTGATCGTCGCGCATTTCACGCCGACGCCATATTTCTGGATCGCCTTGGCGCTGTCGACGGTGATGCGGTCGTCGGTCTCGTCGCGCTTCTCGATCGACAGGTCGTAATATTCAAGGTCGATGTCGAGGTAGGGAAGGATCAGCCGTTCGCGGATCCATGCCCAGATGATCCGCGTCATCTCGTCGCCGTCGATTTCCACGACGGGCGTTTTTACCTTGATCTTCGCCATCAATGTCTCGCTATTCCTGAAGGGGGAGTTGCCAGCCGTCTACGGGGATGCGGCGGCGGGATCAACCGCGCGGCAGCGATGAAGCGTTGTATCGCCGCGGTCGGATCGCTATCCCTCAAATATGGCATCGCTAGACAAGCCGCCCACCGTCACATCGACGGTGAAGTGGCGCTTCCCCGCAATGCACCCCGAGGGCCGTAAATACGCGCTCGTCGCTGGAGCAATCTCTTTCCTGGCCGTCCTGTGGGGCGGCTGGTTCTGGGGATGGCCGATGATCGCGCTGACGATCTGGGTCATTTCCTTCTTCCGCGATCCGGTGCGCGTGACGCCGCAGGGCGAGCGGCTGATCGTCGCCCCAGCCGACGGATTGGTCACGATGATCGAGCGCGTCGCGCTGCCGCCCGAGCTTCGCGGCCCCGGAGGCTTGGGCGATCTGCCGCTGGTGCGCGTGTCGATTTTCATGAGCGTGTTCGACGTCCACATCAATCGCACCCCGGTGACCGGCACGATCCGCCAGGTCATCTATATCTCGGGCAAGTTCCTGAACGCCGATCTCGACAAGGCGAGCGACGAGAATGAGCGCCAGCATATCGTGGTCGAGACAAGCGACGGGATGCGGATCGGCTTCACCCAGATCGCCGGGCTGGTCGCGCGGCGTATCCTGGCGTTCACCAAGCCCGGCGACATGGTCGTGGCGGGGCAGCGTATCGGGCTGATCCGGTTCGGCAGCCGCGTCGACGTGTTCCTGCCCGAAGGCATCGAGCCGCAGGTGACCCTGGGCCAGCGCAGCATCGCGGGCGAGACGGTGCTTGGCCGGCCCAGCCTGCCCGCCGTCCGCGGGGTGGCACAATAATGGCCAAACGCGTTTCGCGTGCGCGCGGCATTCCGCTGCGCGCCATCGCCCCCAATGCGGTTACCGCGCTGGCGCTGTGCTCGGGACTGACCGGCGTGCGCTACGGCATATCGGGCGAGTGGGAACGCGCGGTATTGATGATCCTGCTCGCGGGTGCGCTCGACGGCATCGACGGGCAGATCGCGCGGATGGTGCGGGGTGAAAGCCGGTTCGGCGCCGAGCTCGACTCGCTAGCCGACTCGATTTCGTTCGGCGTGTCGCCGGCTTTGGTGGTGTATCTTTGGTCGCTGATGGCGTTTCCGCGCGTCGGCTGGATCGTCGCGCTGGTCTATGCGGTGTTCGCGGCGCTTCGGCTCGCCCGGTTCAACGCGCAGATCGACGTAGTCGAACAGCCACATAAATCCGCGGGGTTCCTGACCGGCGTGCCCGCGCCTGCGGGTGCGGGGCTAGCGATGCTGCCAATGTATCTGTCGTTTTGGACCGGCGAGGAGATCTTCCGGTCCTATTGGCTAGTGACGCCTTGGGTCGCGTTCGTCGCGTTCCTGATGGTGTCGAACCTCGCCACCTTCTCCTGGTCATCGCTCAAGCTGCGGCGGACGATCCGGTTCGAGGCGATCATCGCCGTGGTAGTCGTCGCAGCAGCGATGGTGTCGGCGCCGTTCCAGACGCTGTCGGTAGTGTGCATCGCCTATCTGGTGTCTATCCCGTTCAGCATCGCCAGCTACGCCCGCGTCAGGCGGCAGCGCGCAGCCGCGCCGGCATCACCGTCACCCTTGGCGTAACCCGCAGCGTCGCACGTGGGCGCGGCGCAGGGAGCGGCATCGAACGATATTGCACGCCGTGCGTCAACAGCGACACGATGCGGTGGGCATATGGCCGCACGGTCAGCAGGATCGTCGTGACGGCCACGGCGAGCGACGTCGAGAACAAGGCGGCAGCAAGAAAACTATTCATCGAAACAGCTCCTGGTCTGAACGCAATCTGGACGCTCAGCGACGTTGTAAGGATTTCGTAACCAAAGCCTGTGGACAAAGGTTCCGTGTTCCCGGCGTAAGCGCTATATGTTCCGTTTCCGTTCCTCGTGTCAACAGTTGATTACGCAGCCGGCTTGCTGTATGCGCCGCCGCTCAACCCCACATGGGAAGCACATATCCGGTGCCGCAACCGGCCTTTCAGGCTGGCAAGGTCCTTCGCTTCCCAGAGGAACAACCGGTAAGGAGTTATCCCTATGGCGGCACCCGTCGTCTCCATGCAGCAGCTGATCGAATCAGGCGCGCATTTCGGCCACCAGAAGCATCGGTGGAACCCCAAGATGAAGCCGTACATCTTTGGCGATCGTAACGGCGTTCACATCCTCGACCTCTCGCAGACCGTTCCGCTGTTCGCGCGCGCGCTCGATTTCGTCTCGGCGTCGGTCGCCGGTGGCGGCAAGGTGCTGTTTGTCGGCACCAAGCGCCAGGCGCAGGAGCCCGTCGCAGAGGCAGCGCGCCGTTCGGGCCAGCATTTCGTCAACCATCGCTGGCTGGGCGGCATGCTCACCAACTGGAAGACGATTTCGGGTTCGATCAAGCGCCTCAAGGCACTTGAGGAGCAGCTGTCGGGCGACACCGCGGGCCTGACCAAGAAGGAAGTGCTCCAGCTGACCCGTGAAAAGGACAAGCTGGAAATGTCGCTGGGCGGCATTCGCGACCTGAACGGCATTCCCGACATCATGTTCGTGATCGACGCGAACAAGGAAGAGCTGGCGATCAAGGAAGCCAACACGCTGGGTATCCCCGTCGTCGCGATCCTCGATTCGAACGTCTCGCCCGACGGCATCGCGTTCCCGGTTCCGGGTAACGACGACGCAGCACGCGCGATCCGCCTGTATTGCGAAGCGATGGCGATCGCTGCCACGCGCGGCAACAACGAAGCGCAGATGCGTGGCCAGGACTTCGGCGCGATGGCCGAACCCCCGGTAGAGCCCGTGCTGAGCGAGCCTGTGGCTGAAGCTGCACCTGTTGCAGCCGAAGCACCTGCAGCTGCCGAGCAGGCACCAGCTGAGCAGGCTGTGGCCGAGCCCGAGCAGGCAGCAGCCGCCAGCGAGTCCGAGACGGCTGCCGAAGGCGAGCGCCAGATCGACGCTTGAATCGACGCCCCCTTGCGGGGTGTCACTCGATTGTAATTCGGGCGGGGCAGGGCGTGAAGCACTGCCTCGCCCGCACCCATAATGAAGGAAATGAATATGGCCGAGATCACTGCCGCTGCGGTAAAGGAACTGCGTGAGCGCTCGGGCGCGGGCATGATGGACTGCAAGAAGGCGCTGTCCGAAAATGGCGGCGACATGGAAGCCGCGGTCGATTGGCTGCGCACCAAGGGCCTCGCCGCCGCGCAGAAGAAGTCGAGCCGCACCGCCGCCGAAGGGCTGGTCGGCATCGCCGTCGCCGGCACCAAGGGCGCGGTGATCGAAGTCAATTCCGAGACCGATTTCGTCGCCAAGAACGACCAGTTCCAGGCGTTCGTTCGCGAGGTGACCCAGATCGCGCTCGCCACCGGCGATGATATCGAAGCGATCAAGGCCGCCAAGATGCCGTCGGGCACCACCGTCGACGAGGCGCTGACGAACAACATCGCGACGATCGGCGAGAACCAGGCGCTGCGCCGCGCCAGCCGGATCGAAGTGTCCCAGGGCGCGGTGATCCCGTATGTCCACAACGCAGCGGCTCCCGGCCTCGGCAAGATCGGCGTGCTGGTCGCGCTCGAGAGCGCTGCCGGCGTCGATGTGCTCGAGCCCTTGGGCAAGCAGATCGCGATGCACATCGCCGCTGCCTTCCCGCTGGCGCTGCACGAGGACGAGCTCGACCAGGAAATCATCGAGCGCGAGCGTCAGATCGCGACCGAAAAGGCTGCCGACAGCGGCAAGCCTGCCGACATCATCGCCAAGATGGTCGAGGGTTCGGTCAAGAAGTTCGCCAAGGAAAACGCGTTGCTGAGCCAGCCGATCGTGATGGACGGCAAGACCCCGGTCGCGGATGTCGTCGCCAAGGCGGCCAAGGACGCCGGCAGCGAGATCAAGCTGGTCGGCTATGTCCGCTACCAGCTGGGCGAAGGCATCGAGCGCGAGAAGAGCGACTTCGCGGCCGAAGTCGCTGCGACCGCAGGCATCAACAAGGCGTAACCGGCCCACGAACCTTGTCCCGCCAGCGGGCGAAGGTTTACCAATCGCCGGTTGGCATTGCGGCGCGGCCCTTCTAAGGTCCGCGCCGTTTTGCTGCTCCCTCAAGACCGATGGAATTCATGACCAAACCCCGCTTCAACCGCATCCTCCTGAAGCTTTCGGGCGAAGTCCTGATGGGCCAGGGCCAGTTCGGCATCGACCCCGCGACCTGCGAGCGCGTGGCCAACGAAGTGCTCGCGGCCAAGCAGACCGGCCTCGAAATCTGCATGGTCGTCGGCGGCGGCAACATCTTCCGCGGCCTGGCTGGTGCGGCGCAGGGCTTCGACCGCGCGAGCGCCGATTATATGGGCATGCTCGCGACGGTGATGAACGCGCTCGCGATGCAGAACGCGCTCGAAAAGGCGGGCGTCGAAACCCGCGTCCAATCGGCGATCCCGATGGCGTCGGTGTGCGAGCCCTATATCCGTCGCCGCGCCGAGCGGCATATGGAGAAGAACCGCGTGGTGATCTTCGCCGCGGGCACCGGGCTGCCGTTCTTCACCACCGATACCACTGCGGCCTTGCGCGCCGCCGAAATGGGCTGCGACGCGCTGTTCAAGGGCACCAGCGTCGATGGCGTGTACGACGCCGACCCCAAGAAGGTGCCGACCGCGAAGCGCTATGATACCCTCAGCTTCAATCGCGTCCTTGCCGACGATCTGAAGGTGATGGACGCGAGCGCGGTCGCCTTGTGCCGCGACAACAATATCCCGATCGTCGTCTTCAACATCCGCGGCGAGGGCAATCTGTCCGCCGTCCTGCGCGGCGAAGGCACGTCGACGATCGTCCAGAACAACGTTTGAAGAGGATTTCGCATGGCCGCATATGAAAAGGCTGATTTGGAGCGCCGGATGGCTGGCGCGGTCGAATCGCTCAAGGGCGATCTGGGCGGGCTTCGCACCGGACGCGCGTCGATCTCGCTGCTCGATCCAGTAACCGTCGAGGTGTACGGCGCGCACATGCCGCTCAACCAGCTGGCGACGGTGTCGGTGCCCGAGCCGCGGATGCTGAGCGTCCAGGTGTGGGACAAAAACAATGTCGGCCCGGCCGACAAGGCGATCCGTTCGGCGGGGCTCGGCCTCAACCCGATCATGGACGGCCAGAATCTGCGGCTGCCGATCCCCGACCTGACCGAAGACCGTCGCAAGGAGCTTGCCAAGCTTGCCAGCCAATATGCCGAAAAGGCGCGGATCGCGGTGCGCAACGTCCGCCGCGACGGGATGGACAGCCTGAAGGTCGACGAGAAGAAGGGCGTCTATTCGGAAGACGAGCGCAAGCGCCACGAGGCCGAAGTGCAAAAGCTCACCGACGCCACCATCGCCGAGATCGACGCTGCGTCGGCGGCGAAGGAAAAGGAAATCCTGAACAAGTGACGTCGGTTCTGGATCGACGGGGCTTTCCTGGTTCCGTTCGTCCTGCGCTGGTCGAAGGACCGTTCTTCTTTGCCGCGCGGGCAAAAGAAGCGCAGTGCTTCGACAGGCTCGGCACGAACGGCATTAGGGGGGGCGAATAATGGCAACGGCAGTCGAGCCCGCGCCGGCGGCGCGTCCGCGCCACGTCGCGATCATCATGGATGGCAATGGCCGCTGGGCGAAGGCCCGGCGCCTGCCGCGGATCGCCGGGCACAAGCAGGGGGTCGAGGCGGTCCGCCGCGTTACCCGCGCCGCGCGCGACCAGCAGATTGAAGTGCTGACGCTCTACGCCTTTTCTTCGGAAAACTGGCGCCGGCCAGAGGATGAAGTCCACGACCTGATGGGCTTGCTCCGCCACTTCCTGCGCGCCGAGCTCGACGACCTGGTGGCCGAGAATGTCCGGTTGCGCGTGATCGGCGAC
Organism: Sphingomonas qomolangmaensis; assembly: GCF_024496245.1. Taxonomy (NCBI): domain Bacteria; kingdom Pseudomonadati; phylum Pseudomonadota; class Alphaproteobacteria; order Sphingomonadales; family Sphingomonadaceae; genus Sphingomonas; species Sphingomonas qomolangmaensis. Next base: position 866,336 of record NZ_CP101740.1, read on the forward strand.
TATCAAGCGCTGTCGAACGACCTGGTGGCGCTGATCGAGGGGGCGATCGTACGTACCTCGACCAACACAGGTCCGCTGCTGGTGATCGCGCTGAACTACGGCGCGCAGGCAGAGATCGCCGCCGCCGCACGCCATCTGGCGGGCGCGGTACAGGCAGGCGAGATCGGCGTCGAGCATATCGACGAGCAGCGCTTCGCCGCCGCGCTCCAGAGCGGGGACTTGCCGCCGGTCGACCTGATGATCCGCACGTCGGGCGAACAACGGCTGTCGAACTTCCTGTTGTGGCAGGCGGCGTATGCCGAATTGCTGTTCGTCGAGACGCTGTGGCCCGACTTCGACGGCGACACGCTGGCACGCGCGATCGACGTCTTCGGGCAACGCCAGCGCCGCTTCGGTGGTCTGTGACGCTCGACGACGCCGCGCGGCGCAAGGCTGATTTTCGCCAACGGCTGCTGGTCGGCGGCGCGTTGCTGGCGGTGGCGGCAGTGGCGCTGGCGATCGGCGGACTGTTCTTCTGGCTGATCGTCGTGATCGGCGCGATGCTGACGATGTCCGAATGGTCGGATATGTTCAAGGCCGAGGCCAAGGCCAAAAGGACTGGGCAGTTCGCCCTGTCGGTGCCGCTGGCGCTGATGGCACCGATCGCGTCGGGTCCGAGCTTCTTTTCGCTGGGCGTGCTGGTGGGCACCGCGGTGTTCGTCGTCATCGCCACCCGGCGCGCCGAGCTGGCGCGTGGAATCCTGTATGTCGGGCTGCCGGCGCTGGCGATCTTGTACCTGCGGGGGCGCGACGACGGGCTGTTCCTATCGTTCTGGGCGATGGGGCTGGTATGGGCGGCCGATACCGGCGCGTTCTTCGTCGGGCGCTCGGTCGGCGGCCCCAAGCTTGCGCCGTCGATCAGCCCCAACAAGACATGGTCGGGCTTTGCCGGCGGGGTGCTGCTGGCGGCGGCGATGGGCGGGGTGATGATGGCCTATGGCCTGTCGCCATGGCTTGCCCTCGCGACCCCGGTGCTCGCGATGCTGTCGGCCGCCGGCGATTTGTATGAAAGCTGGTTGAAGCGGCAGGCGGGGATCAAGGATTCGGGGACCTTGCTCCCCGGCCATGGCGGGTTTCTCGATCGGCTCGACGGGCTGGTCCCGGTTGCGCCGGTCGCTGCGCTGCTCGTAGTGCTGACCGAATGGCTGGCATGAAACGTATAAGCATCCTCGGCGCAACGGGGTCGATCGGCACCTCGACACTCGATCTGGTCGAACGCGAGCCCGAGCGCTTCGAAGTCGTCGCGCTCACCGCCAATTGCGATGTCGATCGGCTCGCCGCGGCGGCGATCCGCACGCACGCCAAGCTGGCGGTGGTCGCCGACGCCGCCTGCCTGCCCGAACTTCGCGCGGCGCTAGCGGGCACCGGCACCGCGGTTGCCGGCGGCGCCCAAGCGATTTGCGATGCGGCGCGCGTCGATACCGACTGGACGATGAGTGCGATCGTCGGTTGCGCGGGGCTCGAGCCGACGATGGCGGCAATCGAGGGCGGCGGCGTGGTGGTGATCGCCAACAAGGAGCCGCTAGTCTCGGCGGGCGAGGTGATCCTGGCGGCTGCGGCTGCGGCGGGGACGACGCTGCTGCCCGCCGACAGCGAGCATAATGCGATCTTCCAGTGCTTCGACCGCGATCGCCCCGAGGGCGTGCGGCGGTTGATCCTCACCGCCAGCGGCGGGCCGTTCCGCGAATGGTCTACCGAGGCGATGCGCGGCGTGACGCGCGAGCAGGCGGTGGCGCATCCCAATTGGACGATGGGCGCCAAGATTTCGGTCGATTCGGCGACGCTGATGAACAAGGGGCTCGAGCTGATCGAGGCGGCGCGGTTGTTTCCGGTGCGCGGCGAGCAGATCGACATCATCGTCCACCCGCAATCGGTGATCCATTCGATGGTCGAATATGTCGACGGGTCGATCCTGGCGCAGCTGGGACCTAGCGACATGCGCGTGCCGATCGCGCATACGCTGGCCTGGCCCGCGCGGATGGCGACGCCGATGGCGCCGCTCGATTTCGTCGCGATGGCCCGGTTCGACTTCGAAGCGCCCGATCCGGTGCGCTTCCCTGCGCTGGCGCTGGCGCGGTCTGCGCTCGAGGCGGGCGGTGCGCGGCCGGCGATCCTCAATGCCGCCAACGAGATCGCGGTCGCGGCATTCCTGGCGCGCCGCATCGGCTTCCTCGAAATTGCCGCAATCGTCGCTGATACGCTTGCGAGCTATGACCCGCCGGCACCCGGCAATGTCGAAGAGGTGCTGGTGGTTGATGCCGAGGCGCGGCGAATTGCCGGTGCCCGTGTGAGGGATTGCGTCGCTTGATCGAAACCCCCGGCTTCCTGTTCACGCTGGTCGCGTTCATTCTGGTGCTAGGGCCGCTCGTGTTCGTCCACGAGATGGGGCATTATCTCGCCGGGCGCTGGTTCGGGGTGAAGGCCGAGGCCTTCTCGGTCGGCTTCGGGCGCGAGATTGCGGGCTTTACCGACAGGCGCGGCACGCGCTGGCAGTTCGGTTGGCTGCCGCTGGGCGGCTATGTCCGCTTCGCCGGCGACATGAACCCGGCCAGCCAGCCCGACCCCGAATGGCTCGCGTTGCCCGCCGCCGAGCGCGCGCAGACCTTCCAGGCAAAGCCGCTATGGCAGCGGGCGATCGTCGTCGCCGCGGGGCCGGCGATCAATTTCGCGCTGGCGATCCTGATCCTGGCGGGCTTTGCCTATGCCTATGGCCAGAGCAAGACGTTGCCGGTGATCGGCCTGGTCGCCGAGCAGAGCGCCGCGGCCAATGCCGGGTTGCAGGTTGGCGACCGGATCACCGCGATCGGCGGGCGCAGCGTCGAGACCTTCGACGATCTGGCTAGCTATGCGCGGATCCGCCCGCAGGAACGCGTCCGCGTCGATTATGTCCGCGGCGATGCGCCTGCGACCACCGACCTGCAGATCGGCGTCGTCCGCGAGCAGGACCGGTTCGGCAACCAGTTCGAGCTCGGGCGGATCGGCATCGGGCCGGTCGAGCCGGTGCGCGTTCCGGTCAGCCTGTTGCAGGCACCGCTCATCGGGATCGAACGGACCGGCGAGATCGTCGGCATGATGGTCGATACGATCGGCCAGATCATCACCGGGCGGCGCTCGATCGACGAACTTGGCGGGCCGCTGCGGATCGCACAGGTTTCGGGCCAGCAAATGTCGCTCGGCATGGTCGAGTATGTCGGGTTGATCGCGCTGATCTCGATTAATTTGGGGTTCATCAATCTATTGCCAGTGCCGATGCTCGATGGCGGGCATCTGCTATTCTATGCAATAGAGGCGGTGCGCAGGCGGCCGGTGAAGCCCGAAGTGTTTGAATGGGCGTTTCGTGGCGGATTGGTGGCGTTGCTTGCGCTGATGTTCTTCGTGACGGTCAATGATCTGGGCGCGTTCGGGGTCTGGCGCAGCCTGGCCGGCTTGATCGGTTGAGCCCGTTGGGGCAGGGGGCGTGGCGATGCCGGTACGCCCGGAACGATATTTTCCAGTATTTCGGGATGGAACGACGGTGACGGCGATCATGGGTAGCAAATATCGCGCACAGGCTGCGGCGGTGCTGTTGGCGGGAACGATGCTGGCGGGCGTCGCCGAAGCGCAGACCGCGCCTTCGACACCGGCGCCCGCGCCTACCCCGGGCCAGGCGGCACCCGCCCCGGCCCCGCAGGTAACGACGCAGGGTGCGCCGCAGACCGCGACTCCCACGACCGTGGTCGCGCAGCCTGCGCGGACGATCCGCTCGCTTCGCGTATTGGGGTCGCAGCGGATCGAGCCCGACACGGTGCTGTCGTACACCAAGCTTCGCGTCGGCGAGCCCTACACCAACGAGAGCGTCGATGCCGCGATCAAGGACCTGTACGCCAGCGACCTGATCGCCGAGGCGCAGATCGAGGGGGTCGAGAGCGGCGACCTGATTGTCCGCATCCGCGAGAACCCGGTGATCAACCGCGTCGTGCTCGAGGGCAATCGCCGGCTCAAGAGCGACAAGATCCTCCCCGAGATCAAGCTGGCGCCGCGCCAGATCTTCACCCGCACCGCGGTGCGCGCCGATGTCGGCCGGATCGTCGAGTTGTATCGCCGCCAGGGGCGCTTTGCCGCGGTGGTCGAGCCCAAGCAGGTTGTGCTCGACCAGAACCGCGTCGACGTGGTGTTCGAGATCGCTGAAGGGCCCAAGTCCAAGGTCCGCCAGATCAACATCCTGGGCAACGAGCAGTTCAGCGACAATGCGCTGCGCAAGGAAATGGCGACCAAGCAGGCGCGCTTCTTCCGCTTCTTCAGTTCGGCGACGAGCTACGACCAGGATCGGCTCGCCTACGACCAGCAGAAGCTGCGGCAATATTATCTGACCGAGGGCTATGCCGATTTCCGGGTGATCTCGGCGGTCGCCGAGCTGACCCCCGACAAGGAAGACTTCATCATCACCTATGTGGTGGAGGAGGGCCCGCGCTATAAGTTCGGCGACGTCACCGTCGACAGCGGCATCCGCGACTTCAACGGCGAGCAGCTCGCCAAGAGCCTGCAGATCAAAAAGGGCGAATGGTTCAACGCCAAGCTGGTCGAGGATTCGGTGACCTCGCTCAGCGAGGCGGCCGGGCTGTTCGGCTATGCCTTTGCCGATGTGCGGCCCGAATATCAGCGCGACGAAGAGACGCTGACGATGGGGCTGACCTTCAACATCGCCGAGAGCCAGCGGACCTATGTCGAGCGGATCGAGATCACCGGCAATACCCAGACGCAGGACGAGGTGATCCGCCGCGAGATGCGCATCGCCGAGGGCGATGCGTACAACTCGTTCCTGCGCAAGCGATCGCAGGACCGGATCAATTCGCTCGGCTATTTCCAGGACAAGTTCGAGATCGAGGAGCAGCCGGGATCGACCCCCGACCGCGTCATCCTGACCTCGAACGTCGAGGAACGCTCGACCGGCGAGCTCACGCTCTCGGCGGGTTTCTCGAGCCTCGAGCGCTTCATCCTGCAGGGCTCGATCCGCCAGCGTAATTTCCGCGGCAAGGGGCAGGATCTGCGGCTCCAGGTCAATTATTCGAGCTATTCGAAGTCGATCGAGGCGGGGTTCACCGAACCCTATCTCTTCGACAAGAACATCGCGCTTGGCGGCACCGTGTTCCGCCGCGATTTCAGCAACTTCAATTTCGTCGGCAACGAGCGCAACACCACCTACGCACAGGTATCGACGGGCTTCAACATCGTCGCCGGCATCCCGCTGACCGAATATTGGTCACTGTCGGGCCGCTACAATCTGCAGCAGGACGATGTGTCGCTCGACGAATCGACCTTCTTCACCAACGGCCAGTGCGATCCGCTGCGCGCCGGGCGATTCCTTTGCGAACAGCTCGGTAACCGGATCACGTCGTTGGTCGGCGCATCGGTGGTGTATGACAGCCTCAACAGCCGGCTTCGCCCGACCGCGGGCCAGCGGCTGCTGATCGGCGCCGATTTCGCAGGGCTCGGCGGCGATGTCCGCTATGTCCGCGCGCGCGTCGATGGCATCAAATATTTCAACATGGGCGGTGGGTTCATCCTGTCGACCGCGGCGCAGGGCGGCTACATCAAGGCGCTCGAGGACAGCCGTGGGCCCGGGATCGATCCGGTGCGGATCATCGACCGCTTCTACCTTGGCGAACCGCAGTTCCGCGGTTTCGACATCCGCGGCGTCGGTCCGCGCGTCCAGCGTATCCCGTTCACCACCGACGAGGACGGCAACACCATCCTGGTCACCGACCGCGACCAGATCGTCGACGACGCGATCGGCGGCAAGGGCTATTACCTCACCAAGGCCGAGGTCGAGATCCCCTTGGGCTCGGGCGCGCAGGAACTGGGGCTTCGGCCTTCGGTGTATGTGATGGCGGGTGCGTTGTTCAACGTCACGCGGCCTTTGCCGACGATCACCTTCACCCAGGCCACCGATTCGAGCGGTAATCCGCTGTTCAACGTCGATGGCTCGCCGAACCTGCTGCCCGCGACGACACCGATCCGAAACAGCGAAGGCGCGCCGCTGTTCATCAATACCTTCACGAGCAACGGCGTTCCCGGCCAGCGATCGACGACCTGTAGCACCGGCTATGCCGATACGGCTGGCGCCCCTTGCGTAGGCACCGAACAGAACAGCGCGGCGGTCAACACCACCACGCCGTTCCTCGAGCGCTTCGTCGGCGATTCGATCAAGCCGCGCATCACCGTGGGTATCGGCGTGAACTGGAACTCGCCCTTCGGTCCGCTCCGGATCGATCTGGCGAAGGACATCATTTCGATCGACGGCGACGATCCCAAGCTGTTGACCTTCAACGTCGGCGCCGGCTTCTGACCCCCATCATCATCTTTCGATCAAGGACCCGTATCATGACCATGTTCAAAACCCTGCTACTCGCCGCCGCGCCCGTCGCTATCGCCGCAATGCCCGTTCCGGCTGCCGCGCAGACCGGTGGGATCGCCGTCGCCAACCCCGAGGGCGCGGTCGCCCAGAGCAACGCTTGGCGCACCGCGCAGTCGCAGATCCAGACGACCTACAAGGCGCAGCTCGACCAGGCACAGGCCCGCCAGACCGCGCTGCAGAACGAACTGCGCCCGCTGGTGACTGCGTTCGAAACCGCGCGTGCGGCACCCAACGCCAACGAAGCGACGCTTCGCACCCAGGCGACGACGATCCAGCAGCGCGAGCAGGCGGCCAATGCCGAGCTGCAGCGGCTGACCGCACCGGCATCGCGCGCGCGCGCCTATGTCGTCGAGCAGATCAGCGCGCAGCTTCCTGCCGCGGTCAACGCCGCGGTCGCGCGCAAGAAGGTCACGCTGCTGCTGCGTCCCGACGCCGCGCTGTACACCCAGCCGTCGAACGACATCACCGCCGACGTGACGACCGAACTGAACCGCCTGGTTCCCAGCGTGACGATCACGCCGCCCGCCAATTGGCAGCCCGGCCAGCAGGGCCAGCCGGCGCCTGCCGCAGCGCCTGCCGCAGCCGCACCTGCTCCTGCCGCCCCCCGGGGCCGATGAGCGAGGCGGCTGAAGCCAAGGCCGCGATCGGCCCGCTCGATATCGGGCGGGTGATGGCGGCGCTTCCGCATCGCTATCCGATGCTGCTGGTCGACCGCGTCGAGGAATTGGTCCCCGACCGGTCGATCCGCGCGATCAAGGCGGTGACGATCAACGAAGGCTTTTTCCAAGGGCATTTCCCTGGGCGACCGATCATGCCGGGCGTGCTGATCGTCGAGGCGCTCGCGCAGGCCGCGGGCATCCTTGCGGTCGAAAGCCTGGGGCTCGCAGGATCGGGCAAGCTGGTCTATTTCATGGCGATCGAGGAAGCGAAGTTCCGCAAGCCCGTCGAGCCCGGCGTGCTGCTGACGCTCGAGGTCGAGTTCGTCCAGAAGCGGTCGAGCGTATGCAAGTTCGCCGGCCGCGCGATGCTGGGTGATCAGGTGGCGGCGACCGCCAACTTCACCGCGATGATCGCCGACCCGCCCAAGCCCGCCTGACGCACCGGGACTGAAGATTGCACCAACGGCGCGGCTCTGCTAGGGGCCGCGCCTTCGCTACTGGTCGGAAACCAGCGGCATGACCTCGGAGAATTCGACGTGAAGAAAGATACCCACCCCGACTACCACATGATCAAGGTCCAGATGACCGACGGCACCGTGTTCGAGACCCGCTCGACCTGGGGCAAGGAAGGCGACCTGATGCAGCTGGAAATCGATCCGCTGGCGCATCCGGCATGGACCGGTGGCAACCAGCGCCTGCTCGATGCGGGCGGCCAGGTGGCACGCTTCAACAAGCGTTTCGGTGGCGGGCTTTCGCTTCGCGCCAAGAAGGAAGCCTGACACCAGGCTGCGGCGTCAGGGCGCGCGGGCTCGGCGCGGAGGCAATGCCTTCGCCGCCGCTCGCGCGCCTTGCCGCTCGCGACACGAATCGCTTTCCACCCCGCGCCAAACCCGCCATGATCCGGCCATAATCGTGGTCGGAGGCTTGGATGGTGGCAGGCATGATCGCGGGAATGGCATTGGCGCTGCTGGCGTCACCTGCTCCCGAGGACGATCCGCAGCACAACAAGGCCGCGGTGCTGGCATCGGCAACGGCGTCGGGCGTCGCATCTTCGGTCGCGCTTGCGCCCGCCTCCGGTGATTTCGAACCTATCGAGCGGCAGCAGCTACGCGACGCGATCGCCGCGTTTCGCGTCACCGGTCGTGAGGCGAGAGTTGCCGAAACGCTGCGTATCGCATCGTCCGCCGATGGCGCGCTCGATCCGATGCCGGGCGACCGTATCCTCGACATCAGCAATCTCGACTATCGCCAGCAACGCCGCGGTGCCCCGAGCGCCGCAGTCGACGCGCGGATGTCGATGCGGCTCGATCCCGGCCAGCGATCCGATCCCGACTTCGCGATGGGGGGTATCGGCGGCGCGCTGATGCGGGTGACCAGCGCGCTGATCGACTGAGTCGGCTTGGGCACCCGCCCGTTCGGCGTCATTCGCTGCTGAGCACCGCCAGCGCTTCACCCGCGCTGCCCGATTGCAGCGTATCGGCGGTGACCACCACCGTGGTACCGGGGGCAAGGATTTTGACGAGCGCCTGCCGGAAGCGTTCGTCGAGGATGACCGGATCGCGATCGTCGCCTTCGGTGGGCGGCGCATCGGCCGCCCCGTCCCACGGCAGCGCGACGCGCGACCATTTCGGGGTGCCACCATCTGCCGCCGCCATCGTATAGGCGGTGGTCCTGTCGACCGGGCGCCGCAGTACGATCGGCGCCGACCCGATCGGCTTGCCGTTGCGCAGCACCAGCAGCCGTTGATCGGCTGCACTGACGACCACCGATACCGGCCCCGAGGCGGCGATCGAATCGAGCCATTGCCACTCGGGCGCGGTGGGCGCTGCGATCTCGGCGCCGCCGGCAGCGAAGAGATCGACCGCAGGGGCAACTCGCGGGACCGCGACGCGGTCGGTGATGATCACCGTCATTCCGCGCGTGGTGACCCCGTATAACAGCCGGGCGAAGGCTGTGGGCAGGCGGATGCAGCCATGCGATGCCGGATAGCCCGGTATCTTGCCCGCGTGGAGCGCGACTCCGCCCCAGGTGAGCCGCTGCATGAACGGCATCGGCGCGTCGTCGTACAGGTTCGACACGTGGTCGACCTCTTTTTGCAGGATTGTGAACACCCCCGTCGGCGTCGCGTTGGCCGGCGTACCAGTCGATGCGGTCGACACCCCGATGATGACGCCGTTGCGATAGACATAGGCGCGCTGCCGGGCGAGGCTAACGACGATCATCACCGGGCCGGCGGGCGACACCTGCGGGGTCCAGATATATTCGCCGGGCTTAAGTCGCGCGACCGCATCGGCGATGGTGAGCGGCGTGTCGGTTACCTGCAGCCCCGCCATCGCGGGCGCGGGCAACCCCATCGCAAGGAGCAGCGCGAGCGCGCCGCCTGTCATCAGGGGGAACCGAGCGATTGCCATTCGCGCACTCTATCGGTCGTGGTGCTGGGGCGAACCGCGGAACATTACCTAGCCGATGCGGGCACGCTGGTGCTCTAGGATCGCGCGATTTGCCGCGGGCTTGAGCAGTTCGAGGATCGCGAGCAGCACTACGCCAACCGCCAGCGCAACGCCGAGGTCGCTCGCGTGAAGCTGCTCGAAGCGGAGCAGCGTCTGCAGCGGCGCGACGAAGAGGATCAACAGCGTCACCGCCACCAGCGTCGCCAACACATAGCGCAGCGCCTTGTTCTGCTGGCCGAACATCGCGCGCAATGAGGTGCCGTAGGACCGGTTCACCAAGATCAGCGCAACCATCGAGGCGAGCAATGCGAAGAAGATGAGCGCGCGCACCTCTTGTTCGGGCATGCCGACGTGGCTTTCGATGACGAACAAGCCCGCTAGCAAGGCGAAGGCGATGCCGCCCTGGGTTACGCTCCACGCGATCATCGGGAGCGAGAAGAGCCGTTCGCTCGCGGGTCTCGGGGGTCGGCGCATGCTGTCCTCCTCGGCACGCTCGGCCTCAAACACGAGCGCGCAGACCGGATCGATCACCATTTCGAGCAACGCGATGTGGATCGGGCCGAACAGGATCGGCAGGCCAAGCGCCAGCGGGAGCAGGGCAAGGCCGGCGATCGGCACATGGATCGCGAAGATGAACGCCATCGCCTTGCGGATATTGTCGTAGATCCGGCGGCCCAGCCCGATCGCCGATACGACCGCGGCGAAATCGTCGTCGAGCAGCACGATCGCCGAGGCTTCGCGCGCGACATCGGTGCCGCGCTTGCCCATCGCGATGCCGATATGCGCCGATTTGAGCGACGGCGCATCGTTGACGCCGTCGCCGGTCATCGCGACGATTTCGCCCGCGGCCTTGAAGGCTTCGACGATGCGCAGCTTTTGTTCGGGCATGATCCGCGCGAACACCGCGATTGCAGGCAGCCGGCGGGCGAGGTCGGCATCGTCGATCGCGGCGAGTTGGGCGCCGGTGACGACCTCGCCGCGCGCGATCCCCGCCTGGGTGGCGATCGCGCGCGCGGTGGTGGCATAGTCGCCGGTGATCATGACCACGCGCAGCCCGGCGGCGCGGAAGGCCGACACCGCCTCGGCAATCCCCGGTCGAACGGGATCGGCGAGCCCGATCAGGCCGAGCAGCTCGAAAGCGAAGGCGTGGAGGTCCTCAGGTAGCGCGGTGTCGCTGGCGGTGGCCGATGCGACCGCCAGGACGCGAAGCCCGCGCGCGGCCATCATGTTGACCGCGGCGAGCAGCCTTTCGCGGGCTTCGTAGGGCAGGCGACAGAGATCGGCGATCGCCTCGGGTGCGCCCTTGGCGGCGACGGTCGCTGCGGCATCGCCCGATCGCCAGACATTGGCCATGGCGAACAGGTCGGGGCGAAGGCCGTAGCCATGGACGAGCACGGCGTCGCTGGGGGAGGGCGGCTGTACCGCGGCGATCGCGACTTCCATCGGGTCGACCGGGTGCGGCGCGCTCGCGAGCGTACCTGCCTTGAGCAGCGCCTCGAACGGTTCGCCCACCGCGATGTCGGCGAGCGGCGTCAGCGTCGAACCGTCGGGCAGCCAAAGCGTGGCGACCGCCATGCGGTTTTCCGTCAGCGTGCCGGTCTTGTCGGTGCACAGGATCGTCGCCGATCCCAGCGTCTCGATCGCCGCGGCGCGCCGGGTCAGCACGCCCGCCTGGCCGATGCGCCAGGCGCCCATCGCCAGGAAGATCGTCAGCACGACGGGGAACTCCTCGGGCAGCATCGCCATGCCGATCGCGATTCCCGCGAGCACGGCGTCGATCCAGCCGCCGCGGAGCAGCCCGTAGAGTAGGATCACCGCGCTCGCTACCAAAGCGCCGCCGATCGCGCATAGCCGGACGATGTGCGCGGTTTCGATGCGCAGCCGCGGCGCCTCGGTATCGAGGCTTGCGAGCGATTGGCCGATCCGACCGATCTCGGTAGCTGCGCCGGTCGCGGTGACCAGCGCAGACCCGCTGCCGCGCGTGACCATCGATCCCGAATAGATAAAGGGCTGGTCCTCACCGCCCGGGCGGTGATCCCCGGGCGCTGCCGATGCCAGCTTGCCCACCGCGACCGATTCGCCGGTGAGCAGCGATTCATCGACCTGCAGGTCGATCGCCGATTGCAGCAGCGCGTCGGCGGCGATCCGGTCGCCCGGTTCGAGCAGCAGCAGGTCGCCGCGCACGACTTCGCGGCCCGGAATCGCGCGCTGTTCGCCGTTCCGGACGACACGCGCGCTGGGCGCCGACAGGTCGCGAAGCGCTTCGAGCACATGCTCGGTCCGCGTTTCCTGCACGATCGTAACCACCACCGAGAAGGTTGCGAAGGCGAGCAGGATCAGTGCTTCGCCCAGGCTGCCGAGCAAGAGATAGGCGACGCCGCCCGCCAGGAGCAGCGCGAGCATCGGCTCCTTGAGCACGTCGCGGGCGATGCGCAGCACCGAACGATCGCCGGTGCGCGGCAGTTCGTTCGGCCCTTCGGCCAGCAGCCGTGCGGCAGCCTCGGCGGACGTGAGGCCGTGCATCTCGGCGGCGGTGTCTTTGGTGACAGGCATGGCGTTCCCGAGGCCTCCGCACGGATCGCGCGACCGCTCGGACCCTTAGGCATCCGGCGCGCCACCGATATGCGGGAAACCACTATGTCCGGATCGTGCGCCGGACCGGCGCGTTGAATGCGGCAACCACCGAAGGAACGAGCCTTGACCCATCGAATCGCGATCATCGGCGCGGGCCATGTCGGCGCGACCGCAGCCTATGCCCTCATGCTGCGTGCCCTCGTCCGCGAAATCGTCCTGATCGATGCGAATCAAGAACTGGCCGAGGCCGAAGCCGCCGACCTGGCCGACGCCGATGCCTTGGCACGCCCCGCGAGAATCTGGGCGGGTGATTATGCCGATGCCGCCAGCGCGGGGATCGCGGTGCTCACCGCGGGCGCGGCGACGCATGGCGATGAAAGCCGGTTGTCGGTCGCCTCGCGCAGCGCGGCGATCGTCGAGCAATGCGTGGCATCGTTGATGGATAACGGCTTCGACGGCATATTGCTGGTCGCAGCGAACCCCGTCGACCTGATGGCGCAGGTTGCGCTGCGCGCGTCGGGGCTGCCGCCCGAACGCGTGATCGGCACCGGCACGCTGCTCGATTCGGCGCGGCTGCGTCAGACGCTCGCCGAAAGGTTCGACGTTGCGCCTTCGGCCGTCGAGGGTTTCGTGCTCGGCGAGCATGGCGACAGCGAAGTCGCCGTCTTTTCGACAATCCGTGTCGGCGGCCTGCCATTGGATACCTTCGCCGCCGCCGAACCGCCGCTCGACCGCGCCGCAATCGCCACCGAGGTGCGCGAGGCCGGCTATCGTATCGCCACCGGCAAGGGATACACCTCGTTCGGCATCGCCACCGCCATCGTCCGCATCTGCGAAGCGGTGCTGCGCGACGAACGGTCGGTACTGCCCGTCTCCACGATGCCAGCGGACGATAGCGGGTTCGGCGGTACCTATATGAGCTTGCCGTGCCTGGTCGGGGCGGGCGGCATCGAACGCCAGGTCCTGCCCGAACTGACCGACGAAGAGCGGGACGCGCTCAAGCGGTCGTCGAAGGCGCTCGAGGACGCGATGGAGGGCATGAAGCGCGATTCAGCCTGACGGCACCATGCGGGGTTCTACGCATAGAGTGCCGGCCCGATGCGGTGCACTGGCCCCGGTGAAGCCGACACCGTTGTCGTGCAACCCCGGAGAATCGCATGACCCCGCACGGCAACGCAGACCTGGAGACCCGGACCGGGCACCGGTTCCTGGTGCGCACGGTGACCGATCGCGACGAGGCGGCGCTCGCCGAGTTCTTCACCCACGTCACGCCCGAGGACCTGCGGTTCCGCTTCCTGACCGGGCTGGCCGTCGTCGGACCCGACCGGCTGGCGGCGATGGTCCGCGTCGATCACTACCGGTCCGAAACCTTCCTCGCCTTCGCCGACGATGGCGTGACGGTGATCGCCGCGGCGATGCTCGCCTGCGATGCCGCCCTAGAGGTCGGCGAGGTCGCGATCAGCATTCGATCGGATTATAAGCAGCGCGGCATCAGCTGGGCGCTGCTCGCGCACGTCGCGCGCTATGCCGAAGCCCGCGGCGTCCAGACGCTCCAATCGATCGAGAGCTACGCCAACCACGCCGCGATCGATCTCGAACGCGAGATGGGCTTCACCGCGCGCGCCTATCCCAACGATTCCTCGCTGGTGCTGGTCGAGCGCAAGCTGCCGCTTTCCGCCGCGCTCTGACATTCCCCCGAAAGGCTCCCGCATGACCAACACCATCCTTATGCCCAGTCCCCAAGCCCTGCACGACGAGCGTGAGGCGCAACCCCAGATCCATCACATCCCCTCGGGCTTCTCGGATCACTTCGCGCTCGGCTTCACCAAACTGCTGCGGCTGACGGCCGACACCTTCTTCGCCAAGCGCTACGGCCATCGCGCGATCGTGCTCGAGACCGTCGCCGCGGTGCCCGGGATGGTCGGGGCGATGTTCACGCATCTGACGTGCCTGCGCTGGATGCGCGACGACGAAGGCTGGATCCGCACGCTGATGGAAGAGGCCGAGAACGAGCGGATGCACCTGATGACCTTCATCGAGATCGCCAAGCCGACCTGGTTCGAGCGGATGGTGATCCTGGGGGTGCAGGGGGTGTTCCTGGTCGGATTCTCGATCCTGTACCTGCTGTCGTCGCGTACCGCGCACCGCGTGGTCGGCTATTTCGAGGAGGAGGCGGTGATCAGCTACACCATGTACCTCAAGGAAATCGACGAAGGCCGCTCGGTCAACGTGCCAGCGCCCGCGATCGCCAAACATTATTGGCAGATGGCAGACGATGCGACGCTGCGCGACGTCGTACTGGTGGTGCGCGCCGACGAAGCGCATCACCGCGACGTCAACCACGGCTTCGCCAGCCAGCTGGCCGGCGGCACGATCGATGAAACCAAGATCGCGCCGTACCCGGCGCACGCCACCGACATCCGGGTGGCCGCCTGACCATCGCGCGGTGACGATCGAACCACGATCGGCGCCGCGGCTGGCGGAGAGGGTGTCCGCCGAATTAGCCTTCGTTGACCGTCGCCACCATCCGCGCGGCTCCGAAAAGCGGCGGAAATACGTGCGTGTTCTATTCGCGTTCTACCGTTGACGTTCGCCCACAGCCGGTTAAGAATGTGGTATCGGTTGTGGGAGCGGTTTGGATGCTGGCGGATAGGCTAACGGCGCTAAAGGTGAAGCATGCCAAGCCCGGTCGGCATGTAGATGGTAAAGGACTATGCCTGGTCGTCAAGCCAACTGGTGCGAAGGCTTGGGTGCTCCGGGTACAGGTGGATGGCAAACGTCGGGATATCGGGCTCGGCTCCACGTCGGTCATCACGCTCGCCGAAGCTCGTGAGAAGGCGGCGCAGGGGCGCAAGTGGGCGAAGGAAGGGCTAGACCCCGCCTACGAATGGAAGAAGCTGCGCGCGGTCATTCCCTCGTTTCGAAAGGCTGCCGAGGCCTATCACACGAAGCACCTGTCGAGCTGGAAGAACGCCAAGCACGCGGCCCAGTGGATCCAGACCCTTCGCGAGTATGCCTTCAACCGGATCGGCGACATGCGGATCGACACGATCGAGGCTGCGGACGTGATTGGGGTACTGATGCCAATCTGGCTAGAAAAGCCGGAGACCGCCATGCGGGTGCGCCAACGCGTCATCACTGTGCTGAACCATGCCCACGCTGAACGGTGGCGACCGGCTGAAGCGCCGACCAAGGCGATAGCCGGGGGCCTGCCGAAGCGGACCAAGACCAACAGCAAGCCACGGAAGCACTACGCGGCGATGCCGTACGTCAATGCCGCCATGTTCATGCGGAACCTGCGAGACGCGGAAATGTCGGTCGGGCGGCGGGCTTTGGAATTCACCATCCTCACTGCCGCCCGATCGGGCGAGACACGGGGCGCGACGTGGGGGGAAATCGACATGCTTCTAGGGACATGGTCAATTCCCGGCGAAAGGATGAAGGCCGGCCTGCCTCACACCGTCCCACTCAGCTCCCAGGCAGCGGCAGTCCTGCGTGAGATGGAGCAGCTTGTGCCTTCGAAGCCAACCGATCTGATCTTCCCCGGTCGCGGTGGCCCAATATCGGGCGCCACCATGACAAAGGCGCTGAAGGAGATGGGCGGCGGGGTGGCCACCGTCCACGGCATGCGGTCAACGTTTCGCGATTGGTGCGCCGAACGAATGAAGCATGTACCAGGCGAGGTGGCCGAAGTCGCTCTGGCTCATTTGCCCGAGAACAAGGTGGAGGCCGCCTACCGTCGCACCATGTACCTCGAGCAGCGAGCGGAACTAATGATGGCTTGGGGCGAGTTTCTGGACGGCGAGGGTGATCGCGATATCGCGCTCCTGAAGGGAGCTCAACGTGCTCGCTGACCGTGGAGGGCGTATGAAATACGTCACATCTAAAGCGGCGATCGAGTCGATGTTGGAAGCTGGCGTGCCTTTCGAAGAAGCGTCAGACGCGATCGTTCTTCGCGCGCAGGCGGCATCGCTGGAATATGATGCGAACCGTATCCTGATCTACGATGAAGACGGGGGCGGGCCCTGGTACAAGGAAGCGTCGGTGCCCAGCGAGTTCTGGATGAAGGGGCCATGGCCGCTGGCCGCTTGGAAGACTGGAGAATTCCGGTCGCTAACCAGCATCCGCGGGCGCGTATTGGTGGTGTCCGGCATGAAGTTCGAAGAGGATGGTATTGCGTCGTTGGCCGCCGAGCTTGGGCGTAGCGGGTCGTCGCTATCGGCCCCGTCAGTCGATCGAAAACGATCCCCGGGGCGTCCACCGAAGGCATCTTGGCCGGACTTCGCGGAAGAGCTTGCGATGTATTTTCACGAGTTCGGTCTTCCGGTTCAGACCACAGGTGAAATCGCGTCCGTGCATAATGCTATCGCAAATCGGCTAGCCCTACGTGGGATAGAGGGGCCTGATCCCCGACAAACCAACGATCTGATAAGGCGCACAATCGATCGAATGCGGTCCTAGCGAAATCAATTTCGCCGTATTTCGCGGTATTTCGCGGCGATAGTTGGGCCGCTAATTTCAATAACGCTCTTCGTCGCTGGCTTTCGCCGGTCGCCGGAGAGAAGAAATGGAACCAATCACCGTATCGGTCGAGGAAGCCAAGCGCGTCCTCGGCATCGGCACCACCAAGATTTACGAGCTGATGGCTGAAGGCCATCTGAAGCGGGTCAAGCTTGGCCGGCGCACGCTCATTCGAACCGACAGCATTCGCCAACTAGTCGAAGCGGCGTGACCGGTGTCCATTATTAGAAAGGGGTCGCCCCCCAAAAAGCGAAAAGGCCCCGCGGGGACTGAAACCGCAGGGCCGATCCGGTCGAGGGACCTTCCGGATACAACCCGCCAGCATCGGTTGCGTCAGTTCGCACAGGTCGGTGCCAAATGAGCGCCGAGATCATCCCCTTCGAGCTCCCGCCGGCCGCTGGTCGGTACGAGATCGTCGAGATCACTCGCGGCATTTCCAATGACCTGTACGTCGCATTGGCCGGTCCACGAGGCCCCAGCCATCGCGACCCTTGGCATTGCCTGAAAGTGTTCAGCGATGGTGCGGCAGCCGATGCGATCGAAATGGCGAATTCGGCTTCGTGGCGCCACGGACGTCTGCTGATCTGGGATCACGTAGGCATCATTGATCCAGATTTTGGACCGGGCAAATTTTGGCCGCGCGATAACTTTGACGGGGGACACGCGGCATGAGCGCGCATGTCTATCCGGCGACCGACTGGTTCCGCGCCCGTGCTGCGCGCGCTTCGACTGGCCGATCGCCGCGCTTGGCGGTGATCAGGTCGCTCGTCTTGCGGCAAACGATCGGTGGCCAATGGAGCGTCGCCCTGATGGAGCGCCGATACGGTGTCTGGAAGAAACCGGACTGGCTCTACGTCGGCGCAAGCCATGACGAGGCGAAGGCGGTCGTCTCTCAGGCGTGGTGCAAGCATCGGCTGCCCGTTGCCTATGTCCGTCCTGGCGAGCGCCATATGCGGCCCTTCCATATCAACCAGCTCGATTCGATCGGGGACGCGGCATGAACGCGCCCGCAAAGATCACGCTTGCTGACGTGTTCCCGGTAGCACCGGACGAGGACGCCTATCGCGCCTCGATCCGCACCCATCTGCCGAACATCGACGATATGGCGATCGGCACGCGCGTCGAGATCATGAAGCTACGCGACCAGGCGGCGGCAGGGTGCAATCGATGCCGACCGGACGCTTATCCCGTCCTTGCCGAAGCCGCGCGCATCGGAACGCTGGCGGCACTGTCGGGGCATTCGACACACGCGCTGTTGCACATCCGCATGGCGATTTGGCTGATGGTCGAAGCCGCCCGCAACCTCGAGCGTGGAAAGGTGGAGCTATGAGGGCCGCCGCAAAGTTCGCGACCGAACCCGACGACTATCGCTTGCTGCCGATAGAACGCTTCTCGGACATACAACCCCAGCTCAGCGGGTTGTGGTTGGTGAAGCGACTGCTGCCTGCGTCTGGCCTGGCGTTGTTCTACGGGCATCCCGGCAGCGGAAAGACCTTCTTCGTGCTCGACGGGGCGCTGCACATCGCGCTCGGCTGGGATTGGCTGGGGCGCAAGGTTCGGCAGGGGCTGGTGATTTATGTTGGTGCCGAGGGCGTCAGCGGCTTGCGCAATCGCATCGTTGCCTTCCGCCGGCACCACGAAGTTGAAGGCGATATTCCCTTCAGCCTGATCCCTTGCCCGATCGACCTGCAGGCCCCTGACGCCGACGTGAAGGCCCTTGCCGCAACGGTGCGCGCGGAAGCGGCGGCGTTCGATGCTGAGCCGGTTCTGATCGTCATCGACACGCTGTCGAAGACCTTCGGCGCGGGCAAGGAGAACACCGACGACATGGCCACCTACGTCAGCAACTGCCAGCGGCTGTCGGCTGAATTCTCGTGCTGCGTGGTTCCGGTGCATCACCGCCCCAAGGATGCCGAAAGCACCGAGCCGCGAGGCCACAGCAGCTTGAAGGGCGGCGTCGACACCGTCGTGCTCATCGAGGCTGGCGCGACGAAGCGGGCCGAAGTGACCAAGCAGAAGGACGGCGAGCTTGGCGAGCGAATGCTGTTCAACCTGCGCGTCGTCGAGCTTGGTGAGGATGAGGACGGCGAAACGGTAACGTCTTGCGTAGTTGAACCCACCGAGATCGACACCAACCGCGTCCGCGATCCATTCGCCATGGCCGTTGGCAAGCTCAGCGCCGGCAACCGCCTCGTTTACGAGCAACTAGGCGAGCTCCTCGAGACCGAGGGAACGCAGATCCCGACCGCCATTCCCGAGGGGGCAATCGACCGCGGACGGGTCGGCAAGGTCGCGTCGCTCGATGCGTGGCGGGACAAGTCGATTTCCGCTGCCGGGACAGGGGCGGGACATAACCGGGACACGGGAAAGCGTGCCTTCAATCGCGCCCTCCCAGCGCTGAGAAACGCCGGAGTTGTGCGGGTTTGGGAGGAATGGGCGTGGATCACGCACCACCTTGCCGGGACAGTGCCGGGACAACCGGCGGGACGGGACCGGGACACCGGGACAGGCGGGACAACTCCCTTTAGGGAGTGTCCCGTTGTCCCGCCCGTCCCAACCGCCAAGTCGGCGCTCATCTTCGCCCCCGGCGAAACAGGCGACGAACCCGTGCCAGGATGGGAGGATTAGATGGAAGTGGGAGCAATACGCGCCCGCGCACGCGCGTACGCGAGGTCACCGCAGGAATCGACGCCCGATCGCCGGAAGCGATATCGCCAACACCACGAGGCGAGCGCCGAACGGAACGCGCGCTGGTGGGACGCAGGCTGTCCCTATCCGCCCCCTCCGCATAGGCCCCTTCCGGCCGATCTGGTAGGGATGCAGTGTGGTGCCAAGACGCGCCGGGGCAACGCGTGCCTGCTCACCTCGATCTATCTCAACGGGCGCTGCAAGTTCCACGGCGGCATGTCGAAGGGCCCGAAGACCGAGGCCGGGAAAGCCGCGGCGAAGGCGAACTTTGCAAAGAGGTGGGCATCCGAACCCCATGAGAACCCCGCAAAACCTGATATCCGGCCCGGAAAGTGCAGCGTTTCGGTCGGGGGGCGATCCGAACCCCATGAAAGGGTGGGAAATGTTGAGGTTGGATCGCCACCCGCACCCGCATTTCGGGAGCTTTCCATGCGCGCGCGCGAGGCAAAGGGCGGGAATTCATGATCGCGCACCAGACAGCGGAGGCACTGGCGCTTCACACCGGCACGCACCCAGCCCTTTGCCGCGCGATCTTCGCGGTCGCTCAGGGCGATTCCGAAGTCGTCGCGCTGATGCGTTCCCCAGCATTGGACGAAGAGACGGTACGGTTGCGCATGATGGCGATCTACATCGCTGCGACTGAGTTCGCCTTTTCCTATCCCGCCATCGCCCGCGCGATCGGGCGCGACCATTCATCGGTCGCCCGTGCGCAGCGGGCGGCGCGCGCTCAATGGAACACCGACCCGCAATTCCGGTCGGACGCGCGTCGAGCGTTTGAGCATGTGCGTCTCGCAGCCCACCAGCGACAATCGCGGCTAGCCTTGACCTAGATTGGTTGAGGGGTCGAACATGAACGCACTGACGGAACTGAACACGCGGCTGCAGATCGCGCGCGGCGCGCTCGGGGGCGCAAAGTCCCGGCTAAACAAGCAGGTGCTCGCCGACCTCGAAGGCCGCGGCGATGGCGAAGCGCTCAGGCGTGCGCGGCATGACGTCGACGAAGCCGAGACCACGATACAGGAGCTGGAGCAGGCACGGGAGCCGGCAACCAAGCTCGTTTTGGAGGCGCAGGAAGCGGCCAAGCTGGCCCGTCGCGCCGGTGCCGCGCAGGCTGTCGCTAAGGCGCTGTCGGTACGCCAGGCGGCGGCTGAACAGATCGATCAGGCATTCGCGTCCATCAAGCAGGGGATCGAGACGATTGCCCGGTCCGATATCGAGATCGCCGAAGCCGCCTACGAGCACCTCGCGCACCCCGACGCGTTCCGACAGCAGGAGCGCCGGGAGAACCTGACCCGGCAGCTCGGGCGGGAACACCACGTCCGATGGATGCTGGGTGCCGTCTACGAGAGCGGCATCCGCGACGCCACGCTTGCCAATTACGCGACCAGCGCACGCGGGGTGAAGCTTGGCGATATCGTCGATCATGCGGGTCTCCGCCGCTTCCTGAGCGAAGCGCTGCCCGAACTGAAGGACCTCAGCGATGTGTCTTGATCCGGTAACAGGCATGATGGCCGCGTCGGCGGTGATGACCTCTGTATCCGGCACGGTGGCGACCGTAGGGAATGTCCAGCAGGCCCGGTATCGCGCTGCCGTTGCCGATCGCAACGCGGCGCTCGAGCAGGAGTCCGCCCGCGATGCCCTGGCGCGCGGACGCACCGAGGAGGAACGGTCGCAGCGTCAGACCGCATCGACGATGGGGGCACAACGGGCCGCCATGGCCGCAAACGGCATCGACTTGACGTTCGGATCGGCTGCCAGCTTCGTGGCCGATACGGCGCGCGTCGGACAGCAGGACGCCGCCACGATCCGCGAAAACGCAACGCGCGAGGCGCGCGGCATGGAACGGGAGGCGGCGAACTATCGGGGTGAAGCGTCAGCGCAACGCAGCGCCGCCACCGGCGCCGCGATCAGTGGAGCCTTCGGGGTGGCTTCGTCGGCCCTGGGTAGTGCGCAGCAGTTCAAGCGGATGGGCCGGGCTCGCAACCCCTACGGCGTGTCTGCCGGGGGGATTTACTGATGGTCGTCGTCGTCGGCTCACAAGGCAACCGCGTCGCGCTGGATCCGGTAGCGCGGCAGCGCCTTCGCCCCACTGACACAACCGGCCTGGCGGCTGGCATCGCCAAGGGGCTGGGAGAGCTTTCCGGGCAAGTGATGGACGCCGCGGAGCTTCGTGCCCAGATCGAGGCCGAGCAGGACGACCGCGAGGCGAAACAGGCGCTGATCAACTGGGATGCCGAGGCGTCGACGCTCGTTTACGATCCGAACGAAGGTGCCATGTTCAGGGGCGGCAAGGCCGCGCTGGACGCCTACACGCCGACCACGCAGGCGCTCAGGACCAAGGCCCGCGAAGCCGAAGATGGGCTGACCGCGCCTCGCGCAAAGGCCTTGTTCAAGGAACGAGTGACCCCGCAAATCCTGCAATTCGATAGCGCCTTGGCCCGCCACACGGCGGTCGAGCGGTCGAAGTTCGATAATGCCCAGACCGAGGCGCTCGTGTCGTCGGCCAAGATGAACGGCGGTGCCGCATGGCAGGACCCCGATCTGGTCGAGCAATATGTGCTGCAGGCGCGGGACTATCTCGGGGACATGGCCCGCCGTCCGATGAATGGTTGGTCGGAGGAGCAGTTACAGCAAGAGCGGTTGCGCGCGGAATCGGATATCCGCACCGACGTCGCCACGCGGATGATCGACGCCAGTGTCGAAGACGCCGAAGCTTGGTATCGCCAGCACGAAGGCGGCTTCACGCCAGACCAAGGCCGACAGGTCAGCGATCGTATCCGGGTGCAGCGGGCACGGAACGAAGCGGAAGCCCGTCGTCAACAGGCCGAAGTCGAGGCCCAGGCTGCACAGCAGCGGCGCGAACAGCGCGAGCAGCTCGATACCTTGCGGGTCAACCTCGATGCCGGCGCGGGTGGTGCTGCCGACTGGGAGGCGCTGGCCATCGGCTATGAAGCGCTGGACGATAGCTCGTCGGCGGCTTCTGCCCGCCTAAGGGCGGGCGAAACGCGTGTCACCGAGCAATATCGGGGCGCGTCGCTGTCGGATATCGACGGTCGAATCAACGAACTGACGGCACAGACGGCAGGCAAGGGGCTGGTGCCCGATCAGGCAGCCGAATTGAACGGGCTGCGCAAAGTGCGTGACCAGACCAAGGCGCGGCTGGACGCACCGGGCGGCTTGATGGCGCAACTGCAGTTGGCCACCGGTCAGCAGCTCGCGCCCCTGAGCGATGACGCGTCGTTCCAGCGCCGGGCGAATACCGCGCTGGCCGCTGCCCGGCGGTATGGCAGCCCCTCGATCGAGCCACTGACCGAGGCTGAACTGCCCCAGTTGCGCGCCCTTGTCGCCGGCAACTCCGCTGAACGGACGAAGGCACTCGAGGAGATCGCCCGCTTTCGCGATCCGCGCGCCATTCGTGGTGCAGCCAAGCAGGTGGCGGGCGCGGACGATGGCGCGTTCCGGATCGCATCGACGCTGATGCTTCAGCCCGGCGGCAGCATGAATGCTCGCGACGTGTTGCGGGGCGCTGATGCCCAGCGCACGAACCCGGACGCGTTCAGGGCACAGGAAGCCCGGTTGCTGTTCAATCAGTATGCGGGGCCGGCGCTGGCGGGGATGCCTGACTATGCCGGGGACGTGTTCGACGCGGCCAAGTCGCTGTATTTCGCACGCACGACGCGGGCCGGGGGCACCGCCTGGAGCGCCGATGCTTTCCGCACCGCGGTTGCGACGGTGACCGGGCAGTATCGCAATGGGCAGGGACAGGTGATCGGCGGCTTTACCCGCGTGCAGGGCGTGCCGGTCTCGCTGCCTTCCGGCTGGACCCATGACGGCCTGATGCGTCGTATCGCGCGCGGCGAGCGTGACGACCTGATCGGCGCTTCGATCAACGGAAGCCCGGTCTGGCCCGATGGCACGAACGTATCGCTAGGGCAGATACGGCAGCTCATCCCGGTTCGGCTTGGCGAGACCGTCTATGGGTTCCGCGACAAGTCTGGCGCCGGGCTGGTGCAGTCCAAGAACGTGCGCGGGCAGCCCTACACAATCGACGTTACGAGGCTGCCATGGAAATGAGCCAGGACCGCCGGCCGCGCGATCCGCTGTCGTTCTACGAGGTCGATCTGGAAGCGCAGCCCCGCGCTCAGCCCGAGGCCATGCCGCGTTCGTCGTGGTCCGAGACCTTCACGTCGTCGTTTCGGGTGGTGCAGGACGATTGGCCATCTCAGTCCGAACAGGAGGTGGTCAACGACTATGGCCCGCTGGTCGAAGCCCTGCAGGCAGAGACCGGGCGGTCGATGAATTCCTATGTGAGCACCGGGCGCGGCGGCGGCAGTGTGTACGAGCAGCGGGTGTTCGAGGATCTGGCGGCGGTACGGGCTCGCAAGCCGGACTTCATGAAGGGCACGCCTACCACCGTCGACGAATTCAGGGCGGCAACGCTCAAGCGGGTGCAGGAACGCCGCGCCGCCGATCAAAGGACTGTCGAGCGCGGGGGCACGGTCGCATGGGGTGCCGGGTCACTCGCTGCCGGCGTGCTCGATCCGTTCAACCTGCTGACCGCGCCCATCGGTGGCGGGGGCGGCACCACTATCGCGCGCCGGATCCTCAACCAGGCAGTGATCGGCGCGACCACCGAAGCCGTCGAGCAGCCCTTGATCGCCAACGAGCGTGCCAAGCGGGGCGAAACGCTGACCGGGACCGAAGCCGCAGCCAACATCGGCACCGCAGGCGTAGGCGCGGGCGTGCTGCAAGGCGGCGGCGAACTGGTGGTGCGCGGTGCAAGCCGGCTGGCGGGTCCGGTCGCGGACCTGATCGAGAGCTTCAAGGCGCGCGTAGGCCTCGACAGCGCGACCCCAGCCGAACGGGCGGCGGTTGGCGAGCTCGAACGCGAAGTCGAGATCGCGGCGACAAGCCCATTCAACCCCGGGCGGGATAGCGAACGCCATGCCGCTCGCCTGAACGCT
Source organism: Sphingomonas qomolangmaensis (assembly GCF_024496245.1). NCBI lineage: Bacteria > Pseudomonadati > Pseudomonadota > Alphaproteobacteria > Sphingomonadales > Sphingomonadaceae > Sphingomonas > Sphingomonas qomolangmaensis. Next base: position 890,625 of record NZ_CP101740.1, read on the forward strand.
GCCGAGCGCGCGTTGGATAACCCCGCCAGCATACCACCGACCGCGCCGCCCCCGCCGGTTTCACGCGATGCCTATTACCGGCGGCTGCGCGGCGCCGAGAGCGGTGGGAACGATGCGGCTCGAAACACGCGATCGACCGCGACCGGGCGCTATCAGTTCCTTGATAGCACCTGGCTGACCTACCATAAGCGCGTCGTCGGCGGCACGATGTCCGATGCCCAGCGCTTGGCGCAACGGTCCGATGGCGGCTTGCAGGATCGCCTCATGCAGGTGCTGACCAACGACAACGCAGCATCGCTGGCACGGGTTGGAGCGCGCGAGACCGGCGGCAATCTGTACCTGATGCACGTCTTCGGACAGGGCGGTGGCCAGGCCATCCTTCGCGCGGGCCGTGACGCACCGATCGAGGCCATCGTCGGACGCAAGGTGGTGGAGGCCAATCCGTTCCTGCGCGGTCGCACGGTGGGCGATACGATCGAATGGGCGCACTCGCGCATGGGGGAGGCGCCGGACACTGCGCCGACCCTGCGACGCGACCAGTTCGACGCCGACGAAGAATGGGCCACCGCTCAGCGGGCCGTGGATGCCGAAGAAGCGGCGCTCGCCCGTGCCGATGCGGATATCGAAGATGTGGTGCAGACCGCCGAGCGACGCTGGACCGCAATCGCCGACGATCCGGCACCGCAGGCCGTGGATATCGGGGGCACCGATTCGGCTCGCCTCTATCGTTCGGCGGGGGATGATACCCGTGCTTTCGAGACCGAAGCCGAGGCAATAGCCATTGCGGGCGGCGGCGATGTTGTCCCGGTCGACGTGCCGCGGGCGATCCTGGACGATATTGCTCCTGTCGCGCCTGACGCCGCCGGCGCGCGGGTGCGATCGATCGATCCTGCTGCCGCTGATGCGTGGCGGGCACCGCGAGAGCGAACGGCACCGGCCGCTCGGCCGGAACCTGACCTTCTGCAAGGCCAAGCCACTGTCATCCGAGCTGGTGACCTGATTAGAGACGCATCCTCTATTCAGCGGGCGTATGTCATATCGCCTGATGGCAAGATCTACTTGCTCAATGACGGCGTATCGCACGACGCGTTTGCGGCGGAGGCTGGTGCTACAGACCTGTCTGGCTTTGCGGCGATAACGACATTTGGCGGCGAATTAGCTCTGCGGCGATCCGCGCGCCCATCGGCACAGCAGAACCGGATTATTGCTCGGTTGTCGGCGACCGCGGCGAGGGAGGGTAGAGACGTCACGGAGGGCGGACTGACGGGCAACGTGGGTGTAGCGTTCCCGCCACGAGGCGACGCTCCTGTCGCCCTGGCCGGAAGGGATAGCGCACCACCATCGCGCGAGACGCTGGCGCGCTACGATGACCCGTTCGACAGTGCCACGCCTCGATCGCTCGACGAGACGATAGAGCACGATGTGCGAATGATTGCGGTCGAAGCTCCGGACACGCCGGTACGGTTGAGCGACGAAGGCGAAGTAGCCCGGCTGGCTGACGTGCTGCAGGATCTGGATGACGACGCTGCCGCTATTCTGGCAGCGCGCGCCTGCATGGTCCCCTAACGGGCCGACATTGGCAGGGTAGCAGGGGGTGGTGCGCGGCGGGCGGCGATCGCCGCGCCAATGAGCCGCATGACAGCCGACACGGCGAGAACAGCGACCGCAGGCCACACTCCGAAGGCGTAGATCAGCACGGGCAGGCCAAAGACCAGACCAAGCGCCGCGTGCTCCATCTCCATCCGGTTGACGAACAGGAACCAAAGGGCGGCGAGACCGCCAAGCACCGGCACCAGCGCAATCGCCAGTGCAGTCCAAGCGCCTGTGCTTCCTCCCGCAATAAGGGCCACCGCCAGGCCTATGATGGGCCACAATGCGATGACAGCGACGGTGATGATGGTCCGGCGATCCCGCTGATTCCAATTCATGCTTCGCTCCATCCCAGATTGAGGGGCTATATCACATGCTGACCGACAAGGAACTGCTCTGCTCGGAATGGCAGGCTATCACTGGTGCCGCGGTATCCGACGATTCCCTACTGATGCGCGATCTGGTGGGGGCAGATCGAACCCGCAAGCTGCGATGCTTCGCCGCGGTCGAGGCGGACTTCGCGGGCGCCGCAACGGGCATCACAGTTGACATGATCCAAGCTGACAATTCGGCGCTGACGGCCAATGTCGAAGTGCTTGGCACCACCGGTGCGATCGCAGCCGATCTGCTCGGGCAAAGGGTCCTGGTCGACACGCCGCTGCCGGCCACAACCAAGCCCTATTTCGGGTTTCGCTTCACGCCGCAGGGTGGTTCGTTCACCGCGGGCTCGATCACGGCTGGGCTGACGACCGGCATAGAGACGCGATCGGCGGAACGGCCACGCTTCGAAACGCACGGGTACTGAGCCATGTCACTCGGCAACTGCATCCCCGGCATGGTGGAACGCGGCGAGATCGACGCGGCGCGCGGCCGGCGCATGTCCGCTCTATTCGAACAACTCGAGACCGAATTCGCCAAGCGGATGAGCCCCGAGGCTGCGGCGGCGCAGGCCAGCGAAGAAACGCTCAAGCAGTTGGTGGCACAGTCGGCGCTCAAGAAGCGCCAGACGATGTTGCAGGTATCGGCACAAAAACGAGCGCTGGCGGACCTTGGCAAGTTCAAGGGCGAATCGGGCTATGCCGGGATCCGCGCCATGATGGATGGCGATGCCCGAGCCCCGTACGAGAACATCGTGCGCCGCGCCGAAGCTATCGACTTCCAGGCGCAGGCTGACCTGTCCGACTTCATCCAGCGCCACCGCCGGGATTTCCTTGGTCAGCCGAAGGATCGCGAGGGCGTGTCCGACGTCGTGCGCGAGCTGCATGGCCAATCGACCGGCAACGCGCGCTCGAAAGTGTTCGCCGACGCCGTAACCGACGTGTTCGAACGATTGCGCCAGCGCTTCAACGCGGCCGGCGGCAATATCGGCAAGCTGAAAGGGTTCGGGCTGACCCACACGCACGACCCGTTGAAGGTGCGCCGGGCAGGCTATGCCAAATGGCGGGAGGACGTTCTGCGCGAGCTGGACACCGCCGCGATGCGCGACCCGGATACGGGCGGCAAGCTCACCGAGGAACGGCTGTCGGACGTGCTGCGCAACACCTATGAGGCCATCCGCACCGGCGGGCTGATCGGGGAAGCCGAAGCAACGTTTGCCGGCGAATTGAAGCTGGCCAGCACGCGCGCGGATCACCGGGAATTCGTCTTTCGCGATGGCGACGCATGGATGCGCTATGATGCTGTCTACGGCACCGGCGCCCCGTTCAATGCGATCCTGGGCCATATCCGCGGGATGGCATCGGACATTGCCGCGCTAGAGCGGTTCGGTCCGAACCCGAACGCCACGGTCCGCTTGCTGCTTGATACGGTGGATCGTGCGGAAGCGGCATCCGATAAGCTTCGCCCTGGTGTCGTCGCCGGCACCTCTGGCGGGCGGGAGCGTACCGAGCGACTCTGGGATTACCTGCAAGGCCGGTACAACGTCCCGGTGCTGGCCGAGGGCTGGATGGAACGTCCGTCGTACATCGCGCTCAAAGGGGTCTCGGGCGCGCGCGATCTGCTCACCGCCTCGCTGCTCGGATCGGCCCCGCTGTCGGCGATATCGGACATCAACACCCAGCTGATGACCCGCAAGCTTGTCGGCCTTCCGCAAACGAACGTGCTGGCGGGATACCTTCGCCAGTTGAACCCCGCATCGTCCCGCGATCGGAAGCTGGCGATCCGGCTGGGGCTCGGGATGCGCGACGCCAGCCGGGCGCTATTGGGACTGTCGCGCTATTATGGGGAAACCCATGGCCCGCAAATCACGTCCGTGATCGCCGACGACGTGTTGCGCGTGTCGGGGCTGAACAAATGGACCGAGGCAGGGCAGCGGGCGTTCGGGCTCGATCTGCTTGGCGAGCTGGGTGACAACCGCGGGCTGGTGTTCGGCAAGCTGCCCGAGAAGCTACGCACCGGCATGGAGCGCTATGGCATCGACGCCAGGCAGTGGGAGGCGATTCGCACCGCGCCCCCTGAGCGGCTGAGCGGGGCCGAATGGGTCAATGCCCGCAACGTGCAGGACCCCGAGGCATCGGGCCGCCTGATGGACTTCGTATTGGGCGAGACGTCGGCAGCGGTGCAGGAAAGCAGCGCCAGCGCGCGATCGTTCATGATCGCCGGCACCCGGCCCGGCACGCTGCAGGGCGAGTTCCTGCGCAACAGCTTCCAGTTCAAATCGTTCGCGTTCTCGCTGATGATGCAACAGGGGCAGCGCATGGCGATGCTGGGGCCGTACCGGGCGGCGGCATATGGCGGGCAGTTCTTCGTCGGCATGACACTGTTCGGTGCCGCGGCGATCCAGTTGCGCGAAATCGCCAAGGGCCGCGACCCGCGCCCGATGGATGATGAGGAGTTCTGGGCTGATGCAGCGTTGCAGGGCGGCGGCTTGGGCATCTTCGGCGATCTGATCGGATCGGTCAGCAGCGATCGCATCAACAGCCTGGCAGGCTTCGCGCTGGGGCCGATGTACGGGCTGGTCAACGACACCCGATCGGCGATTCGCACGGCGCTGCCCAATGAGCGGGACGACGGCACCGTGCGCGAGGGCAACCCCGGCAAGGCCGCCACGCGGTTCGCGAAGCGGTACACCCCCGGCGGCAATATCTGGTACCTGCGCGCCGCGTATGAGCGGACCATCCTCGATCGCTTGGCCGAGGAAACCGACCCGGATTATCTCAACTCGAAATTCGAGCTGGAGCAGTGGGCGCGCGACAATGGGCAGGAATATTGGTGGGCCCCGGGTACCGAAGTACCTAAGCGGGGCCCACGATTGGAGAACGCCGTACGCTCGCGGTGAGCCTAGGCCGGGGCGATGTCTCACCAGACGGTAGCGCCGTTTTCCTCGAGCCAGTTCGACCAGCTCTCATCCGCGATGATCGAGTGAAATGTAGCGCCGCTCTCGAACGCATAGTCCAGGCTGATTATTCGCACCCGCGGAAGTATCCGTCGCCGTGCCTGTATCTTCGGAAAGCCGGACCGCTTACGCCATCGTTGAACGGCGGAACGGTGACAACCGACTATGCGGGCAATGTCGGAGTCGTTTTGACCATTCTCGTAAAGAGTGGGGAAGTGCCGCTGCTGCGAGGGTGGTGTAATGAAATGGGCCGGCAGCCCGTATCTGGTTCGCCAATGCGAGATCGTAAACTTATCGCGGCCGATCGACCGTGCGATCTTCGCGTCGCTCATTCCCGAGTCGTACAGTTCGCGTCGATTGTCCTTCACACGACAGATCATGGTCGGCTCCACCAGTTCGATGCAGTGGTCGAAGATGGCACGCCCTCAAAAAGAACCGGCCCGCCTTTCGACGGACCGGGTATTTTGTCAGCCGTTCGGCGAATCGGGAGATATTAGGCGAGCGCCGAACCGCGAGTGTGCCACAGGGCGTTAGTTTCCTCGCGCTCCTTGGCATGTGCCTGCGATGCCAGCAGTATCAGTGTGCCGACCGCATTGGCCGCTGCGACCAAGATTTGCCGGTTCGCCCTCGCGTCTTCGCTGGCGGCTAGCTCCAGGCACGATGCAACCGCGTGGGCCTGTTCCAAATAGTCGGGGGCTTCGTTATGCTCGATCGTCACGTCGTTGATCCGGAACGGTGCAGGGTCAACCATTTGACGCCTCCCGGCGGATCGCCAGCAGGTCGTTATGAACATCGCAGATCGCTTCGTCGCAGACCTGATGCACCAACAAAGCGCCGTGCATCAGGTTTTCCGCGTGGTAGGCGTCAGCCTGCTGCAGATCGATCGCCACCCAAATCAACGATTTGAGAACGTCCATTTTCGATGAGACATCGTCCAACTTCGTTAGGTCGAAATCGGCAGAAGTGGGTACGCGCGGCGGCATGCCTGTGGTACTGGGATCGGTAGCCATGATTGTCTCCTTAACAGACGTCAGGGTCAGGCCGGATGTGGGGGAGCTACTACCTTCCCCCATCCGGCCACCCTCCTTCGAGGGTGATAACGCTGTTATCATAGTTAATCGGGTTGCGTCAATCGCGTTCTGATAATACAGTTATCAGCATGACGCCTCAACAATCTAAGATGGCTCGCGTGATGCTCGACTGGTCGCTTTCCGATCTGGCGGAAGCGGCGGGCGTCGGTCGCGCGACAGCAGCGCGGTTCGAGCTAGGACAGTCGGTGCAGGACGAAACGGCCCAGGCTCTGCGATCCGCGTTCGAATCGCGGCGCATACGGTTCATAGACAGCGGCAAGATGGCAGGCGGTGTCTATCAGACGCGAGCAGGATAGGAATATTTCATGAGCAATGACCAGAAGCTGCCAAATCTCAACATGTCCCTTCGCCGCTTATCAACACCTCTGTACCCGTCCATCAGTGCTTTTAACACGGACGCGATGGAGGAAGCACTTGAAGAAGGTAATCGAAGGGTAGCCGAGCAAGGCGAGCGATCCCGCCAGGTTGCTGAGGCTTCACGTTATCAAATGGAAGCCGCGGAAATCACGTGCGCTCAAATATTGGGTGAGGTGAAAAACTTCGAGGATAGCCTGACCGAGGATGAAGAAGCTTTCCTCTGCTTCGTCGGCGGGCCATCGGGGTCTCTGATGTTTCCACAGCGTATCTCGTATCTGGCTCCCGACAAACTTGTGTTCTCGGGTGAAGATCAAAATGGCCATCGGGTGAGCGCCGTGCAGCACGTCACGCAGCTAAACGTGATGCTGCAAGCCTTGCCAGTGCAGGCTGGCGAAGAGCCGCGCCGCACCGGTTTTCACGATCCGGATAGTCCCGAAACCTGATCGCTCGATTCGGTTGACCCGAGCCGAAATCGGCATCGTAAAGCCCTTTCGGTAAGTGGTATGGAATGTGGGATCGACTAGCGGTCAATGCCGCTAAGTTCCTGCAAACGCGCTGTAAACTGGCGCAGCAATGGCGGAGAGGGTGGGATTCGAACCCACGGTGAGCTTCCACCCACGGCGGTTTTCAAGACCGCTGCCTTAAACCACTCGGCCACCTCTCCGCATGCCGGCCACTCAGCATGCTGGCACGCCCCGATTACGCAGGTCGGCGGGTTTTCTGCAAGCCCGCGCTCGCCAAGGGGTTCCAGCACCGGGGGGGAGTGTGCCAATAGTCGGCACCACGGCCGGCGGGGCCGGGGTGGAGCTGTGTAATGCGTATTTTCGGGGCGATCCTTCTGGCCGGCATTGCGCTCGGCGGCTTGGGCGGCGGGGCGGCCGCTCAGGACAATGCGAGCTTCCAGAGCTATCTGGCGACGGTGCGAAGCAAGGCGCTGCGCGAGGGGGTGAGCGATCGCACGCTCAATTCGGTGCTGCCCTCGCTGACGGTGAACCCGCGGGTGATCGAGCTCGATCGCGACCAGCCGGGCAGTTCGAGCCCCAATGCGCCGATCTCCGACTTTGCCCCCTATCGCGCACGGCATGTCGATGCCGCGCGGATCGGACGCGGTCGCAGCGCCTATCGCGGCAACCTGAACACGTTGCGCGCGGTCGAGCAGCGTTATGGCGTGCCCGGATCGATCCTGGTCGCGATCTGGGGGCATGAGACCAATTATGGCGGCTATACCGGCGATTTCGATCTGCCGCGCTCGCTCGCCACGCTCGCCTTCGAGGGACGCCGCCGGCCGCTGTTTGAAGGCGAGTTCATCGCGCTGCTCAAGATCATCGATCGCGGCGTGCCGCGCGAGCGGCTGAAGGGCAGCTGGGCGGGCGCGATGGGCTATCCGCAGTTCCTGCCGTCGGTCTACCTGCGGCTCGCGGTCGACGGCGATGGCGATGGTGACGCCAATATCTGGGCGAGCGAAGCCGATGCGCTGGCGTCGATCGGCAATTATCTGTCGAACGCCGGCTGGCGGCGCGGCCAGCCCTGGGGCGTTGCGGTGAACGTGCCCGCAGGCCTCGCGCGTGCGCCGCTCGAAACCCGCACCGTCTCGCCGCGCTGTCCGCGGGTGTTCGACCGGCATAGCCAGTGGCGCACGATCGCCGAATGGCGCGCGCTCGGGGTGACCCCGCAGGGCGGCGCGTTGCCCGCCGACAATGTGCAGGCGACCTTGCTCGAACCCGATGGCCAGGGGCGCACCGCCTTCCTGCTGACGAGCAATTATCGCGTCATCCTCGATTATAATTGTTCGAACTTCTATGCTCTTTCGGTGGGGTTGCTGGCCGATGAAGTCTCGCGCTGAGTTCCTGATCCTCGGCCTGCTGGGCGCTGCGGGGGCGGCGTCGGCGCAGGACGCGCCGCCCGCCGAAGTCGTCGCGGCTTCGGGACCGCTGGGTACTTCGGGCGAGATAAAGCGCTACGACGAAGTCGGCGCGGTGGGGCTGGCGAGCGCGCTCGACAATCCGATCGGTGCTGCCCATGCGACGCTGCCGATGGGGAGCGTCGCCGAGGTAACCGCGCTCGACACCGGCCGAACGATCCTGGTGCCGATCGTCGCGCAGCTGCCCGCAGGTAGCCAAGTGATCGCGCTGGCACCCGGCGCGCTTTCGGCGCTTGGCATTGCGGCGCAGGCCGGCGTTCGGGTGCGCGGCGTGACGCCTTCGCCGCAGGATCAGGCGGCGTTGCAGGCGGGGCGTCCCGGGCTGCCGCGGCTCGATGCGCCGCCGGTGCTGCTCAACGGCTTGCGCAAGCAGATGGCGGCGGTGCTACCCACGCCAACGCCGATGGCGCCGCCCAAGCCTGCTGCCGCAAAGCCAGCCCCCAAGCCCGCATCGCCTCGCCCGGTGCCTACGGCACCTGCGCCACCAAAGCCCGCTGCCACCGGCACCTGGTTCGTCCAGGTCGCCGCGCTCTCCAGCGAGCCGCGCGCCAGGGCGCTGGCGAGCCAATTGAACGGCCGCTCGATCGCCGCAGGCCGCTTCTGGCGCGTCCAGCTCGGACCGTTTCCAGATGCCACTGCCGCCAATTCGGCCCGCGCACGCGCCGCCGGAAGCGGCTATCGCGACGCCACCGTCTTTCGTTCGAAATGATCCTCAAGCCACCAGGGTTCGTGTTTTCCATGAAGAAACTGCTCGTACTGCCGCCGCTGTTCCTCGCGCTGGCGATGCCCGCTTCGGCGCAGCGTCCGCCCTATGACACGCCTGCGCCGGTGGCGTTCATCGAGGATCTGTCGTCGGGCGCCGTGCTGTATGCCAAGGACGCCGATCGCCGCATGCCGCCGGCGTCGATGGCCAAGATGATGACGACCTATGTCATCTTCGACATGCTCCAGAAGGGCGAGCTGAAGCTCGACCAGAAGTTCCGCGTCCGCCCCGAGACCTGGGAGCGCTGGCACGGCCCCAAGGCGGGCTCGACGATGTTCCTGTCGCCCAACGAGGAAGTGAGCGTCGAGAATCTGCTGTAC